>DATIVG010000417.1:0-1764 GCA_035466075.1 Nodosilinea sp. | reverse complement strand
GCATTTTCCTGCTTTCGATCATCCGTTTTTCCCTACTCTAAGGCATCCATTATGTCCACCGCTGTTATTCCATCTGTAGCTCAATTGCGTTCTGAACTTGGCGATTTTAGTAGCATCATTTGCTTTAAAGCGTTGGTGGTTGGCACCGAAGAAGTCTTGGGTGAAAAAGCCGCTGCGATCGCACTGATTGGCGCTGGCCGCCAACGGGGTCGGCAGGTGGCAGAGCAACTCGGTCTTGTCGGGCAAGGTAGGTCACTGGACTCTGTGGCTGAGGTACTCCAAGCTGCCCTGGGCAAGGATGGCACCCGACTCTGCATTGTGGAAAAGATTGTCGAAACTGAAGACAAGATTGCAGTTTACTGTCGAGAGACGATCTGTTCGGCTGGCGAACCCCAAGGATCTCCCCGTAAGCTTACTTTCACCTTGGGAGCCGTGCAGGGTGTGGTTGAGAGCGTCACCGGCAAGCGGTTGCGAGGCCAGCAAACGGAGTCTGTTTTGCGGGGCAGTGACTTTGACGTGATCGAATTTGAAGTGATTGGCTAGGCCAAATTGCAACTTATAGTCTGTAGTTCTTCTGCGCGAAAAACTACAGACTTTGGCGCGACAAAATGGCATTCATCTGGTCGCCGGCCATTGGGTCTACGGCGCTGGGCCACTCTGCGACCCCTATTGTAAGCAGTGTAGGACGGCTAACTGCTGGGCCTACAGAATCATGGATTTCCTTAAAAAACGGGCGATCGCGCCCGAATTCTATGGCGCTGTCAACACTGCCACCCCTCAGCATAAAAATAGCCGAGAGCTACGAATCCGCTTATCCCTCGGCTATTCTCAAACTAAGATTTGCAGTCTTTACAGCTTGCGAACGCTGGCCTGGCCGTCTTTGACTTCGCCCACCAGCACCTCGGTAGCCACGCCCACAAACAGGCCGTTGTCGAGCACGCCGGGAATGTTGTTGATGGTCTTCTCTAGTCCAGCGGGGTCATCGATGGCGTCAAATTTGACGTCCAGAATCATGTTGCCCTGGTCGGTGATCACCGGACCGTCTTTTTTGATGCCCATGCGCAGGTCGGGCTGACCGCCGAGGGCTTCCAGAGCCTTGGTGACGGGAGTCACCGCCAACGGCATGACTTCGACGGGCAGAGCAAAGGTCGTACCCAGCTTATCCACCAGCTTGGAGCTATCGACAACAACGATAAATTCTTTGGCGAGGGAATCGACAATTTTCTCGCGGGTGTGGGCAGCACCGCCCCCCTTCACCAGGTTCATCTGGGGGTCAACTTCATCAGCCCCATCGATGGCCAGGGCAATCTCATCCACTTCGTCCAGCGTGGTGAGAGGAATGCCGTACTGCTTGGCCAGCACCGAGGCCTGAAAGGAGGTGGGCACGCCCTTGATGTTGCTGATTTCGCCAGCGGCAAGCCGTTCGCCAATGAACTGAATGGCAAAGGCGGTGGTGGAACCGGTGCCTAAACCCACCACGGTATTGGACTGCACCCGCGCCGCCGCCTGGCGGCCAACTTCCTGCTTCATCAGCTTGACGGGATCGATCTCGGCCATGGCGCTATGTCCTCGTTACATATCACTGCGTATTCGGGATCTAGCATGACCTAAAGCGGTGCGGCTGCATAGGGAGGGGGGGAAGGGGTGGGGGAGTGATGGGGTGTAGACGCGGAGCGGCTTCCCGTAGGGTAGGGGGGATGGGGGAGGTGGGAGAGTTTTGAATTTTGAGGTTTGAGGTTTGAGTTGGGGATGGAGGAGGTGGGG
>DATIVG010000416.1:0-10235 GCA_035466075.1 Nodosilinea sp. | reverse complement strand
CGACCTGGAGGCCCAGGTGGCGGCCCGCACCGACCGCCTCAACCAAACCAACCATCAGCTCCAGCAAGAAATCGAGGTGCGCCGGCAAACCGAGCAGGCCCTGCAACATGCCAACCAAGAATTGCAGCGGCTCAGCCTGGTAGATGGGCTGACCGGCATTGCCAACCGCCGCCACTTTGACCAATACCTGGAGCAAGAATGGCGGCGAGCGGTGCGAGAACGCCTGCCCCTGTCGCTCATTTTGCTGGATGTAGACTACTTCAAACCCTACAACGACCACTACGGCCACCAGGCGGGGGATGCCTGCCTGCGCCAGATCGCCCAGGCGATGGCAACTCCCCCCCGGCGCGCCAGTGACCTGCCCGCCCGCTACGGCGGCGAAGAGTTTGCGGTGATTTTGCCCAACACCGACAACGCCGGGGCCGTCTACCTGGCCGAAACCCTGCGCCAGGCGGTGAAGGCCCTGCACCTGCCCCACGAAAAATCTGCCGTGGGCCCCTGGGTGACCATCAGCCTGGGGGTGGCCACCTGTCGCCCCACCGCCACCCTCAACCCCCTCCATCTGATCAGCGCCGCCGATGGGTTGCTGTACCAGGCCAAGCAGCAGGGGCGCGATCGCACCCAGTGCAGTCCCTAATCGGTCTATACAGGAGCGATCGCACCGTCTAAATTCCCGCCCCCCGGCACCTTGAAGACTTGTCAAGGCTCCCCCGCCAACCTTCTCTGCCTCATAACATAGGGTGATATAAACGAAAGTAACAACCGCAAGCCCCAGCGCCCCGCCCGAAAACCGGTAGGTTGCTTAGGTTGCTCCTGTAGTCAGTCTCAAGCATCAACCAGCGGCGGCCTGCCTTAGCTCAGAGCCAATCCCCTGCTGCCAGGCCCAGGCATAGGCTGTCCCGCTTCTGGTTTGATCTCTCCATCCTCGTCAGCCACTGCCATGACCAGCACCGCCCCCCACGACGGCCCCACCACCGACGACGCCCGCTTCTACTACTTTGCCTACGGCTCCTGCATGTGCCCCGTAGACCTGAAGCGCTCCCTCGGCGAAAGCACCAACGCCTACGTGCTGGGCCCCGCCACCCTCGAAGGCTATCGGCTGGGGTTCTTTCGCCGCTCTCGTCTGCGCGACTGCGGCGTGCTCGATGTGGTGCCCCAGGCGGGCAGCACGGTGCAGGGCGTGCTCTACCACCTGCCCTGGCGACTCAGCCCGGCCCTCGACCTGCGCGAAGACGGCTACTGCCACGAAATGGTCACCGTCACCTGCAATGGCCGGGCCTACGCCCAAACCCGCACCTATTCGGTCGTTCACAAAACCCACGCCGAAATCGCCCCCAACGAGTGGTACACCAACGTGGTGCTGCGCGGAGCCGCCACCTGCGGCCTGCCCGAGCAGTACTGCTGGGAGCTGTTTCACCATATTCATTCGCTCCAGCGGCGGCAGGCCGCCGCGCCCCTGCGCCGGAGTGCCTAGCCGACAGACCGCCTAGCATCGGGTCGGGGCATTCCCTATAATGGGGGCACATTCTAACCCTTCACCCCCGCCATTCCTGTGACCCAAACGCCGCTCTCGCCTCGCCCCGCCGCCGATCTACCGTTGACTGCTGAGCGCCCCGACGCCCTGGGCCGCTTTGGCCAGTTTGGCGGCAAGTATGTGCCCGAAACGCTCATGCCCGCGCTGTTCGAGCTAGAGCAGGCGTTTTACCAGTACCGCGACGAAGCCGACTTCAAGGCCGAGCTCAATGGCCTGCTCAAAGACTATGTGGGTCGCGCCACCCCGCTCTACTTTGCCGAGCGGCTCACCGCCCACTACCGCCGCCCCGACGGCAGCGGCCCCGACATCTACCTCAAGCGCGAAGACCTCAACCACACCGGCGCCCATAAGATCAACAACGCCCTGGGGCAGGTGCTGCTGGCCAAGCGCATGGGCAAGCAGCGCATCATTGCCGAAACCGGGGCGGGCCAGCACGGGGTAGCCACCGCCACGGTGTGCGCCCGCTTTGGCCTCCAGTGCGTGATCTACATGGGCGTGCAGGATATGGAACGCCAGTCGCTCAACGTGTTTCGCATGCGGCTGATGGGGGCCGAGGTGCGCGGCGTCACGGCGGGCACCGGCACCCTCAAAGACGCCACCTCTGAGGCCATCCGCGACTGGGTGACCCATGTCGAAAACACCCACTACATTCTCGGTTCGGTGGCCGGGCCGCACCCCTACCCGATGATGGTGCGCGACTTCCACGCCATTATCGGCGAAGAGACCCGCGCCCAGTGCGTCGAGAAGTTTGGCGGTCTGCCCGACATTCTCATGGCCTGCGTCGGCGGCGGTTCCAACGCCATGGGCCTGTTCCACGAGTTTGTCAATGAGCCCACGGTGCGGATGATTGGCATTGAGGCGGCGGGCAGCGGCGTGGCCAGCGGCAAGCATGCGGCCACCCTGACCGAGGGCCGGGTGGGCGTGCTCCACGGGGCGATGAGCTATCTGCTGCAAGACGGCGAGGGCCAGGTGATTGAGGCCCACTCGATTAGCGCCGGGCTAGATTACCCCGGGGTGGGCCCCGAGCACAGCTTCTTGAAGGATGCGGGCCGAGCCGAGTACTACAGCGTCACCGACCAGGAGGCCCTAGACGCCTTCCAGCGGGTGTCGCGCCTGGAGGGGATTATCCCCGCCCTGGAAACCGCCCACGCGTTTGCCTACCTCGAAACGCTGTGCCCGCAGCTCACCGGCAACCCCCGCCTGGTGATCAACTCCTCGGGCCGGGGCGACAAGGATGTGAACACCGTGGCCAAGGCGCTGGGCGGGCTGGAGTAGAGCTTGCCTCGACTGGTTTGTCCAACTCGCAGATTCAATCAGAGGAGGAGTTGCAGATGAGCGGCGAAGCCAATGTTGAGTCCAGGTCTTTGTACGACGCGGATTATCAGCTCTGGATAGACGACACAGTCGCCCATCTGCAATCCCGCAACTTTGATGCGCTCGATTTGGAGAACCTGATTGAGGAAATTGAAAGTTTGGGTGGAAGCGATAAGCGAGCGCTGAGCAGCTATCTGATCCGGCTATGTGAACACTTTTTTAAGCTGTGCTTTTGGCAGGCTGATCGCGATCGCTGCTTTCGCGGCTGGAGTTTGGAAATTTCTAACTTTCGCGTCAGAATAAGCCTCATTCTAAGAAGTAGTCCTAGCCTAAACAGATATCTAGAAGAGAACTTCCTGGCAGATTACAGCAGTGCCCGCAGACTTTTTCTCAAAGCCAGTGATCTCAAAAATTCAACCATTCCTGAGGAACCCTGGTTTACCCTTGGGCAAGCTCTAGACCACGACTGGTTGCCCTGGCAGCCCGACCCCTCTGACAAACATTAGGATCTCCTATGGCCGACGGTTTTGAAATCTGCGATCGCGACCTCACCCCGGCGCTGCTAGACCGTTACAGGCAGGCCAGCGCCATCGCCTGCGACACCGAAACCATGGGCCTTTTGCCCCAGCGCGACCGCCTCTGTCTGGTGCAGCTCTCCGACCCCGAGGGCTATGTATCGGTGGTGCGTATCGAGCTGGGCCAAAAAGAAGCCCCCCTGCTCAAAGAGCTGCTAGAAGCGCCCGACATTCTCAAGCTGTTTCACTTTGCCCGCTTTGACCTGGCCACCCTCAAGCACAACCTGGGCATTGCCGTCGCCCCGGTGTTTTGCAGCAAAATTGCCAGCAAGCTGAGCCGCACCTACAGCCCCCGCCACGGCCTCAAAGAGCTGGTCAAAGAGCTGGAGGGCATCGAGCTCGACAAAACCGCCCAAAGCTCCGACTGGGGCAACGCCATGCACCTGTCCGAAGACCAGCTGCGCTACGCCGCCAACGACGTGCGCTACCTGCACAGCATTCACCACACCCTCACCGCCATGCTCAAGCGCGAGGGCCGCTGGGAGCTCGCCCAGGACTGCTTTAGCTGTCTGCCCACCTTCGCCGCCCTCGACCTGCTCCAGTACAACGGCGTCTTTGAGCATTGAGACCATTCCCCCAGCCGTTCAGGCTTGTGCGATAGGCCCAGGGCCACCCCAGGGTTCTACCCAAATAGATGCTTCCAGTCAGCCATACCGTGATCTTCGCCGCCCGCTTGCCGAGGAGGGGGCGCTGGCGGGTACGATGGCAGTATGCCTCCCTGTCATTGACCGTTTAGAGGAGAACAACCATGAGCGTTGACAGCAAAGACTTTCAAGACGAGCTGCAAAAGGCCATCGACTACGCCCACCAGGTCAGCGCCGAAAAGGGCGAAACCTCCCCCGAAGCCGCCGCCGCCTGGGATGTGGTCGAAGAGATGCGAGCCGAAGTCTCCCACCAGCACCAGCAGCCCAAGAAAACCGGCTTTGACCAATACCTCGAAGCCAACCCCGATGCTCCCGAAGGGTTGATCTACGACAACTAGCCCCCGCCATCAGCGACCCAGGGCCCTCTGGCTGGGAAGTTTGAATGTTAAAATACTTAAGGTTAGTTTTCGGTCGATTTCGCTTGTTTCATTTCATTTCTGATTTCCGATACAGCTTTGTCTCCGTTTACTCGCTGCATTTGTACAGTAAGGAGACAATCTGATGTCACTCTATGTTGGTAACTTGTCCTACGATGTCACTCGCGAAGACCTGGAGCGAGTGTTTGCAGAATACGGCGACGTGAAGCGGGTTAGCCTGCCCACCGATCGCGAAACCGGTCGTCCTCGGGGCTTTGCCTTTGTGGATATGGCCGTTGAAACCCAGGAAGACACCGTCATCGAATCCCTTGACGGGGCTGAGTGGATGGGGCGCGAAATGCGCGTCAACAAAGCCCGCCCCCGCGACGATGCCGGTAGCGGCAGTGGCGGCAATGGCGGCGGCGGTAACTACCGTCGCACCGGCTTCTAAGCTCACTGAGCCAGCTAATGTTTGTCAGGGTAGGTCGCAGCGGCCTACCCTTTTTTGCGGCTGTCCAGCGCTGTGCCGTGGCCCAAGGGCTAAAACTGCTCCCCCTCTGCCACCACCGGCGATCGATCGATGGTGGGCTGGGGTCTGCCGCTGGCGTCTAGATAGCCCAGCTCCTGCAAAAAGGCGTAGAGGGCGGTGGGGAAGTCGGGGTAGGTCTGGGTGGCCTCGCCGTCGTCGCTGTAGGTGTAGAGGCCCCAGTCATCGGCGCGGTCGTAGTGGGAGAGCATGAACAGCCAGGCTGCTCGATAGTTTCCCCGGCGAATGCTTTGGGCCACGTAGCCTGCCAGCACCCCGTTTTTGTCGCCGCGCTCGGCAAACTCGGGGTCTTCGACGGTAAAGCGCATGCCGGCGGCGGTGTCTTCGAGATAGCTGGTGAACTGGGTGGTGGTGTCGCGGTACTCGCCCTGGTCGTAGGTGAGAATGACGCTGGGCGGGTAGGACCCGGCGTAGGAGCTGAACCTGTAGAAGAAGGCGTTGTCGAGGGTGACAAACTCCATTCGCCCGTCGCCGTCGAGGTCTTTGAATTCGCCGCCGCCGCCGTCGAGATAGCCGAAGTAGATGGGGGTAAACTGCTCGGCCTGCCAGGTGTAGGTGGTGATGGCCAGGCAGCAGTGGGCCCCGCCGGTGAAGGTCTGCACCACCACCTCGGCGGTGCCGTCGCTGTCGAGATCCATCAGCTCGATGCCCGCAAACATGGCGGCGGTTTCGGTGGTCGATAGCTGCAGTTCGTCGTTGTAGAACAGCTGAATGGTGAGGTTGTTGCCAATGTCGTCGGCCTCGTAGTCGATGGGGGTGTAGCTGGCCACGACGCGAATGGGGCCCTGGGCGATGGCTTGCTCTGTGAGGGCTTCGGTGTCGGAATTGATCTCGATGCGGGGGTTGGCGGCCAGGGCGGGCAGGCCGAGGGTTACCAGGCTACCGACAAGCAGGCTGTTGAGGATGGCGTTCATCGACGGTTCTCTGTCTCAATGACGTTATTTACGTGGTTGGCTCAGCTTGCCCCGGTTGATTTGGCGGCTACCAGCGCCGCCAGTGGCGTTTGCCCACCACAAAAACGCCCAGCAGCACCCCCACCACCAGCGGGTACGACAGGGCCACCAGGGCGGTGGGAATGGGCAACAACCCCTTGAGAAAAACTACCAGGCCCAGGCAGGGCACCAGGGCCCAGAGCACTCCGGTGTCGATGTAGATGCTGCTAAACCAGCGCTCCAGGATGGTGAGGCCGAGGGCGCCCAGGCCAAACCCGGCGGCGATGGGCAGGGCCATGAACACCAGCTGGAGCAGGGGGGCCAGGCCGGGGCCAGCGTTGGCCAGCAGCAGGGTGAGCCCCTGGGCCAGCAGCAGGTCGGCAGCGGTTGCGATCGCAACTGTCGCCAGCGCCACCTGCAACAGGATTGCCCAGGGCAAAGACTTGAGCCGCCAAAAGGGATTACGCATCATCGCCAGCGCCGTAGAGGTATGCCCATTATTGCGCCGAATCTTGGATTTGGTGACGGGTTGGGGGCTAGCGGTCGGGGCGAACGGTCGGGGCGAACGCTGGCCCGCTAGCCCCTGAGAAGCAGAGATGATTGCTCTGATAAGTAAATCTTTGCGGTGCCGGGGCCTTAGATATGGGATAACAATAGCAGCGGGTGCAGGCGGTGGCCTGGGCCTGGCTGACCTGCCGTTGCCCTGGTTTTGATTGGTCCTATGGAAAAGCTGCTGCGTGGCCTGCGTGATTTTCAGGAAAACTACATCCCTGAGCACCAGGAGCTCATTCAGCAGCTGGCCAAGGGGCAGCACCCCAGGGTGTTGTTTATCGGCTGCTCTGACTCGCGGGTGGACCCCACCATCATCACCCAGGCGGAAATCGGCGACCTGTTTATCATTCGCAACGCAGGCAATATCATTCCCCCCTACGAGGCCACCAACGGCGGCGAAGGGGCCACCATTGAGTACGCCATGGAGGCCCTCGACATTCGCCAGGTGATTGTCTGCGGCCACACCCAGTGCGGCGCCATGAAGGGCCTGCTGCAAATTGGCAGCCTGGAGGAAAAAATGCCCCTGGTCTACCACTGGCTGCGCCATACCGAAGCCACCCGCAAGCTGGTCGAAGACCACTACAGCCACCTCGACAAAAAAGAAAAACTCGACCTGCTGGTGGCCCAAAACGTCCTCACCCAGATCGATAACCTGCAAACCTATCCCTCGGTGCGCTCCAAGCTCCACGCGGGCACCCTGGCCATCCACGGCTGGATCTACAAGCTCGAAACCGCTCAGCTGCTGGCCTACGATGAGGAGGCCAAGGCCTTTGTGCCGCCCCACAGCAAAATCTACGCCGACCTGGAAAACGCCAAGCCGCTGAAGCCCGGCGGGCTGTCGCTAGAGTTTAACGACACGGTGAGGCCGGGGGCCGGGGCCCCCTCGGTGGCGCTGCCCTCGTTTTCGGAGCCGGTGCAGCCCGACTGGCCCGGTGCCAACCGGCTCAGCCCCGAGCAGGCCGCCCGCATTTACCGGGGCGCTGGGGTGTAGGGCAAACGAGGCTGGAAGATCACCCTGGGTAGCAGCGCAAGCCCTGCCCCGATCTGTGGCCATTGCGCCTAGCCGGGGCGGGCGGGCGGGCGGTGATCTGCGCTAAACCTTGCTCAGTACTTCGTCGCCCTTGGGCTTGGTGCCGGGTGCGATCGCAGCCGGGGCGGGCTTAATTCCCGGCAGCAAACTTTCCACCAGGCCATGGCTTTCCTCCAGCAGGTAGGTCAAAAACGCCTGGGAGACCACCGAGAGCTGCTTGCCCGCCAGATGGGCCACATACCAACGGCGCTCAATGGGAAAGTGATCGACATCGAGAATGGCAAACTCGCCCCGCGTGCCCTCAGAAATAATCGTGTGCAGCGACAGCACCGAAATGCCCAGCCCCCCGGCAATCGCCTGCTTAATCGCCTCATTGCTGCCCAGCTCTAGCCGCACCTTGACCTCTACCTCCTGCTCGGTCAGCAGCTTTTGCACCGCCTGGCGGGTACCCGACCCCGGCTCGCGCATAATAAACTGCTCCCCGGCCAGGGCCTGAATCGGCGATCGCGGCTTGCCGACCAGGGGGTGATCCTGGGGGGCCAGCACCACCAGCGGGTTTTCGAGAAACGGGTAGATCTTCAGGTCGGGCTGCTCCGGCGGCGTGCTGATGATGTAGAGATCATCTTCGTTGTGGGCCATGCGCTCCTGAATCTGCTGGTGGTTGGTCACCTTCAGCGAAATATCAATGCCCGGAAAACGCTGGCAAAACGGCCCCAGCAGCCGTGGCACAAAGTACTTGGCGGTGGTGATCACCGCCAGCCGCAGCTGGCCCTGCTTCAGCCCCTTGAGGTCCGACACCGCCATTTCAAACTGGTCGAGGCCGTTAAAAATTTCCTGGCAGGTGTCCAGCAGCTTTTGCCCCGCCTGGGTGAGGTATAGCCGCTTGCCAATCTGCTCAAACAGCGGCAGCCCCACCGCCTTGGTCAGCTGCTTCACCTGAATCGAGACCGTCGGCTGGGTGAGGTAGAGTTCTTCGGCGGCGCGGGTAAAGCTGCCGTGGCGGGCGGTAGCCTCAAAAACCTTTAGCTGGTGCAGCGTAGCGTGGATCAACGAACAACCTCCCCAAGCAGCAACGGAGCGCTAGAACATAGACGCTATTCTATCAAATTGGAATCGCCTGGTTTGTTTTTTCTATGAATATGTCCGTCCAACCCAGCCTTTGCTGGCCCATTGCCCCTAGCCGCCGGTTTTGAGCGTATCGACTTTGCGCACAAATAGGTCAGAAAAGATGGTAATCACCCGTCGGGGTCGGGTTTTGATATTGGCGCTCAGCGACATGCCCGATTGCAGCTGCACCGGCTGCCCATCAATGGCAATCACCTGATCGCTGAGGGTGATCTCCGCCGGAAAGCGGAAGTTGGGGTTGATCTGGTCGGGGGGCAGCGCGTCGGAGCCGATCTGAGTCAGGGTGCCCTTGACATCGCCAAACTCGCTGTAGGGGAAGGAGTCGATGCGCACATCGACCGCCATGCCCTCGCGCACAAAGCCGATGTCGCGGTTGGTGATAAACACCCGCGCCACCAGAGCCCCGTCGGGCACAATTTCAAGAATGGGCTCGGTGGAGTTGGCCACGTAGCCCGGCTGGTTGGCCTTGAGGTTAAACACCGTGCCGCCCACCGGGGCCCGCAGCTCCTGATAGGTCAGGGTTTGCTGAAGCTGGGCAATCTGGCTGTCGAGCTCTTGCAGGCGGTTGTCGTTTTCGAGAATGGTTTTGGTCAGCTGGCTGTCGAGAGCGGCAATCTGGTTGTCGTTGGCGGCGATGCGCTGCTGCAACTCGTCTTGGGAGGCGATAGACGTGTTGCGAAACTGCTCCTGGGCCTGCTCGATCGCCAGCTCTAGCCGCTGCCCCTCTTCCACCAGGCGGTTGACCTCGGTTTGGCGGTTGTTTACCTCCTGCTCCTGCTGGAGGTACTGAATTTCGCCAATGCCCCCCGCCTCATACAGCGGTCGAATGCGGTCGAGGATATTTTGGTTGACCCGCAGGGCATCGCGGGCGTTGGTGAGCTGGGCCTCGGTCTGGGTGAGCTGGCGGCGTAGCTGGTCTACCTCCAGGTTGGCAATGCTGAGGCGCGAGTTGAGCTCGGCATTGGCGGCCCGCAGACGGTCACGCTGGGCGATGGGCAGGCTTTCCCCGGTCACATCCCCCGCCAGCTGGGCCCGGTAGAGGGCGTTTTCGGCCACCAGGGCGGCGCGGTTGCTGGTCAGCTGCACCAGGCCGGGGGCAATGTCTACCGGGGCGCTGGCGTCGAGGTCGTCGGCCAGCTGCGAGCGGTAGTAGGCGTTTTCATCCTGCAGCTGGGTGCGAATGGTCTCCAGGGAGGTGAGCTGGGCCTGGGTGGTCTCGGGGTCAAAGCGCAGCAGCGGGTCGCCCGCCGCCACGGTTTGGCCCTCGGTGACCAGCACCTCCTGCACCACGCCCCCCACCGGCGCCTGCACCGGCTGCACCATGCCCTTGGGCTCCAGCTTGCCCTGGGCCGGAATGGCCTCTTCAAACTTGGCCAGGCAGGCCCAGCCAATGGTGACGGCGGTGACGCCCACCAGGCTCCACACCACCGCCCGCGACCACCGGGGCGACTGGCGCAAAATCACCGGCTTGTCGAACTGCACCTTTTGCCGCGAGGGCTGGTTGGCCAGCAGGGCGTCGCCGGGCTGGTGGCCGTTTTGGTCGGAGTTGGTCGGCGGGGTGGGGGGGATGCTGTTGATGCGAACCATGGCGAGGGAGTGGGGGGAGTAGGGGGGAGGGGGGATAGG
>DATIVG010000415.1:0-6440 GCA_035466075.1 Nodosilinea sp. | reverse complement strand
CGCTCGGCGGGCAACCCCTGGCCCGAGTGGCCCAAGGTCTACAAGATGGACTACGGCCAGGAGGAAGCCGCCGCCATGTTTGGCGACGACCCCCGCGCCTACCTGACTACCGCCACTAAATTTGAGGGCGATGAAGCGGGCAATGTCACCGCCGTGCATACGGTACAAATTCAGTGGGGCAAGGATGAGAACGGGCGGTTTGTGCCGCAGAATGTGCCCGGTACGGAGAAGGTGATTCCGGCGCAGCTGGTGCTGCTGGCGATGGGCTTTTTGGGCCCGGAGCAGCCGTTGCTGGATGACCTGGGGCTGGAAAAAGATGGCCGCAGCAATGTGAAGGCTGAGCATGAGCAGTACACGACCTCGCTGCCGGGGGTGTTTGCGGCGGGAGACTGCCGCCGGGGGCAGAGCCTGGTGGTATGGGCGATTAATGAAGGTCGCGGGGCGGCGCGGGAGTGCGATCGCTACTTAATGGGCACCACCGAACTGCCCTAGCCCATTAACTCGAAGTCAGGTCTATTGTCCCGCTCAACCCTTAAGGCTCGTAGGCACAGCTTATAAGCCTTAAGGGTTGAGTTTTTGCGGCTTGCTTAGGAAAGATATGCTGTTTCAGTCAATGGTTTCGTTCTATTGCATTGAGTATGCAAGCATTTGAGAATTGCGTACCCTTTAACGCGCAGTGTTATGAACCTATTGCCCTGATGGCAGAAGCTTCGACGGTGTGAGATGAACGATCCGCAGGGGTGAATGAAGCATCTTGCATGGGGGATGAAAGAACTCTGCCGCTGGCGAAAGGATCTTTGGGGCTGTAGGTGCGATCGCGGCGGTCGGATAAACGATCGCGGTAGCCGGATGAATGGTCGCACCCACCAGATGAACGATCGCGACACATGGATGAACCATCTGGGGTGGCTAATGAGGCTAACACGTGTGGAGATGGTTGTACCAGGGGGGTGATAGGGGCGATCGCAACACCGAATGAAGGTTTGGCCGAGGCTAAAGAACCTATTGGAAAACCAATCGAATGATGCCAAACCCTATCAAGACAAGCAAGTAGCCGAAGCGCCTAGAACAGTGATGCAGCAAGGGGATGAGGGATAATGAGCACCCTTCGTTATGAAATGGTAATTGTCTGGTCAGAGGAAGATGATTGCTTTCTGGTGCATCTGCCCGATTTTCCCGAACAGGCCTATCGTACCCATGGCAACAGCTACGAAGAAGCGGCCCGCAATGGTGAGGAGGTTTTACAGCTTCTGCTAGAGGAAGACGGGCTGCCCCTGCCTAAGCCCAAAGCTGCCGTTGCCTGATGATCGTAAACCATTCATTTTGCAAAGCGAACCCGTTTCTCAGTGGCTACAACGAAATTGTCAGAAATCTGGTCAGGATAGCTTTCCAATAGTCTTTGTAGAACTACAACTTTATTGGCCGAGCGTTCATCCTCAAGCCTCAAGAAGATAACGCCCCGGTGAGGCTGTCTGTCTCGATAGACCTTCTCTCCAAAGTCTTTATCGCTGGTGATTAAAATCCAGTTCTCGTCAAATGCTTTTCGCAGAATGGCGTCGTCATCTGCACCTCGTGCTTCTTCATATACCGAGAAGACCTCATACCCCAGACTTCTTAACCACCAGGAAACCACAACTCCTGTATTCTCATCCACCAAAAAGCGCAACTAGGCAATCTCCTGTTCTAAAGGCATAAAACTTGCGCTTTCTAACGATCGTGAGGCAAACAAGAGACAGGCCAAAATGTCGTCTTCAACCAATCCTTCGTACTCTTCTAAAATTTCAGCTGTTGTTGCCCCGTGGCCCAAAAGATTCAGAATATATTCCACGGTAAGGCGAGTGCCTTGAATCACGGGTTTGCCAACCATGACTTTTGGATCGGTGGTGATTCGGCCTAAAAGCTCACTATCAGTCATTGTTTCTAGACCTGCGGTGAAACAGTGATTACCATTTTAGAGCCAGCCAGCCGTCGAGGACTGGGGTGGTCGCGCTCGTGCAGTGCAATTGTCTAGTCAGCGGGTGGCTTTCGACCTCACAGCGCTACTTGTGTCCTCGGCTGATCAGCACCACCGACGAGCGCGGGCCCACCGGGTATAGGTGGCTCTCAAACACCGGGGCGGTTTCGGGGTAGCAAAAGTCGCGGGGGGGCTCCACCGACGTATCGACCACCCGATGCCAGCTGTTGCCGGGGGCCAGCCCCGGCAGCTCAAACATCAGCGCCTCCCAGTAGGCATTGAGCATGACGTGAATTTCTTCCTTGGCATCGGGGTGGCGCAGGGTAAAGGCCAGGGTGCGAGATTGCTCAGACCAGTCGGGGCGGCCCAGGCCGGGGCCATGCCAGACGATGTGGGGCTCGTGGTGCCAGTTGGCCGTCACCCGCAGCAGGTGCTCAACGCGAAACACCTGGAGGTTTTGAATAAAGTGGATGAGCCCCTGGGTAAAGCGCAGCAGCGACTGTTCTTTTTCGACTGCATCCCAGTTAAACCAGCTGGTGTCGTTGTCCTGGCAGTAGGCGTTGTTGTTGCCGCGCTGGGTGCGGCGCACCTCGTCGCCCATCAGCAGCATGGGGGTGCCCTGGGCCATAAACAGCAGGGTGAGAAAGTTTTTGATCTGCCGCTGGCGCAGCTGCTCGACTTCAGGGGGGGCTTGGGGGCCTTCTACGCCGCAGTTCCAGCTGTAGTTGGCGTCGGTGCCGTCGCGGTTGAGCTCGCCGTTGGCCTCGTTGTACTTCTGGTTGTACGACACCAGGTCGTTGAGGGTAAACCCGTCATGGCAGGTGACAAAGTGAATGCTGCGGTTGGGCTCGCGGTTGGGTTTTTGGTAGATGTCGGGGCTGCCCAGCACGCGGGCGGCCAGGTCGGGCACCACATCCAGGTCGCCCTTGACGAACTGGCGCACGTGGTCGCGGTAGGGGCCATTCCACTCGGCAAAGCGGTCGCCGATGAAGCTGCCCACCTGGTAGAGCCCGGCGGCATCCCAGGCTTCGGCGATAATTTTGGTGCCCGCTAAAATCGGCTCCGACTCGATGTTCCAGAGAATGGGCGGGTCTTCGAGGGGGTTGCCCATCACGTCGCGCGACATCACCGAGGCCAGGTCAAAGCGAAAGCCATCGACGTGCATTTCTGATACCCAGTAGCGCAGGCTGTCGAGAATCATGCGGCCGACGACGGCGTGGTTGGGCGATAGGGTGTTGCCGCAGCCGCTGTAGTTGGAGTAGTAAAAGGGATTTTCCTCCAGCATGTAGTAGGTTTCGTTGTCGATGCCTTTGAAGCTCAGGGTGGGGCCTTCGTGGTTGCCTTCGGCGGAGTGGTTAAACACCACGTCGAGAATGACTTCGATGCCCGCCTTGTGCAGGGCCTTGACCATGTCGCGAAACTCGTTGACCGGGCCGAGGGGGTCTTTGCGAGAGCTGTAGGCGCGGTGGGGGGCAAAGAAGCCCAGGGTGCTGTAGCCCCAGTAGTTTTCGAGGCCGGGCATGGCGTCTTGGGCGTCGAACTGGTGAATGGGCAGCAGCTCGACGGCGGTAATGCCCAGGTCTCGCAGGTAGGGGATTTTTTCGATCAGCCCGGCGTAGGTGCCCCGCTGCGGGTCGGGCAGGCCAGAGGAGGGGTGGCGGGTAAAGCCGCCCACGTGCATTTCGTAGATGACGCTGCGGGCGTAGGGGATGTTGAGGGGGCGATCGCCCTGCCAGTCGTAGTTGCGGGTATCGACTACGACGCCCTTGAGGGCGGTGGCGCAGTTGTCGCCGGGGCGCAGGGCGGCGGTGCGGTCGTAGGCGTCGTCACCGACGATGGCGCGGGCGTAGGGGTCGAGAAGCACCTTGGTGGGGTCAAAGCGCTGGCCGTGGTCGGGGTCGAAGGGGCCGTGGACGCGGTAGGCGTAGATTTGACCGCTTTTGAGCCCCGGTACAAACAGGTGCCAGTAGAAGAAGGTGCGGTTCCACTGGGGGTCGAAGGCGATCACGCGGCTGGGCTGGGTGAGGTCGTGGGCCTCAAACAGCAGTAGCTCAATGGCGGTGGCGTGCTTGGAATACAGGCAAAAGTTGACCCCGACGGCGTAGACGGTGGCACCGAGGGGGTAGCTCTGGCCGGGTAATACTTTAGGGCTCACGCTGGGGGCTCCTAGGGGCGGCGCTGGGCTCGGCGGCGGCCAGGTCCAGGGGGATGTTTAACCCTACCACCACGGGCGGGGGGCGGCCCCGGGCGCAACAGTAACTTAAGAGTGCCCAATAAAGATAATCAGCGAGGGCGACCAGTGAGGGCGGCTCTGACTGGTGACGACAGCAGCCTCCAGCCTGGCCAGTACGGGGGTTGAGGCTAGCGCTGGGCAGCTCGGCCCTGCTAAGGGTGGAATGCGCCTACAATTTAAGCATTGATTAAAGGCGATTCAGGTTTTGCCCATGCCCCTAGCCGAACCCAGTTCAGCGCTGTCGATTAGCTATCCGCGGCGGTCGCTCAGGCGGGCCGAGCGCGCGTTTCGGTGTTCTCTGTTTCGTTTGGAGCTGCTGGCGGATCTGCGATCGCACAGTGTCTCCATTCGCCAGGTGTGCGGCCCCAGCGGCCTCAAGAGTGGCTACAGCCGCCGCCCTTTGGCCGAGCTACAGGCCGAAAACGAGATGATGTGGCTGATTGCCGTCGGTCTGCTGCGCCGCGAAGTCGATGGCCAGGGCCTCACCGATAGCTTTCGGCTCACCCCCCTGGGTCGCCAGGTGTTTGAGGCCCTCGCGCCCCTCACCCCGGCCCAGTATCGCCCCACCCTGGGCGATCATCTCTATAATGCATGGTGCCGCTGGGTGCGCTCACCCAGCTGGTGGCACGGCTAAGAGTTCTCTTTCTGGCCCTGGATGGCCCTTTCTGACGGGTTATGTCCTGATCGGTTGTGTTGTTCCTGAAGAATCTGCATAGGAAGTGGCTGGGGGCCGGGCCGACGTCCGCAAGGACGAGCCTTTGACCAACGCCCAGGCTTTCGCCCTACCGCTGACCTCATTCAATTTTGGAGACGCTCCATGAGAGCAATCATGGTAGTGGGAACAGCCTCCCACGTGGGTAAATCACTGATCACCACAGCCCTTTGCCGCATTCTCAACCGCCGAGGTTGGCGGGTCGCCCCCTTCAAGGGGCAAAACATGGCCCTCAACTCCTACGTCACCGCCACCGGCGGCGAAATGGGCTACGCCCAGGCGGTGCAGGCCTGGGCCGCAGGCGTGCCCCCCCAGGTGGAGATGAACCCCATTTTGCTCAAACCCCAGGGCGACATGACCTCCCAGGTCATTCTCAAGGGGCGGGCCGTGGGGCGCACCACCGCCATGCAGTACTACGAAAACTTCTTTGACCAGGGCTGGCAGGCCATTCAAGAGAGCCTCGCCCGCCTGGGCCAGGACTACGACTTTTTGGTGTGCGAAGGGGCCGGTAGCCCGGTGGAGGTCAACCTCAAACACCGCGACCTCACCAACATGCGGGTGGCCAAGCACCTCAACGCCCCCACCGTGCTGGTGGCCGACATCGATCGCGGCGGCGTGTTTGCCCACATCATCGGCACCCTGGAGCTGATGGACCCCGAGGAGCGGGCCCTGGTCAAGGGCATCATCATCAACAAGTTTCGCGGCCAGCGCGAGGTGCTCGAACCCGGCCTCACCTGGCTAAAAGAGCGCACCGGCATCCCCGTCCTCGGCGTGGTGCCCTGGATTGAAAACGCCCTGCCCGCCGAAGACTCCCTCAGCCTGCTCGACCGCACCCCCGGCAGCAAAAAACAGGCCGACATCACCATCGCCGTCATTCGCCTGCCCCGGATCTCCAACTTCACCGACTTCGACCCGCTGGAGGCCGAGCCCAACGTGCGGGTGGTCTACCTCAGCCCCAAGGAAAAGCTCAGCTACCCCGACGCGGTGATCATCCCCGGCACCAAGACCACCATTGCCGATCTGCTGATTTTGCAGCGCACCGGCATGGCCGAAGAGATTCAAAACTACGTGGCCGCCGGGGGCACGGTGATGGGCATCTGCGGCGGCTTTCAAATGATGGGCCAGTTTTTGGCCGACCCCGAGGGCATCGAGGGCCACGAGGGCCGCTTCCCCGGCCTGGAGCTGTTCCCGCTGCGCACCGTGATCACCCAGCAAAAGATCGCCCGCCAGCGCACGGTCAGCTCTCGGTTTCCCCAGGAGGGGCTGCCGGTGTCGGGCTACGAGCTGCACCAGGGCCGCACCCAGCTGCTGCTCTCCGACGGCGAAGACGACAAGGGCACCAAGTTTGAGTTCTTGTTTGAAGACCGCAGCCTGGGGGTGGTGGATGCCAGCCAGTCGCTGTGGGGCACCTATCTCCACGGCATCTTTGACAACGGCCCCTGGCGGCGGGCCTGGCTCAACCGCCTGCGCCAGCAGCGGGGGCTGGGGTCGTTGCCCACCGGCATCCCCAACTACCGCGAACAGCGGGAGGCGGTGCTCAA
>DATIVG010000414.1:0-4948 GCA_035466075.1 Nodosilinea sp. | reverse complement strand
ACCCAGTTGTAGATTTGAATCGGCAGCACCGTAAACGGGCTCTGCAAACCCGCCAGCGACAGCGGCGGCAGACAGGGAATGTAGGTGAGTGCCCCGATGGTAATCAGCGGTGCGGTCTCGCCAATGGCCCGAGACAGCGCCAAAATCACCCCCGTTAGAATACCCGGCAGCGCCAGGGGAAACACGTGGGAGCGAATCACCTGCCAGCGCGTGGCACCCAAAGCAAAACCCGCCTGGCGCAAACTGCCCGGAATCGACCGCAGAGATTCGCGGGTAGCAATGATAACAATGGGCAGCACCAGCAGCGCCAGCGTCAGCGCTCCCGACAACACACTGCGCCCCTGAGTAATCGAGAACAGAAGGCGTACAAACACCTGTAGGCCCAGCAAACCGTAGATAATTGAGGGCACCCCCGCCAGGTTAGAAATGTTGATTTCAACCGCTTTGGCAATCAGGCTGTCGGGCACAAACTCTTCGAGAAAAATACCCGCCCCCACGCCAATGGGAAAGGTAAACAGCGCCACCAGCAGCATCACCCAAATGGTGCCGACCAGGGCAGATACGATGCCAGCATTGGCGGGGTTTCTGGAAGGGAAGCTGGTGAGGAAGCTCCAGCTGAGCACCGGTGCACCGTCAAACAAAACGTCAAGCAGTAGCACCACCAGCACAAACAGTGAAAAGACAACCGCCAAGAGCGCTAGCCACGAGAAACCCTTATCAATGGCTTGGCGCTTGCCCAGGGCATCTAAAACCTGTTTCTGCTCAATATTCCACCCGGCGTCCAGGGGGGTATTTTGAGACGATGTAAGGGGCGTCATTCGTAGGTCTCCCGAAACTTGCGAACAAACCAGAAGCTAAGGATGTTGAATACCAGCGTGATCAAAAACAGCGTCATCCCCACCGCAAAGATCGACTTAAAGGCGATCGAGCCAGCGGGGGTATCGCCCAGGCTTACCTGCACGATATAGGCGGTCATGGTCATGATCGGCACGAAGGGATTGAGACCCAGGCGCGGGTTTTGCCCAGCGGCCAGAGCCACAATCATCGTTTCGCCCACGGCCCGAGACACCGCCAAAATAATCGACGCCACAATCCCCGAAAGGGCGGCAGGCAGCACTACGCCAAAAATGGTTTCTCGCTTAGTGAGGCCCAGAGCGTAGGAGCCGTCTCGCAGGGCACGGGGCACCGCATAAATGGCATCTTCACTGAGGGAGGCAATCAGCGGGGTAATAGCAATACCCATCACAATGCCTGCACTCAGGGCGTTGAAACCGCCCAAGCCAGGAATGAATGACCGAAGAAAGGGCGTGACCAGCAGCAAAGCAAAGTAACCATAGACCACCGTGGGCACCCCCGCCAAAATCTCTAGGGCGGGCTTGAGCCACTTGCGCAGCTTAGGCGAGGCGTATTCGCTGAGGTAGATGGCCGAGAGCAGTCCTAGGGGAACGGCTACGAGCAGGGCGATCAGCGAGGTTAAAAAGGTGGCGCTCAGCAGCACCATGATGCCGAACTGTGGGTTTGAAAACAGGGGAGTCCACTGCCTATCAGTCAAGAAGTTCCACAGGGGAACAGTCTTGAAGAACTCTACCGTCTCAAAGAGCAGCGAGAGCACGATGCCAAAGGTGGTGGCCACTGAAATGAGAGCAAACAGGCCAAACAGCCAAATGATGGCGGTCTCAACCCGCTTGTTGAGCCCGCGGTTGGGCTGCCAGAGATTGTTGGAGTCGGGCGGCAAAGAGTTTGTCGTCATGATGCAGAACTCTAAAAGACAAGGGGGCCAGTGTTACCTGACCCCCCAGAATCTGAACGGCTAGACCTCAGAGAGGCCGAGCCAGAGGGTGCTTAAGATACAAACCTAGAGCACTTCGTCCATTTTGACGCCCACGGGAGAGCCACCGTTGAACACGCTGCCAGTGGTCTTGCTAGCAAAGCGATCGATCACCTTGGCGTTGATCTCAGAGGGCACGCTAACGTAGCCCACTTCATCTACCAGGTTGGCATTGTCGGGCGAGAGATAGAAGTCAACAAAGGCAGCCACGGCAGGGTCATCCGCCTTGCTGAGCTTGACGTAGATAAACTCAGGCCGCGAGAGGGGCTGGTAGGTGCCGTCGGCAACGGTTTCAGAGCTGGGCTCGACGCAGCCATCCCCATTGTCGATGGCCACAGCTTTCAGGCTCTCCTGGTTTTCAACAAAGTAGGCCAGACCAAAGAAGCCCGTGCCGTTGGGATCGCTAGACACGCCCTGAACGATAACGTTGTCGTCTTCACTGGCGGTGTAGTCGCCACGGCTCTCGCCATCAGCACCGATTGCTTCCATAAAGAAGTCGTAGGTACCGGAGTCGGTACCAGCACCGTAGAGACCCAGGGGTGCATCGGGGAAGTCAGCGCGAATCTGGTTCCAGTTGGTGATGGTACCTTGGGCGGCGGGCTCCCACATGGTCTTGAGTTCTTCAATAGTGAGGCACTCAGCAAACTCGTTGGCGGGGTTAACCACCACGGTTAGACCATCAAAGGCGATGGGCAGCTCGATGTACTCGATGCCGGCCTGGGCACAGAGGTCAATTTCTTCTTGGGTAATGGGGCGAGAAGCGCCGGTGATATCGGTTTCGTCAGCACAAAACTTCTTGAATCCGCCGCCAGTACCAGAGACACCCACGGTGACCGCCACACCAGGATTGACCGCACCAAACTCTTCAGCCATGGCCTCAGAGATAGGGAACACGGTGCTGGAGCCATCGACGAGAACGGCCCCGGTGAGGTCAGAGCTGGGGGCCGCAGCCGTGTCGGTGCCAGCATCGGGGGTGGCAGTCTGGTTACCGCCGCCGCAGGCTGCCAGTCCAGCCATCATTGCCACCAGCGCCGACGAATACCCTACACGTAGCATTTTCTTACTCAAAGCCATGATTCCTCTAACTCCAAATCCAACGCTTCAACAAACTTGTTTAGCAAACTCACGGCTATATTGACTCAGACAATTTGAATCTTTGTCAATACAGTTTAGGCACCGATCGTCAACCACACTAAAAAACCCCACGACAGACAAAATTGTGCGGCCCGAGGGTTTCTGTGGACACTGTATCACTGACAGACCGCCAGAGAAGATAGCCTTTGTTTACTTCAAAAACAGGCCAATTAGTTTCTCTCAAGCTACCAGAAACATCCTCTTGGAGGCCTAAATGGCCTAAAAGCACCCTATGCCGAGATACATTGCGTGCACTACATGATGATCCGGCATCTCCTTCAAGAGAAGGTCAAGCCAGCATTAACAAAAGATTTTTAATAGGTTAACTTGAGATTAAAGTTCGTTAGTGATAGCTTTAAGAACCCCATTTCACAAGTTGACAATTATTTTGCCACCATGCCGCAGAGCAGTTTGCACAGTGGAGATAGAGACCATTGCAGCTGTCTAAGCTCTGTTCACAGTGAGTACCAAGATTTTGACCTGGAGGCCCTGGCGATCGAGAACCCAGTTCCTCGGATCGCTCCAAGCTTAGCGGCAGCGACAGTGAACTTAGGTAGAACGCCTTATTTTTCCTAGGGTGCGTCATCGTTGGGCTTGGCGTGCCAAGCCGAGATCTAGCAGTGCGTTGGGCTTCGCCACCACAAACCCTACAGCATCATCTAATTAGAGCTACTACTTAATAGACTGCTCGATGCCTTTAGCCTCCACGGCATCGTCCCTGGGCAAGGCCTGAAAGCGATCATTCTCAAGCGGTTGACAACCGGGGCCGTTGGCCGCGTACCGCCAGGGCGCCCCATGCTCTAAGGCAGTTCCACCGTCTGCTCACCATCAAGCCCCTCCCTGTCCTTAGCTGAGCCACCCTCAAGCGACTGGGCAACCCTTGGGCTGCTGGCAAAGCTGATCTGGGATCCGTAATGGCGGCGAAACGCAGATAGTGAATAGGCCCAAAATTCAGGCCTGCGGACGTAGGAGCGGATCTAAATCAATTTAATAAGTAATAGATAATAGATCGTTGGCGCACTTAATATTTCTTAACCCTTTCCCAACCAGTTCTCCCCCGGAAAGCGCGTTTTTGCGGTGGCAGAGGCTCAAAAATGGCTGCGATATGTAACAAAAGTTGCCTTGACGCTCCTGAAAAGTTACGCGACACTACATCTAATGGATGTGGCCGCTCACGAAAATCAATGCAGCACATTGATTTTCGTGAGGAATTGATGGCGGGCCGCCGGGCTGAGGCTTGGCTAGGATCGGAGCAGTCGTCTACCCGCTGTCACGCTGTACTAGAGTCCGGTTCTGGCCATTTGAGCCATGTTTTTCTCCTGACTGCTCAACGGTTTTTAGAGTCATCAACCCTATGGAAACGCTAGAGTTCATCATCTATCCCGATGGGCGAGTCAAGGAGACCGTAACCGGTATCGTGGGAGCTTCTTGTGCCGAGGTAACCGCCGCCATTGAGGCTCAGCTGGGCGTTGTGGTAGCCCAGCAGCAGACGTCGGAGTATTTTGCCCAGCGCCACGGGCAGACGGCAACCGAGACCGTAGCGGCCCAGGCCACCAGCCAGTGGTAGATGGTTTAGTTTTTAAGTCCCTATACCCCCGTAGAAAATGTCACACTTTAGCCAGATCAAGACCAAAATTCGCAACCTAGACTCTCTCAAGCTGGCGCTTAGCGATCTGGGTACCGATTGGCAGGCCGGCCCTTGCGACGTGCGGGGCTACCAGGGCCTGACGGAAACCGCCGATGTGGTGATTGCCCAGGCAAACGGCTACGACATTGGCTTTCGCCGCAACCCCGAAACCAGCGACTACGAGCTGGTGGCCGACCTCCAGTACTGGCAGCAGCCGCTGACGGTGGAAGGGTTTCTCAGCCGGGTGACCCAGCGCTACGCCTACAACACCGTGGTGGCCGAGACCTCTCGCCAGGGCTTTCAGCTGGCCGAAGAGCAGGTGCGAGAAGACGGCTCGGTGCGGCTGGTCGTGCAGCGCT
>DATIVG010000413.1:0-16085 GCA_035466075.1 Nodosilinea sp. | reverse complement strand
CCGAGTTTGCTCAGCTTTGGCAGCGACTTCAACCCTGGCGGCCCTACCTCAAGGTCATCTCCATCAGTTGCCCTGACCACGACCAGGTCGTTCCCTATCTGGAGCACCTCTATGCCCTCATGGCTCCCCTGGAGGTGCCGTTGATTTGGCAAACCGACGGCCGCCCCATGAGCGGGGACCTGGGCAAAGGCACTACTCACGCCGCCATCCGCCTCGCCCAAAAAATTCTTGAGGCGGGGCTGCCAGGCTACGTGCAACCCGCTGGCGGCACCAATGGCTACACTGTAGGTAAGTTGCTCGATCTTGGCTTGATAAACAACGCCCCGTCTATTGCTTCGCCCCAAATATTTCCCTCGTCAGCCGGCTCCCTGCCATCGGCTTTTGGCAAGGCGAACTCCGCCCCAGCAGCAATGTCCTCTACCATCGCCGGCATTGCCTACGGCAGCTACGGCCGAGCCCAGCTGCTGCCCCTGCTCGACTCCATTGACCAAGAACTTCAACCCTGGCTAGGACACGCTTCCCTAGACCAGCCTTCCAACGGTCAACTGGTATCCACAGTTGCTGGCGTTACTTTAGCTACCGCTGCCCCCTGGCAGCGGTTAGATGAGAGCCGGTTGGGCCAGGGCTTAGCTCTGGCCCGGCAGCTGGTCGGTCAGCTCAAGTCTGATGGACATTTTTTATCAACACGGTATGGTTAGCTATAGCGACGACAACAGCTTGACAAATGGTGAATTGGGCGATTGTGCCCCCGCCGATAACAGCCCCGCCCCAGATAGTTTTGCCACTTACAATCTAGCCGTGGAATTTTCTCCCACCGATCCCGAAGGGACAGCCTCAGATCTATCTACTCCTGCCCCTGCTCAACCCCTTGCCATTGACGATCTAGAGCAATTGCTGAGCATTTTGCCACCCTCCATTCGAGGGCGGTTGGCCCATCATCCCCAGCGCCAAAGTCTGATTGAGGTCGTGCTCGATCTGGGTCGTCTACCCGAAGCCCGCTTTTACAATAGCGTCGAGTATTTGGCTGATGCCCCGGTCACCCACGCCGACCTAGATCACTGCATCAAGCGGGTCGGCAGCTTTGGCGGTGACAATCGGGCCGGGATTGAGAAAACCCTGCACCGAATCAGCGCCATTCGCAACCGCTCTGGGGAGGTGATTGGCCTGACCTGCCGAGTGGGGCGGGCCATTTTCGGCACCATTGGCATGATCCGCGACCTGGTAGAAACCGGGAAGTCGATTCTGATGCTGGGCCGACCTGGGGTGGGTAAAACCACTGCCCTGCGGGAGATTGCCCGCGTCTTGGCCGACGATTTGCAAAAGCGGGTCGTGATCATTGACACCTCCAACGAAATCGCTGGTGATGGCGACATTCCGCACCCCGCCATTGGCCGGGCTCGGCGCATGCAGGTGGCTCGGCCCGAGGAGCAGCACCGGGTGATGATCGAAGCGGTGGAAAATCACATGCCGGAAGTCATTGTGATCGATGAAATTGGCACTGAGCTAGAGGCCCTAGCCGCCCGTACAATCGCCGAACGGGGGGTGCAACTGGTCGGGACAGCCCACGGTAATCAGCTCGAAAACCTGATCAAAAACCCTACCCTCTCTGATCTGATCGGCGGCATTCAGTCGGTCACCCTGGGGGACGAGGAAGCGCGCCGCCGGGGTAGTCAAAAAAGTGTGCTGGAGCGTAAGGCTCCTCCCACCTTTGACATCGCCGTGGAAATGCTGGAGCGCCAGCGGTGGGTGATTCACGATGACGTCACGATGACGATTGACAATCTGCTGCGCGGGCGTCAGCCAGGCCTGCAAATTCGCACGGTTGATGAACACCAAAAAGTGGTGATTACCCACGAACTGCCTGGGTCGGGCCGGGAGGTGTCTAAGCCCTCTCGCACGGGTATGGGGTGGCGCGCCGCAGGCCAAATGGTGCCCCCGACGGCAACTTTAGCCAGCGCCCCGCGGCACCTGGGCAACGGTAGCTCCATTCGCCCCCTGGGCCAGGTGTTTACCGCTGAGCCTGCCACCGATCCTATGTTCGCCCACCTGTTGGATATGGCCAGCGATGACGCTATCGTTGGCCCCAACGGGGAGGACGCCATGCGGCTCTATCCCTACGGCCTGAGCCGCCACCAGCTGGAACGGGTGATTCAAACCCTGCATATGCCTGTGGTGGTCACCAAAGATCTAGACAATGCCGATGCGGTGCTGGCGCTGCGATCGCACGCCAAGGCCCAAGCCAAACTCAAGCACATGGCCCAGGGCCGTCAGATTCCCGTCCATCTGGTGAAATCCAACAGCATTCCCCAAATTACCCGCGCCCTGCAGCGCCTGCTGGACATGGACGACAACCCGGCAGCCGTGGATCTAGAACTGTTTAGCCACAGCGGCGGTGACGACGAGCTAGAGGCCCTCGAGGAAGCTCGCCTTGCCGTAGAGCAAATTGTTATCCCCAAGGGCCAACCGGTAGAACTCCTGCCCAGATCGGCGCGAATTCGCAAAATGCAGCATGAGCTCGCCGAACATTACCGGCTCAAATCCCTGAGCTGTGGCGAAGAACCCAACCGTCGGCTGCGCATTTATCCTGCCTAAGGAGAGAGCATCTCACCCAGCCCATCAAATACTATGGTTCCGGTGCGCTATAGAATAAGAGCACCGGAATGACACTAGCGCAGCCTTGGCACAGAGCCCAGCGTCTATTTTTCAGGGCCTGTCGTTCGGTCTAACCTCTTTCAAAGAAGCCTATGAAATCTTTACTTGCCCGTCTTTTTGCCCTCGTACTGGTGGCCGTTGTCGGCCTGACCGGGTGCAGTGCAGGCACCAGCGGCATGCTTACTGGTGACTACCGCCAAGACACGCTGATGTTGGTAGACAGCCTCAGAACGTCTATCTCTATGGCCGACGACGATCCCGCTAAGCCAGAGGCCCAGGCCAACGCCAAAACTATCATTAGCGACTTTGCCTCCCGCTATCGTCGAGATACCTCCGTAGCCAACCTGAGTTCATTTACAACGATGCGGACAGCCCTCAATGCGATCGCAGGTCACTACAGCAGCTATCCCAACCGCCCTCTTCCGGAAAAGCTCCGGACCCGGGTGGAGCAAGAGCTCAAGCAGGTAGAAGCTGCACTCAAACGCGGTGCCTAGTTCCCGCTGAGTCAAAAAGAAAGCGCTCCATGGAGCGCTTTCTTTTTGACTCAGCACAGTCGAGTCTTTAAAACTTTTAATTGACGGGTTGGCATCAGTTTGCTAGCATAGCAATTCTGTAGTGAAGTGCGAGTTGGACATGAAAGTCCGTGCGTCTGTTCGCAAAATGTGCGATAAGTGTCGTGTGATCCGCCGCCGCGGCCGGGTCATGGTGATTTGCTCAAACCCCAAGCATAAGCAGCGTCAGGGGTAGATACGAACCGGCATTTGGTATTCATTGCTTTGAGTAGCCACTCCACTTGCCGGGTAGCGCTAAGTATATTGACCAAGAACGATAGATTAAACCTCGTTGTTCTGGTTTCTGTATAAAGCTTTAGATTCTCTGGGCACTAGCCCGATACAAGATACTAATCAGCCATAGCTGGCTGCATGGTTACAACCGATTACTGGGGGAGATAGTAAAGGTGGCACGGATAGCAGGCGTGGATTTGCCGCGCGACAAACGAGTTGAAATTGGTTTGACCTACATCTACGGCATTGGCCTGACCCGCTCTAAGGAGATTTTGGCTAAGACCGGAGTTGATCCTGACGTGCGCGTCAAGGATCTAACCGACGCCGATGTTGCCAAACTACGGGATTCCGTTGAAAGCGACTATCAGGTAGAGGGGGACCTGCGGCGGCTTGAGAGCATGAACATCAAGCGCCTCATGGACATTGGCTCCTATCGTGGGCGTCGGCACCGCGCTGGGTTGCCGGTGCGGGGGCAGCGCACCCGCACAAACTCTCGGACTCGTCGGGGTGGTACGCGGCGTACCGTTGCGGGCAAGAAAAAGGCTCCTCGCAAGTAAGTTCACGTCCAATTGCCCAGGTCTATCAATGGCTTGGGGGTTTTGAAATGAACAAGGCTCGCTGACCCCTGCGGCGAGTTTTTCTGACTGTTTAGCGGTCTTTGCTAAAATCCTCGCTGCTCATCCAGCCTTGACTAGGCAGCACCTGCATCAACTTCACGTTTCTTCCAATTGAGTTTAGTGACAACGCCATGGCCAAACCAACCCGAAAGACTGGACCTCGCAAGAGTAAAAAGAATGTCCCCAGCGGGGTAGCCCACATTCGCTCTACTTTTAACAACACCATTGTGACCATTACCGATCAGTCTGGGGAAGCTATTTCCTGGGCTTCTGCTGGTTCTAGTGGTTTTAAGGGTGCCAAGAAGGGCACTCCCTTCGCCGCTCAGACCGCTGCTGATAGTGCAGCCCGACGAGCTATGGATCAGGGCATGCGTCAAATCGAGGTTATGGTCAGCGGCCCCGGCGCAGGTCGAGAAACTGCCATTCGTGCACTTCAGGGAGCTGGATTAGAGATTACTCTGATTCGAGATGTTACCCCCATTCCTCACAACGGCTGTCGTCCACCCAAGCGACGCCGAGTTTAAGGGTTAGAGCTATCATTGGCCAGGTCTATCGCGAGCCGGGTCTATCGCGAGGTTAAAGGGAGGCAGGATTTTGGCACAGTTTCATGTCGATTGCGTAGAGTCTGTTGTAGAAGACGACCAGAGCCAGTTTGGCCGTTTTGTAATCGAGCCGCTTGAGCGCAGTCAGGGTACCACCGTGGGCAATGCCCTCCGGCGAGTGCTGCTGTCTAACCTTGAGGGTGTGGCAATTACTGCGGTAAGAATTGCAGGGGCCACCCACGAGTTTTCCACCATCACCGGGGTGCGAGAGGATGTTCTCGATATCCTCCTCAATATGAAGGAGATCACCCTGCGCAGCTACTCCAGTCAGCCCCAGATTGGCCGCCTGCTAGTGCAGGGCCCAGCTCGGGTGACCGCTGGGCATTTTGAGCTCCCCTCTGAGGTGGAGGTGGTAAATCCAGAACAGTATGTTGCTACTGTTGCGGATGGCCACACCCTAGAGATGGAGTTCAGGATCGAGCGCGGCCAGGGCTACCGAGCCGTTGAGCGCAGTAAAGACGATGCCACAGCGCTCGACTTCATCCAGATTGACTCGGTATTTATGCCGGTTAAAAAGGTCAACTATACCGTTGATGAAGTCGTGGTCTCTGGCTCAATGCAGCGCGACCAGCTGACCATGGACATCTGGACTAATGGCAGCATTACTCCTCAGCAGGCTATGAGTCAGGCTGCTGACATATTGGTTAGCCTGTTTGTCCCGCTGAAAGATGTCACGCTTGAGCCCAAGTTTGATGAAGAGGTGAAGGAAGAAGATCCCAACAACCAAATTCCCATCGAAGAGTTGAGGTTGTCGGTCCGGGCCTACAACTGCTTAAAGCGGGCCCAAATCAATTCTGTAGCCGATCTGTTGGACTTCAGCCAGGAAGATCTGCTGGAGATCAAAAACTTCGGCCAAAAGTCTGCTGAGGAAGTAATCGAAGCTCTTCAAGAGCGTCTGGGAATTACCCTGCCCCTTGAAAAAGCCTCTAAGACGTCCTGAGACTTGGTGCTTAGTTTAGCCGCCTAGTTCTGGGTGCTTGAGGTCAGTTGATCTCCCTGCCTCTTCCACTGCTGTTAGTTTTGTTGTTCATCTGAGTTCAGTATCATGCGTCACCGTTGTCGCGTTCATCACCTCGGGAAGCCTGCCGACCAGCGCAAGGCCCTGCTGCGCGCTCTGACCACAGAGCTTATCCGCCACGGTCGAATTACTACCACCAAAGCTCGAGCTAAGGCCGTGCGAGAGGAAGCTGACCGTATGATCACCCTGGCTAAGGACGGGTCGCTTTCGGCTCGCCGCCAAGCCATGGGTTATATCTACGACAAGCAGCTGGTACATGCTCTCTTTAGCCAAGCCGGTGAGCGTTACGGCGCTCGTAACGGCGGTTACACCCGCATTGTCAGAACTATTCGCCGCCGTGGCGACAACTCTGAGATGGCTATCATTGAGTTGACCTAGTCTTAGCCAATGATGGTCAGGTTCAGCCGTTTGCCCTTCGCCCTTGGTCATGGAGAAGCTTTCACCCATACAGCGCAGCCTAGAAAGTCAGCCCGTCGAGTTTGCTCAGGAAACTCAGCGGGTGGCTCTGGTTGTGCAGTATATGGGTACTCATCTGCATGGATGGCAATGGCAACCCAATGCTCGGACAGTGCAGGGAGAAATTGAGGCCGCGATCAGGTCGGTGCTAGGTTATGACGTGCGGCTCAGCGGTGCTGGTCGCACTGACGCTGGGGTTCACGCTGCTGCTCAGATGGCTCATTTTGATGCCCCTGGTTTTATTCCTGCCCATCGATGGGCCGATGTGCTGAATGCTCGGCTACCGGACGATGTCCTAATTCGAGCCTCGGCAGCGGTGTCCGATACCTGGCATGCTCAGTTTTCCGCCTGCTGGCGGCGCTACCGCTACACTCTATATACGGGGCAGCGGCCTAACTTGTTTGTACGCCCGTTTGTGTGGCATTACTACCACCAATACTTGGATCAGGGCAAGATTCAGGCGGCGCTAGATGCCATGGTGGGGTACCACGATATGGCAGCCTTTCATCGGGCTCGGTCCGGGAAAACCCACTCCTGGGTGGATCTGCAGGCAGCTGAGTGTCGGCGCCAAGATACTTTCATAACCGTGGAGCTTCAAGCCAAGGGCTTTTTGTACGGCATGGTACGGCTGGTGATGGGTCTGGTGGTCAAGGTGGGCAATGGTGAGTTGACCCCGGCAGAGTTTAGCCAACTCTGGCAGCAGCGCCAGCGTCAAAAGGTCAAGTATGCTGCCCCAGCCCAGGGGTTGTGCCTGCTGCGGGTGGGCTACGAGGATACTCCCTTTGACCCGGAGGTCTGGTTTGATACCCAGCCTCATTTCTTCTGGGGTGGTGCTGTGGCCTAGGGGTTTTTCCAGTTTTGTTTAGCTTGTTTGTTTAACTACGTGTGGTTTATCCAAGAAAGGCAGCTCAATCGCTATGACTACTAAGACCTATGTTCCTCCTCACGATTCTGTCCAAAAGCAGTGGCATGTAATTGACGCGGAGGGTCAGCGCCTGGGGCGGCTGGCTACCGAAATCGCTACGATTTTGCGGGGCAAAAATAAGCCCACCTTTACCCCCAACATGGACACTGGGGATTTTGTCATTGTTATCAATGCTGAAAAGGTGGTGGTCACGGGCCGAAAAGCGAGCACCAAGCTGTATCGCCGTCACTCCGGCCGCCCCGGCGGTATGAAGACGGAGACCTTTGATAAGCTCCAGGTGAGGATTCCGGCGCGCATCATTGAGCAAGCCGTGAAAGGGATGTTGCCCAAGACCTCTCTGGGCCGCAGGCAGTTCACCAAGCTAAAAGTGTATGCTGGCCCAGAGCATCCCCACCAGGCTCAGAATCCTGAAGTTCACGTTGTTAACACCATTCCCGGAGAAGCGAAATAATGCAGGCTACTGATCAATCTCAACAGGCTGTGTACTGGGGTACCGGTCGTCGTAAGACATCTATTGCGCGAGTACGGCTGGTGCCTGGCAGTGGTCAGCTTGTTATCAACAAGCGTCCTGGTGACGACTATTTGCAGTTTAATCCTGCCTACTTAAACATCACCAAGGCACCCCTTGAGGTGCTGGGTTTGGAGAATGCCTATGACATTCTGGTGAATGTTAAGGGTGGCGGTCTGACTGGTCAGGCTGACGCTATTCGCCTTGGCGTGGCTCGCGCTCTGTGTGAGCTGGATCCTGAAAACCGCAAACCCCTTAAGGTTGAGGGGTATTTGACCCGTGACCCACGGGCTAAGGAACGCCGCAAGTACGGTCTGAAGAAAGCCCGTAAGGCACCCCAGTTCTCCAAGCGCTAAAACGGTTTGGCGAGGCTCGGGGTTTAGTTTGGTCTGGCTCTGATGCTTGTTCTAGTTCACTGACGTTGTTTTAATTCTTAGCTATGGCAAAGCCTGATATTCATCCTACTTGGTACCCCGATGCCAAGGTTTTTTGTGATGGTAAAGAGATCATGACTGTGGGCTCGACTAAGCCTCAGCTCAACGTGGATGTCTGGTCTGGGAATCATCCTTTTTACACCGGCACTCAGAAGATCATTGACACTGAGGGTCGTGTGGAGCGTTTTCTGCGCAAGTACGGTATGGCCGATACCTCGGCTGCTGCGCCTGACAAGGCGGCGGATGAAGCCTAGCCAACTCTACTGTGATGACGGTAGGGCAGGATATTTTGGCTAGGCGGCAGGCAAGAGGGCACCATGGCTGAGGCGTACTTAATTGAGAAGCTCAACTCTGTGGAGCAGACGTTCCAGGAGCTGACCAGGAGGCTGGCTGACCCCGATGTGGCTAGGGATCCCGATGAGTTTCAGCGTATTGCCAGGTCTCGGTCTTCCTTGGAGGACACCGTTATAGCCTACGCGGAATGGAAATCTGCCGGTGAGGAGCTGGCTGGTGCCAGGGAGATCTATAAGGAGGCCAGTGGCGATCCTGAGCTGAAGGAAATGGCGGCCCTGGAGGTCGCCGCTCTGGATGAAAGGCTGGCTGAGCTAGAGGCGCGGCTCAAGGTGCTTTTACTGCCGCGGGATCCCAATGATGACAAAAACATCATGCTGGAGATTCGGGCCGGGACTGGCGGTGACGAGGCCAGTATTTGGGCTGGGGACTTAGTGCGGCTATATTCTCGCTACGCGGAGACCAAGGGCTGGAAGGTCAAGCTACTGAGTGAGTCTGCCGCCGACATGGGTGGCTTTAAAGAGGCCATTCTGGAGATTGCTGGCGATCGGGTCTACAGCCAGCTCAAGTTTGAGGCGGGGGTCCATCGGGTACAGCGGGTGCCGGTGACAGAGGCGGGGGGGCGTGTGCACACGTCTACGGCCACGGTGGCAATTATGCCCGAGGTGGATGATGTGGAGGTGCAGATTGACCCGAAGGATATTGAACTGACTACGGCCCGCTCGGGGGGTGCCGGTGGGCAGAACGTGAACAAGGTTGAAACAGCGGTTGACCTGTTTCACAAGCCTACGGGGATCCGGGTGTTTTGTACCGAAGAGCGATCGCAGCTTAAGAACCGCGAGCGGGCGATGCAGATTTTGCGGGCCAAGCTCTTTGATATGAAGATGCGAGAGCAGCAGGAAGCGGTGTCGTCGATGCGGAAATCTCAGGTGGGCAGCGGGGCCCGGTCTGAGAAAATTCGCACCTACAACTACAAAGATAATCGGGTGACGGATCACCGGCTCAACCAGAACTTCACCCTGACTCCGGTGCTGGAGGGGGACATTGATGATCTGATTCAGTCCTGCATTAGTCGGGATCAGCAGGAGCGCCTGGAAGAGCTGGCGGCTGAGTCGTCGGCGGTATAGGTGTTAGCCTGGGGGGGCTGAACTGCGGGTGGGTCTATGGCTAAGTTTCTCCACATTGCCGATATCCACCTGGGCTTTGATCGCTACGACACGCCGGAGCGCACCAAGGATTTTTTTCGGGCTCTGCAGACGGTGCTGGAGCGCTACGCCATTGGGGAGGGAGTTGATTTTGTTGCGATCGCAGGGGATCTCTTCGAGCACCGCAACATTCAGCCCGCTACCCTCAATCAGGCCCAGGTTTGCCTGCAAGCTTTAAAAGATGCCGGTATTCCCGTGGTGGCTATTGAGGGCAACCACGACAATCGTCCCTACGGTACGCGCACCAGCTGGCTCAAGTACCTGTCGGAGTGGGGCCTGCTGAAACTACTGGAGCCCAATGACGGTGCCGACGTGGACCAGCGCCTGACCGCCTGGGACGAGCGCAGCCGCTCCGGAGGCTACATTGACCTAGCCTGTGGCGTGCGCGTGATTGGCTCCAGCTGGTACGGCGCCACCGCCCCCCGCGCCATTGAGCTTCTGGCCGACGCCATTCAGGCTTTGCCGGTAGGCCCCGACCATACGGTGCTGCTCTTTCACCACGGGCTGGAGGGGCAGATTGCCCGCTACGCCGGGGCTCTGCGCTATAGCGAGCTGCTGCCGCTCAAAGCGGCGGGGGTGGATTATCTGGCCCTGGGTCATATTCACAAAAACTACACGGCGGAAGGGTGGGTGTTTAACCCTGGCTCCCTGGAGGCCAACAACGTGGAGGAGAGCCGCTACCTGCGGGGAGCCTACCTGGTGGAGCTTTCCCCTGAGGGGGTGGATGCCCAGCTGCAAACGGACTACTTTCAGCGCCCGATTGAGCGGGTTGAGCTGGTGGCTAAGGGCCAGGAAAGCCTGGATCAGCTCACTCAGATGGCCCTGGATGCTGCGATCGCAGCTGCCCAACGCCACCACGGCAGCATGGCCCCCATTGTCGAGCTGAGGATTACCGGGCAGGTGGGCTTCGACCGCCTAGAGCTCGACACCCGCCGCCTTCAGGAGGCGATCAAAGCGGCCAGCGATGCGCTGATTGTGCTGATCAAGTACGACGTTGAGGATGTGGCTTACCAAACTCCCCTCCATGACGGCCAAAATCGCCTGGACATCGAGCAATCGATCTTTGAGGACATGCTCACTGCCCACCGCGACTATAGGGCCCGGGCCACGGAACTGGCTCGGGGGTTGACCGACCTCAAAGATCGCCAGCTGTCCGGGGCCGATGAGACCGATCTCTATCACCTGGTGGAAACCCTACTGGGCCTGGAGCAGGGAGGGCCTGCTGCGCCAGAGACCGAGGAAATGGCTTCAGCCTAGCCGTCAGATAGGTGAGGCAGAAACCCCATCAATTACGCCTACATAAACCAGACGGTCAGGAAGTGGCGCTGCTGCCAGATCATGGCCACACCGCTAACGGCGACAAAGGCAAACACCAGCTGCTTAAACTGCTGGGCCGACATTTTGGCCAGCACCAGCTTGCCCAGCCAGTTGGCGGGAACAGCGCCCAGGCCGATGATCAGCCCGTAGGTTAAATATTCGCTGTTGAGGCTGCCAAAGACCGCATAGGCGGTTAGCTTGACCAGGTGGAGCGCGGTTTTATTGACCGCTTTAGTGGCCACCATGGCCTCTTTTTCAAGCCCGTAGTTGAGGTAGATCGGGTTCATTACCGGGCCAGTGCTGCCAATTAAACCGGAGCCAATGGCGTTGATAAAAGAGATGGGTAAAAAATGCCAATTTTTAACCACAAACTGACTTTCTTTGGGAGACCACAGATAGTTGGCCACCATCGCCAGGAGCCCGATGCCGAGGAGGAGCTGCAACCCTTCAACGTGAATTTGAGTCAGCCCGTAGCAGCCGATAATGGCCCCGACCACAGCGCCAGGAATGTACCAAACCGTTACCTGCCAATCGACATCAGACCAAAAAGCTAACCCTCGCTGGGCGTTGCCAATCAATAACCCAGTGGTGATGACCGGCGCTACGGCCTGGGCCCCTAAAAACAGGGAAATCATGGGAATTAAAATGAACGGGCTGCCGCCCCCGGCCAGCATGCTGAGAAACCAAGCCAGGAAACTAGCGACAAAAAGGCTAAGCGCGATCATAGACTGGCAGCAACATTGGCACTGCTGTTTAGTTTAGAGGCCAACAGAGATCCTGCGCTAGGGTGGTCTTTCCCAATCATCTGGTGTTCAAGGACAGGGGAGAAGGTCCAGACTAGACATAGTTGGTTATGCTTGAACCTTTCTCCTTCTACTTTTAACCGCGGCGTATGGCGCAGCCCATAGACCCCAATTCCACCCCCCCTAGCCCCGAACGGCGGGCCAAGCCTTCGGTAGAGGCCTATTATCAGCAGGCGACGGCGGCGTTTAAGGCGCAAAACTATGCTCGGGCGCTGGTCTACTTTGAGCGGCTCGGACAGCTACCCACCCACTCGCCGTACTATCTCAAAGCGCTGATGGGGCAGGTTCGGGCTCACCAGCGGCTCGGACAGCCCGACCAAGCTAGAGCGATCTGCCAGCGGCTGCTCGCCAGGCCTGCCGCCCAGACCTGGGCCCACCAGGTACTGAGCCAGCTGGAGAACGCCCCGGCCAGTCTCCCATCTTCCCCAGCCACCGGGGCCGACCTCAGCGGGTTTGTACCGCTGGAAGGATCGGCCCCAGCGGCACAAACGCCACCCGTACCTTCTCCGACAGAGTCTTTGTCAGGGACCGCTGACGGAGCAGCAGTCAAGCCGGTAGGGCACCGTTCAGCGTCAGAGCCTGCTGCACCGGCTACGGATGAGGGTAAGCCGGAGCTCCCGTCGCTGTTTCACTATCAGCAGCTCAACCAGGTCCCTGAGGCGGCACCGACCCAGGCTTCCCCACCCCCGGCCCCACCTCCCTCTGAGTCAGTGGTTCAGCCCCAACCCGCTGGTTCTCGCCCTGCTGCCGGGGCGCGATCGCAGCCCCCAGCGTCACCGCTCCAGCGGCCGCTGGGGCTGTGGGTCGGGCAGGGGTTAAGTGCGATCGCAGTGCTCTGGGCCACCAATTGGGCCTTTCATTTCACCCTGAGAACCCTGGACGGCCTGCTGCGGTGGATAAAATGGCCGGTGCGCCTGAGCCTGCCCGGGGCCTACCAGTCCTATACCCTGATCGTCGTCACCGGGCTGATTGGGCTTGCGCTGGCCAGTCCCTGGCTGCTGGACTTTGCCCTGGCCCTTTGGCATCGACAGAAACCCTGGTCGGTGCGGCAGCTCCAGGCCACCAGCCCGGCGGCGCTGCGGTTGCTGCGGCAGACCTGTCGGCAGCAGGGCTGGCAACTGCCCGAGCTGCGGCTGATTGCCGACCCGGCTCCCCTGTGCTTTAGCTACGGCTGGCTGCCCCGCAACACCCGCATCGTGGTCAGCCAGGGGCTGATCGACCAATATGCTGACCCAGAACTCGCCGCTTTTTTTAGCTACGAGCTGGCGCGCCTGGCCAACGGCAGCCTGCCGGTGCTGTCGGCGGTGGGGCTGCCGCTGCTGCTGCTACACACCGGCTACTACCGCCTGGCCCAGTTTGCTGACCGCCGCAGTCAGCCCCTCCTCCAGATCTCGCTTGGGCTGGTGGCCAGCGGACTCTACGGCATATTTTGGCTGCTGCGACAAATCGTGCTCTGGCTGTCTCGCCTGTGCTGTAGCCGGGCCGACCGCCGGGCCGTGGCGCTGACCCAGCGACCTGACCAGCTGATGGCGGTGCTCACCGGGCTGACGGGTGCGATCGCAACCACCCTACGACACCAGGGCCGCCTCCACCCCCTATACACCAGCCTGGAGGTGCTGATGCCCGTCAGCAGTCGCCAGGCGATCAGCATCGGCAGCCTGCCAGCCTCTGCCACTGGCGATACCAACCCAGCCGCCACCCTGATTGCCGTTGACGGCCTCAACCCCTACCGCCAGTGGCTACGGGTCAATGCCAGCCATCTGCCCTTGGGAGAACGGCTGCTCTGGTTCAACCAACAGGCACTAAGTCAAGGTCAACCGGTCATTTCCCTAGCGCCTTCCCCAGAGCCCTCAGCGCTGACTCCCCCCAGGGTTTCACTCCCCCTGCTCTTTCTGCAAAAAAGCCCTCTGGTCGGCCTGATGACCGGCGGGGGCATCGCCATGGGTCTGTGGTTTCTAGGGGGAGTCGTCAACCGTCTGGGCTGGCAGCGCCTGAGCTGGCTTTACCAAGATCCAAGCATTTTGGCCGGGGGCCTGTGGCTGGGCCTGGGCCTGGGCCTCATGCTGCGCGTCAACACCCTATTCCCCGATCCGGGCTCAACGTCCACGTACTCCAGCTCCACCGATCTGGTGAATACCGTCGCCGGCTTAGTACAAAGCCCGCCGCCGGTGCCCGTCCAGGGCAAACCCGTCAAGCTGCGCGGTAAACTTCGCGGCCTCGGGGGGGTAGGCAACTGGGGCTGCCAAGACCTCTACCTCGAAGACCCGTCGGGCCTGGTCAAGCTAACCAATCCCGTCCCGTTGGGCGCCCTCCAGGGAGCTGCCCAATCCCAACACCATCCGCTGCGCTGGATTGGCCGCCAGGTGACGGTGACCGGCTGGGGCCGCTACGGCGGCGGCATGCTCTGGATCGACATCCAGCAGGTACAGCTCGATTCGCAACATCAGTTCCGGGCCTACGGGCCCATCTGGGCTACGCTGACCAGCCTAGCTCTCAGCCTGTTGGGCATCTTCACCATCTTCACTGGAGGCTAGGGGCAGCTTTGTAACGTTGTGTTGCGGTATTTCTCTACAGGTGTTACATTAATTTACAGAAACACATGCCTGGGTTCCCTGGCCAGCGCTGAAGGCTGGTTGCAGGGGGTTGTTAGGTACTGGGTTCTCCTACTCTCAACACAGCAAATGAACCAGCCTTCAGGGGCTGGTTTTTTATTAGGTACTGCTGTTTTTGGTTCCAGGCACCCGTCAGGTTTCGAGGCAGATACCGTGTTAACTTGATAGATGGCAAGGTTGGACGCAGACGCCTAAGCTTAGAGTCAGTTTTGGTTCAAAAGACGGATCGAGAGTGCTTAAACAAAGATCTACCCTAGGGAAGATGGCCCCAGCCTACGCTTGTGGAGATTTTGAAAGGGGTGGCTAGTATTTTTTACTAGCGGCATTTAAATCTGGCGCTGATACGGCTTCGATAGGCGATGCCGCACCAGCGTAAAATATGTAGAGCAGCAGCTTAAGAGAGCTTTACCACCAAGAATTTGTTAAGCTAGCCAGGGGTTCGGTGCCAATTCTTTATCCAGTTTTGCTAGGGTTTATAGTGAAACAGCAGCTCCCATAGAAGCAGGTTTTTGAACAGTTTGTTGATTGACTTCGTGACCTCAGGCTAGCCCAGAGTCAGGCTGGCCAGGCCACTGTTTTCAAATTGTTTGCCCTTAGTTTTAGAACACCAGAGGTATCTTAAATGTCAATTCGCCTTTACGTTGGCAACCTGTCTAAGGACTTAGAACGGCAAGAATTTGAAAATGTTTTTTCTGAGTTCACTGCCGATCTAGTGTCCATTAAGCTGATTGCCGATAAGAAAACTGGTAAATGTCGCGGCTTTGGCTTTGTAACCGTTAAAACCGATGAAAAAGCCGATGAAATTGTCGCCAAAGTCAACGGCCAGGTGTTGGCCGAGCTGCCCATGAAAATCGAAAAGGCCCTGCCCCGCACCAAGCCCGAAGGAGAGCCCGACGCTCGCCCCGCAGGGGATGCTGGCAGCAAGCGCTCTGCCAAGGGCGGCTCTCGTAAGCCGGCTGCCGCTGCTGCTGTGTCAACCAGCGCGACAGCGGCCCAGCCCGACCCCCGCTGGGCTGGGGAATTGGAGAAGCTAAAGCAAATGCTGGCGGCTCAGACCACCTCTAGCTAGCCCAGATCGCCCAGGCGATCGTTAGCCAACTGCACAGAGGCCTTGGAAATTTATGTTCCAGGGCCTCTGGGTGTAATTGGGTTTGTTTTAGCTAGCGGCAGCAACACAGGTATAGCTCGGGCCCCTGCACCCAGGACAGCTCAACCACCCCTTGCCAGGCCGGGCAACGACCTGGTTTACGGCCATTGTCCACTGATGGAGTACAACTTTTTCTAACCCCGAGGGTGACGGCTACCCCTAAGCAGCAGCAAAAAATCGTGAACAGGCGCTCAGCAGCGGTTTTGCAAGGTCTCAGCAACCTGCTTGAGGCGACGGAGCTGAGCGGCCATATCCCGAGCAGTCCAGTCGGCGGCAAACCAGTTGAACCCCGCCTGCACCAGAGGATTGGGTACCTCAAACTCAAACCGATTCAACAGCTCGGTTCCCTCTGGCGTCGGGCAACATTCCCACCGGTCTTGCCCGCGAAAGAAGCCGTCAAAGCCCCAAACCACCAGGCCTGGTTGGCGTTCTACAACGGTGCTGACCAGGGCGGGTTGCCATAGAGGAATACGAATAATAAAGCGGCTTCGAGCCCCCAAATCGGTGCTCCAGTCGCCAATTGGCTCGCAGCGCAGAGCTGGATTTAACCACCGGTGCATGAGCTCTGGCTGAGTCAAGCTCTGCTCGACGGTGGATGCGGTGGCGGAAATAGAAATGCGATGTTCAAATACCTGGCGGGTAGACATCCTGGCAGACTCCTGAGAGAATCACCCTCGGATAGCGACTTCCTGAAGAATCGCCGGCTGTGCCCA
>DATIVG010000412.1:0-2801 GCA_035466075.1 Nodosilinea sp. | reverse complement strand
GGCCATCTGGGTCATCATCCACACCGCCTCAGAGACATCGGGGTAGTTGGCCTTGCCGGTGAAAAACTGAATGTAGTTGAGGATTGGCTCGGGCGCGCCGCCGTCGCCACGGTCGTAGGGATCCACAAAACCCTGGCGAATCAGGGCTTCGTCGGCCCCGATGTACTCGGGCTGGGCCAGCAGGTCGGCAATCTCCTCGCGGTTGCGGCGGTCATCGCAGTATTCGCAGGCTTCGAGCAGGGCCTTGACTAGAGCCACGTGGGTTTTGGGATACTGCTCGGCCCAGGCCTCGGTGACGCCGAGCACTTTTTCGATGTGGCCGGGCCAGATGTCGTTGTCGGTGGCCATCACCACGCCCAGCCCCTCGGCGACGGCGCGGGCGTTCCAGGGCTCGCCGACGCAGTAGCCATCGATGGAACCTGACTTCAGGTTTGACACCATCTGCGCCGGGGGAATGACGGTGACGCTGACGTCGCGGTCGGGGTCGATGCCGCCAGCGGCCAGCCAGTAGCGCAGCAGCAGGTTGTGCATGGAGGTGGGGTGCACCGCGGCCAGGGTGTGGACGCGGTCGGGGCGGCGATCAATCGCCGTTTTGAAGTCGGCCAGCGATCGCACCCCGGCGTCAACCAGCCGCTTGCTGAAGGTGATGGCGTTGCCGTTGCGGCTGAGGGTGAGGGCGCTGACCATAGGCCGGGGCCGCTGGTTGCCGTAGCCCAGGGTCATGCCCAGGGGCATACCGGCCACCATCATGGCGGCATCGAGGCGACCGGTGGCGACACCATCTGCGATCGCATTCCAGCTCGGCTCCCGATTTAGCGTGACATTGCTCAGGCCGTGGGCCTCAAACAGGCCCTTTTCCTTGGCCACCACCAGGGGCGCGCAGTCTACCAGGGGAATGAAGCCCAGCTCTAGATTCACCTTCTCCAGGCCGTTGCCGGCCATGGCCACCACCGGCTTGGCCTTGTGCAGCTTGGCCCGCTTCTGCTGGTTGAGGAAGTAGACGATCTCGTTGCGCAGGCTGTAGTAGTTGGGGTGCTTGACCACCTCCATGCGCTCCCGGGGCCGGGGGAAGGGCACATCGACAATCTGGCCGACGTGGGCCTCGGGGCCGTTGGTCATCAGCACAATGCGGTCGCTGAGCAGCAGCGCCTCGTCCACATCGTGGGTGACCATCACGCAGGTGACTTCGTTTTCCTGGCAAATTTTCATCAGCTGCTCTTGCAGGCCGCCGCGGGTCAGCGCATCTAGCGCGCCGAAGGGCTCGTCGAGCAGCAGCAGCTTGGGGCGAATCGCCAGGGCGCGGGCGATGGCCACCCGCTGCTTCATGCCGCCGGAGATCTGGCCAGGGCGCTTGTGGGCCGCCTTTTGCAGCCCCACCATGTCGATGTGGTGGTCGATCATGCGATCGCGCACCGGCTGGGGGTGCTTCTGCATCACCTGGTTCACCGCCAGGGCAATGTTTTCGCGCACCGTTAGCCAGGGCAGCAGCGAATAGTTTTGAAACACCACCATGCGGTCGGGGCCGGGTTCGGTGACCTGCCGCCCCTCCAGCACAATGCCCCCGGCGCTGGGCTGATCGAGCCCGGAGAGAATGTTGAGCAGGGTTGACTTGCCGCAGCCGGAGTGGCCCACCAGCGACACAAACTCACCCTTGTGAATGTTCAGGTCGATGTTTTTGAGGGCAATGTATTCGCCGCCGTTGGGCAGCTTAAAGACGCGATCGACGTGGTCAACTTCTACAAAGACAGCCATGGTGTGCAGAAAATGAAGGTGCAGGCGAACCGAAATGTTTGGATCTCGTCAGCGATGGGAGCGGCGTAGGGTGGGCATTGCCCACCACACACCTTGGGCAGAATCACAGGTTTAGGGTCAGCGCGTCCCCTGGAGCATGGGCGATTTGACCGTTGGGCCGCGCAGGGGAACGGTGGGCATTGCCCACCCTACTGCTACTGCTTTTGCTCTTCGGGCAGCACCAGGGTGCCGACAAACACAATCAGGCGGTCGAGCAGCAGACCCACAATGCCCACGTAGACAATGGCGATGATGATGTCGCTAATCCGCGAGCTGTTCCAGGCATCCCAGATGAAGAAGCCAATGCCGACGCCGCCAATCAGCATCTCCGCCGCCACAATCGCCAGCCAGGACAGGCCAATGCCAATGCGCAGGCCGGTGAAAATGTAGGGCACCGTGGCCGGAAACAAAATCTTGAAGAAATACTCCGACTTCGACAGTTGCAGCACCCGCGCAACGTTGTTGTAGTCCTGGGGAATCTGCCGCACGCCCTCGGTGGTGTTGATGATGATGGGCCAGATCGCCGTGATGAAAATCACAAAAATGGCGGAGGGGGTAGCCTGCTGAAACGCCGCCAGGGAGATCGGCAGCCAGGCCAGGGGCGGTACCGTCCGCAAAATTTGAAACAGCGGGTCGAGGGCGCTGTACATGATCGAGCTGGTGCCCACCAAAATGCCCAGGCCAATGCCGACAATCGCCGCCAGCGAGAAGCCCAGGGCCACCCGTTGCAGGCTGGTCCACACCTGCCAAAACAGGCCCTTGTCGGTGCCGCCGTAGTTAAAGAAGGGGTTGACAATCAGCTCCCAGGTGTCTTGCACGGTGCGCACCGGGGTGGGCAGGTTGGCGTCGGGGCCCATGGTCAGCACCTGCCAGATGACGAGAAAGATCCCAATGGCCACCAGGGGCGCAATCAGCCCCTTCAGCCAGTCCAAAGTACCCTGGGCCAAGCTCCGGGTGTTAAGGCGCGATCGCACCGGGCGAATATCGAGGGGTGCTGTCATGGTGGGTAG
>DATIVG010000411.1:0-1515 GCA_035466075.1 Nodosilinea sp. | reverse complement strand
ACAACGACCGCGCCACGGTGGTCGGCACCACCACCTACGGCAAGGCCCTGGTGCAGTCGCTCCACGGTCTTTCCGATGGTTCGGGCCTGACCGTTACCGTGGCCCACTACTACACCCCCAACGGCACCGATATCTGCAGCCGGGGCATTACCCCCGATGTCACCGTCGATCTCAGCGACCGCCAGCGCCGCGACCTGTTTAGCAACCCGGCCCTGTTGGGCACCGATGCCGATGCCCAGTATTTGCGCGCCGCCGAGGTGCTAGAGCAAACCATTCTGGCTCGCCGGAGCGCCCCCAGCAGCGGGGCCAGCCGCCTGGGCCGGGCCAACGCGGAAGAATAGCAAAACACCTGGTTCGAACAACTGATTCACCAGTCGCCTAGCAACGGGGGTTTGGTCGATCTGGTTCGAGCTGCGTATGAATGCTTTCCACACCCTCACCTTTTTCCTCTCCCTAGGAGATACAGCAGTAGCCAGTAGAGTTAAGACATTTTTCAGGCGAACGTTCAAACGTTTGAACGTTTTTGGGGTTTCTGATTGTCCTAACCAGAATGGCTATGGCTATACCCAGCCAACTTTCTACCATGCCTAAATACCCTCAAACCTGGGGTGGCGAAAGGTGTAGCCCGCCGCCTTGAGCTTTTGGTTGGATACGCGCACATTGTAGGGTCGGGTGCTGGGCTGGGTTGGATCCCACTGCACCGGTTCCAGGTCGTGGGCCCGGCAGACGCGGTCGATCAGCTCGGCCACGGTGGGAATTTCGTCCTGCACCAGGTTGTAGATGCCGCTGAGCGATTGGGCCTGGGCCAGTGCGATCGCACCCACAATATCGTCTAAATGCACCCAGTTGCTGGCCTCGCTGCCGCTGCCGGGGCGGGTGGTGCCCGCCGCGCGGCTGTAGATCTTGGCCAGTTCTCGCCCCGGCCCGTAGATGCCCCCCAGGCGCAAAATGCAGACCTGGCGCTCCGGCGTCGCCGCCGCCAGCAGGGTGTGCTCGGTCGCCACCAGGGTGCGGGCATTGTCGGTGGCGGGCTGGGGCGGGTCGGCCTCGGTGACGGTGGCCCCGGCGTAGTTGCCGTAGACCGAGTAGGTGCTGGTAAAAATAATCTGCCGCAGATGCGGGGCCTGGGGCAGGGCCGCCACCACGGTTTTGGCGGTGTTGAGGTAGGTTTCTTCGTAGTTGGCCTGGCGGCCTGCCCCCACGCAGATCAGCAAAACCGCCTGATTGTCCAGCAGATCGACCAGGCCCGGCAGGTTAGAGCCCGTCACCACCTGCACCCGGTCGGCTACCGCCTGCAAGGGCTCTACCCGCTCGGGCCGGGTGGTGGTAGCCGTGACGTGCAGGCCCTGGGCAACCCAGCGGCGGGCCACCGCCGTACCAACATAGCCACAGCCGAGAATGGTGGCATTCATGGGTGTTGCATTCATTGGGTTAGTCTCCGTAACGCGTCAGTGGCAGCGTGGCGGCGGGCCTCTTTTTTGCTGCGGCCCTGGCCTACCCCGTAGCAAGTCTCCC
>DATIVG010000410.1:0-3167 GCA_035466075.1 Nodosilinea sp. | reverse complement strand
CGCGCAGGCCGACAGCTGTAGGTAGGCCCCCAGCTTGGCCCCGATGGTTTGCATAATCTCATCGGCGGCGGTCAACCGCGACAGATCCGCAGTGATCTCTGCCAAAAACGCCGCGTTGGCCTCGCGGCGCTTGCGCTCGCTGATATCTCGGCAAATGCACAGCTGCAAAAACTCATCCTCAGTATCGACCGCGCTGACGGTGATCTCAACGTTGTAGGTAGAGCCATCCTGACGGCGATGGACGGTTTCAAAGGTGTGGCCCACAAACAGCCGCGAGGCAACAATGCGGTCAAGTTCCGCCGGACTCCACTGGGCATCCCAGTCGGTGACATGGAGCGTCAGCGTGTCTTTCAGCGTGCGCCCCAGCATCCGGGCATAGCTTTCGTTGGCCGCCACCACGTAGCCCTGCCGGTTGAGCACCACAATGCCGTCGGAGGAGCCCTCCAACAGCGCCTTGCTGCGGCTGAGTTCCCGCGTCAGTTTTTCCTGAGTCTGCTTGCGGTCGGTGACGTTGGTAAACAGCACGGCAACGATGCGACTCCCCTCGCCGCCGTAGCGAAAGGCGTAGGTCTCAAACCACTGATCGCCCAGCCCCTTCACCACATGCTCCAGGCGCATCGGCTCGCCGGTCAGCGCCACCTGCCCGTAGGTGTCGATCCAGATCTGCTCAAAATTGGGCACCAGTTCGCGAATGCGTTTGCCCGCCATGGGCTGCCCCGCGTGGTTCACAAAGGCCGGGTTGGTTTCTAAATACCGAAAATCCACCGCCTGGCCCCGGTCGTCAAAGATCATCTCCAGCAGGCAAAACCCCTCGTCGATATTTTGAAACAGGGTGCGATATTTTTCCTCTGACTGGCGCAGGGCAGCCTCGGCCCTGGCCCGCTCCACCGCCGCCCAGGTGCGCTCAGCGGTGTCTTCGGCCAGGTTGATCTCAGCCTGGGTCCAGGGGCGAGGCGTTGCCGAGTGCACCGCCAAACCCGCCACAAAATCGCCGTTTTTGACCAGCGGCACCCCAATGTGAGCGGCATTTTGTACCGAGGCGTAGGTGGCCCGTTCGGCGGGCGAGAGCTGGGGGTCGGCGGCGACATCGGCCACCACCACCGTACGACCGGCGCAAAACTCGGTAAAGATTGCCGGGCCAAACTCAGCAACCGGGTAGCAGCCCGCAATGGTATCCACGCCGTTGACGTAGTCTCGTTCTACGCAGTAGGTGTAGTTTTGGCACTCAAAGTACACAACCCGGTTGGCGTTGAGGTATTCACCCAAAATGCGGCTGGCCGTGATCTGAATGTCAATCGGGTCAGCTAGCGATCGCAGGGCATCGGCCAGCTTAACCCGAAAGGCATCCAGGTCGGCCTGCGCCGTCTGGGGCGCTTCCAGGGCCTGGCGCAGGCGAGCGGCGGTGATCTGTTCGCCTACCCAGTAGTCGGTTGCCCCCGCCTTGAGCGCCTGGGCGGCCAGCTCCGCGTCGTTGTGGCCCACCGCAATGATCGGCGGGCAGCGATCGCCAAGGTGGGCCTTCAGCGGTCGGATCAGCCCCTCCAGCTGGGGCTGATGGGGAAGGGTACTGGGGGGATGATTTAATGGCTGGTCTGGGGGCTGACTGGGCGGGCCTGTGTCGATCAAAATCAGCCGCAGGGAGTCGGCCTGACCCAGCTCCAAAATTGGCCCGTCGGGGCGCACAGCCAGCACCTGCCCCACTTCCTGGTCATGTTGCCGCAGCAAAGTCTGTAGTGAGCTGGCCAGTGAATTAACCCTGGTATCTGCATCACTGATGACCAGAACAGCACAGTCGGAAAGCGGCATAGGGGCGTTGCGGGTGGAGATATCTCCCCTCATATTGCCCAGGGTGAAACTACCCAGGTACTCAAACGCTGCCTTTGAACACAGATATTCAAACTCCGATCCAGGGCTTTACAGCCCCGGCTAGGCCCCAAATATAGGCTCAGATGTAAGCCCAGATGTAAACCCAGATTGCAGGCCCAGGTGGGGGCGATTCAGACCATAATGAACCTGTCGCCCCCAGGTAAGCCCGTGCCCTCCGAAAACCCAGATGCGCCCAAGGCCATCGAGCCTCCCATCGAGCATCAAAACGTCCCCGTCGAGCATCGCAGTCTGCACGACTTTTTGTACAGCGCCGCCGATGAGCACGCCGCCGCTGCCGCCGCCGCTCCCCCCACCGCCGCCACCGGCAGCACCCCCCTACCCATTGCCGACTGGTGCGACCAAACCCAGGATGCCAAAGTCACCGGAGTCTACGCCGTGCTCGACAGCGAGGGGCAGACCCAGTTTATTGGCATCTCTCGCAATGTGTCGCTCTCCCTGCGCAGCCACCTGCTCGAAAAAGGCGAAACCGTCTGTGCCCTGGTCACGGTAGAGCCCTTCAGCTTCCCCAACCGAGAGACCATGGCCGCCCTGCGGGATGAATGGATTGCGGCTTTGCCCAGCCCCCCGCCCGGCAATGTAGACGGCACCTGGGCGGGCACCACCGCCGCCGCCGCCACCCAGGCCATGTCTGCCGCCGAGCGCGAAGCCTACGAAGCCAAAAAGCTCAAGCTGCGGCGGGCCATGGCCGACAGCTCCTTGGCCAAAGAGCAGGATGCAGCCCCCCAGCCCGGCAATGCAAAAGACCTCGAAGCCGCCGTGACCGACGACAACTGGAGCGCCCTGATTCGCGACCAAACCCAGCAAACCCATGCAGTAGATGAGTAGCGATGTAGAACAATGGTTTCTAGCATTCAACACCCTCACCTCAGCCCCCAGGACTATTTAGATTGGGAGCCGTTGCAGGCGCTGCGCTATGAGTACATCGAGGGCGAAGTCTACGCCATGGCCGGTGGCACGCTGCCCCACAGCGAAATTGCGGTAAACCTGACAACGCTGCTCAAAAATCATCTTAGGGGTAAGGGCTGCCGGGTGCTGGGCTCAGATGCCAAGCTGGGCATTACCGAGAATGGCCCCTTTTTCTACGCCGATGGCAGCGTCACCTGCGATAGCCGAGACCGTGGCGCGCTCAAGTTTTGTCGCTACCCCTTCCTGGTGGCAGAGGTGCTTTCCCCCGGCACCGAGGCCTACGACCGTGGCGGCAAGTTTGCTCAGTATCGCCGCATGGATAGTTTGCAAGAATATGTCTTGATCAGCAGCGATCGGGTCGCCGTGGAGGTCTT
>DATIVG010000409.1:0-9633 GCA_035466075.1 Nodosilinea sp. | reverse complement strand
CTTTAGAACCAATGTTCGAGGTCATGATCAGCAGGGTGTTCTTGAAGTCGACCGTCCGACCCTTGGCATCGGTCAGGCGACCGTCTTCCAAGATTTGCAGCAGCATGTTGAAGACGTCGGGGTGAGCCTTCTCAATCTCGTCGAACAGCACGACGGTGTAAGGCTTACGGCGCACGGCTTCGGTCAGCTGGCCGCCCTCGTTGTAGCCCACATAGCCCGGCGGCGAGCCAATCAGCTTGGAGACGGTATGCCGCTCCATGAACTCAGACATATCCAGGCGAATCATCGACTCTTCGGAGCCGAAGAAGTAGGAGGCCAGAGACTTGGCCAGCTCGGTCTTACCAACCCCGGTGGGGCCGGAGAACACAAAGCTAGCAATCGGCCGGTTGGGGTTTTTGAGGCCCACCCGAGCCCGCCGGATAGCGCGGGAAATGGCTTTGACGGCTTCATCCTGGCCAATTAGGCGCTGGTGCAGGGTGTCCTCCATGTGCATCAGCTTCTCAGACTCGGACTCGGTGAGCTTGCTCACCGGCACCCCAGTCCAGGAGGCGACAATGTGGGCGATGTCCTCTTCACCCACCACCGGCATGTCCTCGCCGCCAGCATCTTCGTTGACCTTGTTTTGGGCAATCGCCCGAATCTCGGCCTTGATCTCCATCTCGCGATCGCGCAGCTCTCCGGCTTTGTCAAAGTCCTGGGAGCGCACGGCGTTGTCTTTGTCCTTGAGCACCTGACGCAGCTCGCGGTCGAGCTCCTTAGCCGCCGGGGGCAGCTGGGAGTTGAGCAGGCGCACGCGGGAGCCCGCCTCGTCGATCAAGTCGATGGCCTTGTCGGGCAGAAAGCGATCGGAGATATACCGGTCGGAGAGCTTGGCAGCGGCCTCCAGGGCTTCGTCGGCGATCTTCAGCTTGTGGTGCTGCTCGTAGCGATCGCGCAGGCCGTGGAGAATTTCGATGGTCTCATCGACGCTGGGCTCACCCACCATCACCGGCTGGAAGCGGCGCTCAAGGGCGGCGTCGCGCTCGATGTGCTTGCGGTACTCATCCAGGGTGGTGGCACCGATGCACTGGAGCTCACCCCGCGCCAGGGCAGGCTTGAGAATGTTGGCGGCGTCGATCGCCCCTTCGGCGGCCCCGGCCCCAATCAGGGTGTGGACCTCGTCGATTACCAGGATGACGTTGCCGGCGGAGCGGATCTCATCCATGATTTTCTTGAGGCGTTCCTCAAACTCACCCCGGTACTTGGTACCGGCCACCAGCAGGCCGATGTCGAGGGTGACCACGCGGCGATCTTCGAGGATGTCGGGCACGTCGCCATTGCCGATGCGCTGGGCCAGGCCCTCTGCGATCGCAGTTTTACCCACCCCAGGCTCACCGATCAGTACCGGGTTGTTTTTAGTGCGGCGACCCAAAATTTGAATCACCCGCTCAATTTCTTTTTGACGACCAACCACCGGATCCAGCTTGCCATCGGCAGCCATTTGGGTGAGGTTAGAGCCAAACTCATCCAGGGTGGGGGTTTTGGTGCGGCCACCCCCGCTTCCGGCAGAGACCTCAGCGGTTTCACCCAGCATGCGAATCACCTGGGTGCGCACCTTAGAAAGGTCAACCCCCAAGTTCTCAAGAACGCGGGCCGCGACCCCCTCGCCTTCGCGGATCAAACCCAGGAGCAGGTGCTCAGTGCCAATGTAGTTATGGCCGAGCTGGCGGGCCTCTTCCAGGGAGAGTTCAAGCACACGCTTGGCTCGCGGGGTAAAGGGAATTTCAACGGCCACAAAGCCGGAGCCACGACCAATTATCTTTTCAACTTCAATGCGCGCATCCTTGAGGTTGACGCCCATTGACTTCAAGACCTTGGCGGCTACGCCCGTGCCTTCCCCAATTAACCCCAGGAGAATCTGCTCGGTACCCACAAAGTTGTGGCCGAGCCGACGAGCTTCCTCCTGAGCCAGCATGATGACCTTGATTGCTTTTTCTGTGAAGCGTTCAAACATGATGGTATTAATCACCTGGTGCGTGCCGGATAGGCAAATTCTAGCACAGCGATTTTTGTCGGTTGTGCCCTACTAAACAGCCGGTTTACCGCGCTTAGTTATCACCCCGCCTCAAATGTAAAAATAGGCTGGGATCGCCCACTGCCAATAGATTGAGTCTTTGGAAAATGTAACTTTTCTCAACTTTAAAGGTTCGGTTTTAGGTTCGGTTGAGGGGTAATTTTTGCCCTTCGATCTGCCATCCCTGCCGCTCAAGACGATCCTGGGCCGCCCTGCGACGGCGTTGCAGCTGATCGCGAAATTCAACGGTTTTGAGGGAATTTTGCCAGAGAATCAGGGCATCTTCGCCATCGGCATAGTAGCGTTGGCGGCGGCCTAGGGTCTCAAACCCAAAGCTTTCGTAGAGGGCCAGGGCCGTGGCGTTGGAGGGGCGCACCTCCAGGGTGGCGCGGGTGAGGGCGCGCCCCTCCCCGGTAGCCGGGTCCTGGGCGTCGCAGGCTGCCTCCAGCAAATTGGCCAGTAGCCACTTGCCCAGCCCTCGCCGCTGGTAGTGGGGATCCACCGCCAGCACTGTAATATGAGCCTCATCTAAAATAGCCCAGTAGCAGCCCAGGCCCAGCAGAGCCGCTTCACCGTCGGTGGCAGCCTCGCCGTTGCCGTCACCTGCCGCCCCGCCCAAGCCAGATTGAGGAGCACCCATCGAATCAGTCGATGGATCGACCGCCGCCCTCTGGCTAGCATGGGGCCTGTGCATCAGCATCAGTAGACAGCTGTTGGGGCTGTCGATCTCGCGCCCGTAGCCCTCCGCTGACCACAGCCCTCCCAGGGCACGCCGGTCTAGCGCCACCAGGGCAGCAATGTCGTCATGCCCCGGAGCTTGGCACCAAAGATAGCCCGCCAATTCTAATCACCTCTAAAAGTTCCAGGCTCGAAAAAACGGCACAGCCCGTAATTGTACACTGGGGTTTGGGGCGCAGTAAGGCTACGGGCGGTTGCCCATTCCCAGTCACGGCTGTCTCGACTTAGTACCTCGAATTCCTTGTTTTTGTCTTGTTTTTGTAATCTGTGAGCGCAACATCTATGGTCTCGACCCCTCCCATGCCAACCGCCGCCGTTGACAGCCGCCAGTATCTCCCCCCCCAGCCCTCAGACCCATCGCTGTCGCCCAATCAACAGCTGCTGCCCCTCACCGCCACCGTCACCGCCGACGACCACCTCAGCGTCGGCGGTTGCGACGTCATCGACTTGGTGCAGCAATTCGGCACTCCCCTCTACATCCTCGATGATCACACCCTGCGCACCGCCTGTCGCCAGTACCGTCAGGGGTTTGAGCGCTATTACCCCGGCGAGGCGCTGGTGCTCTACGCCTCTAAGGCCTGGAGCTGCATGGCGGTATGTGCCATTGTTACCGACGAAGGCCTGGGGCTCGACGTGGTCTCCGCCGGGGAACTGCTGACCGCCACCGAGGCCGGGGCAACCCCAGCCAATATCTACTTCCACGGCAACAACAAGTCTCTTGAGGAGCTAACCCTGGCGGTGGAGGTGGGCTGCCGCATCGTGGTAGACAACTGGCTGGAGCTCAAAACCCTGGGCGAGCTGGCCAGTGGCGAGGGCAAAACCGTGCCGATTTTGCTGCGGGTTACCCCCGGCATTGAGTGCCACACCCACGAATACATTCGCACCGGCCACCTCGACAGCAAGTTTGGCTTTGACCCCGACCAGATCGAAGCGGTGTTTGAATTTCTGGCTGGACAGCCGCAGCTCCACTGTCTAGGGGTACATGCCCACATTGGCTCTCAGATCTTTGAGCTCAATCCCCACACCGACCTGGGCGGCGTGATGGCTCAGTGGGTGGTCACTGCCCAGCGCTACGGGCTGGCGCTGAGCGAGCTAGATGTCGGCGGCGGCCTGGGCATTCGCTATACCGAAGGCGATGACCCACCGAGCATTGACACCTGGGTGAAGACCGTGTGCGAAAGCGTGGTGGCGGCCTGTGAAGCCCAGGGCATAGCGCTGCCACGGCTGCTGTGCGAGCCGGGGCGTTCGCTGATTGGCCCGGCCTGCGTGACCGCCTATCGGGTGGGCAGTCAAAAGGTGATTCCAGGGCTACGCACCTACGCCTCGGTGGATGGCGGCATGTCTGACAACCCCCGTCCGATCACCTATCAGTCGGTTTACCGCGCCCTGGTGGCCAACCGCATGACGGCACCCCTGGCTGAAACCGTGACTCTGGCGGGTAAGCACTGCGAATCAGGGGATATTCTGATTAAGGACGCGGCGCTGCCCGAGCTGAAGAGTGGCGATGTCGTTACCATTGCGGGCACGGGTGCCTACAATTACAGCATGGCGTCGAACTATAACCGGGTGCCTCGGCCAGCGGCCGTGCTGGTGGCAGAGGGCGATGCCACCCTGATTATTCGCCGGGAAACCGTGGCCGATCTGCTTCGTCAGGACTGCCTACCCGAAACCCTGCGGCCCAAAGCCAAGTCTACCTAGCCAGCAACCGTTGCTAGCCTTGGATGGGTCTTGCCTGGGGGCTGCTCGGGCCGCCCAATCGCACAGCCGCTCAGGCACCACCCTCTAACGCTGCATGAACTACCTCTGGGAGCAATGGCTAACAAACCTTGACCAGGTTAGGTTCGTGCTTCAGACGCTGGACATTGCGCTGGTGCTGCTGCTGAGCTACGTAGTGCTGGTGATTATTGGCGAGCGCCGCACCCTGTGGATGGTGCGCGGGCTAATTTTTTTGATGCTGGCGGCGGCCCTGAGCAAGTTTTTGGGCCTGACCCTGCTGGGGTTTGTGCTCGACAAGCTGGTGATTGGGGCGGCGGTGGCGATGGCGTTTATGCTCCAGGGGGAGTTTCGACGACTGCTGGAGCTGCTGGGCCAGGGGCGGGTGTGGGAGCTGCTCAGCCCCTCGCGGGAGGCCATGCCCCAGCCCGACGACATGATCGATGAGATTGTCGGTGCGGTAAAGGAGCTGTCTCAAAATCGCACCGGGGCACTGCTCATTCTCGAAACCGATAAGCCGATTGACGAACGGGACTTTACGGTGCCTGGGGTACGCATCAACGCCGAGGTCTCTAAGGAGCTGATTCAGACAATTTTTCAGACCAGCACGCTGCTGCACGATGGGGCGATGCTGGTGCGCGGCGCGCGGATTGCGGCGGCGGGGGTGATTTTGCCGATTTCTGAGCGGGTGGCCTCGCGCCAGCTGGGTACCCGGCACCGGGCCGCCATGGGCATTACCGAACGGGTGGAGCATTGTCTCTGTGTGGTGGTATCTGAAGAAACGGGGTCTATTTCCCTGGCGGAAGGCGGTATTCTAGATCGGCCTCTGACCAGCAGCCGTCTGCGCAGTATTCTGCGGTCTAAGTTTTCAAAATCTGTAGATCGTGAGGCGGTGGCTCCTCAGCTCAGGAGCCTGGGTCGGCGGCTGGGCAGCCTTGGTGTTGCCTATCTACTGCGGTTGTTTCGTCTGCCATCATCGTCTCCCCGAGAGAAAAAATGACCACCAAGCCTGTTGTCCGCTACGCTCTGCCTGCCGACCTCAAGCCCGATCGCCTGCCCCAGCATGTGGCGGTGATTATGGACGGCAACGGGCGCTGGGCCAAGCGGCGGGGGCTGCCGCGCATTATGGGCCATCGCCGGGGGGTTGATACCCTCAAAACGCTGCTGCGCTGCTGCCGCGACTGGGGCATTGGGGCGCTGACGGCCTACGCCTTTTCGACGGAGAACTGGGGGCGGCCAATTGAGGAGGTGGATTTTTTGATGGCGCTGTTTGAGCGGGTGCTGCGCCAGGAGCTGCTGGAAATGATGGAGGAGAATGTGCGCATTCGCTTTGTGGGCAACCTGGCGGCGCTGCCTCCGTCGTTGCAGGGTGAGATTCACCAGGCGGTGACCCAGACCCAGGGCAACCACGGTATTGAGTTTACGGTGGCCACCAACTACGGGGGCAGGCAGGAGATTGTGCAGGCCTGCCGCTCGATTGCGGCCCTGGTGCAGCGGGGTGAGCTGAGCCCGGAGGAGATCAGTGAGGATGTCTTTAGCCGCCACCTCTACACCGCTGAGATCAGTGACCCTGACCTGTTGATTCGCACCAGCGGCGAGATGCGGATTAGCAATTTTTTGCTGTGGCAGCTGGCCTATGCGGAGATCTATGTAACCGATACCCTGTGGCCCGATTTTGACACTTCGGAGTTTCACCGGGCGATTTTGGCGTACCAGCAGCGCGATCGCAGGTTTGGCAAGGTCAAGGGCTAAGGGCAGACCTCTCCTGGAGGCAGAGGCCTTGAGGCCAAAAATCGCCTTTGATGGTAGTCAGGCTAGATGCCGCCCAATGTCTATGTGATGCCAAACCCCTCTACCCAGCGTCTATGAATCTCCCCACCTGGATTACTGTCTCTCGGCTGCTCGGCGTGCCGCTGCTGCTGGTGCTGCTGCAAGCGCCGACGGCAACCCAGCGGTGGTGGGCGGCGGGAATTTTTGTGGTGGCGGCGGGCACCGACTGGCTGGATGGCTACCTGGCCCGCAGGCTCAACCAGGTGACCGATCTGGGCAAGTTTTTGGACCCCCTGGTGGACAAGCTGCTGGTGCTGGCACCGCTGCTGATGCTGGTGGAGCTGGGCCAGGTGCCGGGCTGGGGGGTGTTTTTGATTGTGGCGCGGGAGATCACGATTTCGGGCTGGCGGGTGAACCCGGCCATGCAGGGCACCACGGTGCCGGGGGCCAACCAGTGGGGCAAGGCCAAAACCGTGGTGCAGATCGGTGCGATCGCACTGTTGATTGCCCCCCTACCCACCAGCTTGGATCTCCCCGCCCAGATTCTCTTCTGGCTGGCGGTGGCACTCACCCTGGTGTCGGGGGGTATTTATCTATTGGGAGCCAAACCCCAAACCTAGGACTAGCTGCGCTGGCGCTTTTGCAGGGCCGCCAGCATTTGCTGCTTCACAGCCTCAGCCCAGGCGGCGAAGTCTTCGCGATTTTCGAGGGCATCTTGGGCCGTGGGGCGACGGGCGGAGGAGGGCGAGTTGAGGGAAGCCATAGCAGCACAAAAAAGGTTGTTATGGGTTTGGTATAACAAACCCCAGGGGCGGCTAGCTACGGCGCTATGCGGTCTGCGCATAGGTATGGCCAGGGAGCGCATAGGTGGGGCAGATGGCCCTAAAGGTTCTATCTTCCGAAAACTTTTCTTAAAACTTCTCGGCCTCTCCCAGGGCCATGGCTTTGTTGGCGGCGTAGGTCTGTACCCGGTCTTGAGCCACTGGGTAGCGTTCGTCATCGGGGGGCACTTCGGCCATCAGATCTGAGGCCCGTTGCCAGCGTACGGCCAGGTCGAGCCATTCAGCGGCGGTGGTGGCGGCCTTGCCGTCTTCGACCGACTGCTGGGCAATCCGCACCGCCAGCACGAAGGGGTCCTGCCCGGCGGGGACGGCCGGGGCAGGAGCGGGGGCGGGCTCGGCGGGGGCGTCGCCCTGGGCACCGAGATTGAGATCGATACCCAGCCAGTCCTTGGTTGCCCAGCCCACCAACAGCAGCAGCAGCGCCAGGCTAGCGCCGCCGATCAGCCCGCGCCAAAAGGCGCTGCGGCTGGAGGCAGGTTTTTTCGTATAGACATCGTCTAAAAAGGGGTTGCGCTGTCGGGGGGCGCGCAGATCGCGCCAAAGCCTAACCACAGGATTTGGCCGTTTGAGCACGATTGGCTCTGACCAGAGCAGCATTTTCTCGGGGTCGCGCTTGATTTCATCGAGCCACAGGAGCTGCTGCTCTTGGACAATGCGGCTGTTGATGTTGACGCGGCTAATGCCCTTCGGACTAATGGACTCCAGCAGGTGGCGCACCTGGTCTACCACGTCCTCCTTGGGGAGGCCGTCGGCGGTGGGGGCCTCCACCAGCAGCTGCAAAATGCCGTTGTCTTGGATAGCGCGGGTGCGAATGCCATCCTCAGCAAAGTGCTCGTTTAAGAGCTGGATGATGGCGGCTACGCTGCCCTGGCGCGCCTGGAGGTCGATGTCGTCGATGGTTGGATGCATAGCTCACAACTGCGAGTCGCCACGGTGGGCCGCAGCATGGCGCAGGTTAGTTAGGGTTGATCCCCGAAATTATATCAACCCCGGCCCCGGCTGGAACGTTCTGGGGCGGGCGGAGGGTGCTCGGGCTGCCGGGCCCTGACCGGCAGCCCCCGCCCCGCCCCGACGGCGCTCGGCCTAGAGCAGATGCTGGAAGCGGGCTTCGGCCCCCAGCTGCTTGACGGCGGCTTTGATATCCTGGGTGCGGTCTTTGCGCACGATCAGAGTGGCATTGCCGTCGCGAACGATGACAATGTCGTCGAGGCCGATGGTGACGACCACCTCGTCGGGGTCGGCGGAGTAGACAATGCTGCCGGCGGTGTCGAGGGCGACATGGGTGGCCAGGTCAACGTTTTTCTCACCGGGCTGCTTGAGGAGGCGCTCAACGGCGTTCCAATCGCCCAGGTCGTCCCAACCGAAGGTGACGGGCATGACGTAGGCGCGGTCGGTGTGCTCCATGACGGCGTAGTCGATGCTGAGCTTGTCGAGGTCGGGGTAGGCGGCGACCCCCTGGGCAATTAGGGCCTGCATGAGCTGGGGGGCGTGGGTTTTGAGCTCGTGGATCATCACCCCGGCGGGGAAGATAAACATGCCGCTGTTCCAGCTAAAGCGGCCGCTGTCGATAAAGGTTTGGGCGGTGGCGGCGTCGGGTTTCTCGGTGAAGCGGCTGACGGTGTAGGCGTTGAGGCCGCTGTAGGTGCCGGTGCTGTCGCCCTGCTCGATGTAGCCGTAGCCGGTGGCGGGGTAGGTGGGGGTAATGCCGAGGGTTGCGATCGCACCCTGCCCCCTGGCCAGCTCACCGGCGGCCCGCAGGGTTTGGCAAAAGGCCGCTTCGTCCTCAATCCAGTGGTCGGCGGGGAAGAAGCCCACCAGGGCATCGTCGCCGTAGCGCTGGGCCACCTCCAGGGTGCCCCAGGCCACCGCCGGAGCGGTGTCGCGCCCCACCGGCTCCACCAGCAGGTTGGCCTCGGGCAGCTCGGGCAGCTGTTCACGCACCCGGTCGGCCAGGTGGGCGGCGGTGATCACCCACATATTTTCCCAGCCCTCGGCCAGGGGCAGCAGCCGGTCGGCGGTGGCCTGCAGCAGGCTGCGATCGCTGCCGTCTAGACACAAAAACTGCTTGGGCCGGGCCAGGCGGCTGACCGGCCAAAATCGCTCGCCCTTGCCGCCAGCCAAAATAATCGGAATGAGTGCAGCCATAGTGAATTCTTCTCTAGTTTTTCGCTCAGGGGTTAGGACTATATCTAATACTGTGCCAGCTGGACGCACTGGCCCGATCCTATCCCTCCCAGGGAAATATCAGGGCTAAATTCGCTTAATATTGATTAACACATCAACCTGCCGCGAAGTTTCGGCGGGGCTTCCGGAGGGGGCCGCTGCGCTGCGCATAGGGGACACAGCTTCAGTCCTTAGACTGACCCGAGCGGGGCCTAAACCTCCCCAACGGCTACATAACGAAAACGCAACAGGGGATATGGTGAAAGGGCGTGGCAGCAGATGAGCAGGTATCCATGACGACCCCTCTACAAGATGTCAAACCGAAAGAAACCGGTGTTTCCGAGTCTGGCCCAG
>DATIVG010000408.1:0-5133 GCA_035466075.1 Nodosilinea sp. | reverse complement strand
CGAGTTCAGCGCCGCAAAGTAGTTGTCACCGATGGGAATAACGGTACCCAAATACTTCTCTACCAGGTCGGGGTGCTCTTGCAGCGCCTCGGAGATAGAGCAGAAGATCACCCCGGACTCCGCCAGCTTTTCTTTGAAGGTAGTGGCCACCGACACGCTGTCAAAAATGGCATCGACCGCTACATTGGCCAGCCGCTTTTGCTCCGAGAGGGGAATGCCCAGCTTCTCAAAGGTGTCGAGCAGGGTGGGGTCTACCTCGTCTAGGCTGCCCAGCTTTTTGGGCTGGGTCTTGGGGGCCGAGTAGTAGACGATGTTTTGGTAGTCGATGGGGGGATATTTGACGTTGGGCCAGGTGGGCTCCTTCATGGTCAGCCACTTGCGGTAGGCCCGCAGCCGAAACTCCAGCATGAACTGGGGTTCGTTCTTTTTAGCCGAAATCAAACGCACCACGTCTTCGCTGAGGCCGCGGGGAATGGCGTCGGCCTCAATGTTGGTGGTAAAGCCGTATTTGTAGGGCTGACTGACGAGGGTTTGAACAGAAGCACTCATAACAGACTCTTTAGAACGGGCGGCGGGCAAGGGCGAGGCGAAACTGGGCGGGGCCAACCGAGCCCCTAGTACTTGCTGGTCTCGGTGCGGATGGTGTCGAAGGCGATATCTTGATCGGATCCCGCGAAGGGGTTGTCGGGGGTGAGAAAGAGCATACAGTGGCACTCTTTGCGCTCCTGCATGGGGATGCAGGGGCAGTTCCAGTAGATGGCTTTGACTTCGGCCTCCTTGTCTTCGTAGTGGCGACAGGGGCACAGGGGGGCGCCAAGGTCATCTTTGTGCTTGGCTAGACCTTCGAGCACCACCGCAGTCACACCGGCGTCGGAGCAGAAGTAGGTGCCGGTGCGCTTGGCATAGCTTTGGGCGAAGTTGCGCATCAGCTCTAGGTTTTTGTCGGTGGCCTGGGTGGTTTTGGGGTCAGTCATTGCTTAGGTATTACGCTACACAGCCCAATAATTTTATACAATTAAAGCAACATTTAAGTTGCCTAACTATTCTCAGGGTAGTTTAGCAACACGAAAGTTGTCAAAGTGGATTGCTCTCAGTCTAGCGGTTTCCGCAGGCTGCTTGGGAACGGGGTTGATCCACGGCGATGGTTTGGAATGTTTGGAGTATCTATGTCTAGGTGGGCCAACGCCATGACTTCTGTGCAGCAACCCTCTACGAAAGACGACATTTTGAAGTACCTGCTGAGGCAGGGAGAGGCCACCGCCCACGATCTGGCGGAGCACTTTGAGGTCAGTGCTCAGGCCATTCGCCGCCACCTGAAAGACTTAGAGACCGAAGCGTTGATTGAGCATCGGGCGGTACAGGAGGGCATGGGGCGGCCCAACCATCTGTATCATCTCAGCGCCAAGGGGCGCGATCGCTTCCCCAGCAAGTACGACGAGTTTGCCCTGTCGCTGCTCAACACCCTGTCGGAGACCGTGGGCAAAGACCAGGTGGGCACCCTGCTGCGCAAGCAGTGGGAGCGCAAGGCCCTGGAGTATCGCCAGCAGGTGGGTACGGGCAGTCTGGCCGAGCGGGTGGCCCGGCTGGTGCAGATCCGCAAGGCCGAGGGCTACATGTCAGAGTGGCACCAGGTCAACGATGGCGACATTCGTCAGGCGGGCGCTGGCTACGTGATTACTGAATACAACTGCGCGATTTCCCACATTGCAGAGTCGTTTCCGAGCATCTGCGGCCATGAGCTAGAGATGTTTCAGATGGCCCTGGGCGACTGCTCGGTGGAGCGCACCCACTGGCTGGTGAAGGGGGAGCACCGCTGCGGATATTTGGTGCAGGGCCAGGGCTAGGCTGAGAGCGGCGGTAGGGCTGGGTCGGAGGACTGGCTCAAGCGGCCGGGCCGGTTCTCAGTGAAAATTCAGGCGGCGTTGATAGGGTATTGCCTAGGCAATCGCTGGGGTAAGCGGTTGCGGCTGTCCCCGGTATGGTTGAGCGATGACCCTAGGGTTTGTGGAGATTGAGATAGCGGCGGGGTGCGATCGCATCGCCCTGTGCGGCGGCCCATACAGCAACTTTGCAGCCGTAGCAGCCTTTCTAGAGAAAACCACCCATATCCCCCAGCGCTTTTGTCTGGGCGATATGGGCGGCTTTGGCCCCCTGCCCAACCGCACCCTGGAGCTGTTGCGCCAGGCCGACATCGTTTGCCTCCAGGGCAACTACGACCGGGCGGTGGGGGCCGGGGAGCGCGACTGCGGCTGCGGCTACACCGACCCCCAAGACCGGCAATTTGCCCAGATTAGCTACGACTACACCTACGCCCACACGGCTCCGGCGCATCGGCAGTGGCTCTGTGGGCTGCCCCAGCTGATTCGTCTGCGCTGGCGAGACAGGGCCGTTTTGCTGTGCCACGGCAGCCCCGACCAGACCAATGAATTTGTGTGGGAATCGACCACCGCCGATGCCTGGATTCAGGCCCAGCTGGAGCGCTACGGGGTCGATGGAATCTGTGCCACCCACACCGGCATTCCCTGGGTGCGGTCGGTGCCGGGCGGGTTTTGGTGCAATGTGGGGGTGCTGGGCCGACCGGCCCACGAGGGGTTGCCCCAGGTTTACTACGCTGAGCTGGAGTTTCCGGCAGGGGCAGAGCGACCCAGGCCCCGCATTGTGCCGCTCACCTACGACCCCAGGCCGGTGGCGGCGGCGATGGCAACGGCAGGGCTGCCCAAGGAGTTTCAGGAGTCGCTGCTGAGTGGGGTGTGGACCACCTGCGCGGAGATACTGCCACCGGTGGAGCGGGGGGTGCGGGTGCGGGTGCCGCTGGGCGAGCCGGGAGGCAGTTAAGTCGGGGGGCAGCCAGCATCACCACGGCCGCGTTGACGCTTACAACCCATCCGGCGGTCTGCTCATACTCGTAGTGTTAAGCAGCCTGACGGTATGTTCAGCATGGCTGTTATGTCTGTCGCGCCGATATCTGTCGCGCCCTGTCGCACCATCTCTGTCAGGCTAGGAATCTTTAGATGAGGGGCACTATCAATGGTTGAAAATACGCTCACCTGGGCGCTGCTAGCCGGTTATGGCGGTCTGCTGTTCTATCTGGTTCGCCAAACGACGCCCCAGAAGGTCAGCCCGCCGGAGTTTTTTGAGGGTCAGTCGAATACGGGGCAAGCGCCGGGGCTGTGGCTGCTGATAGCCAGCGCGGCGATTTCGTGGATTTTTGCCAAGTCGATCGACAATGCCGCCAGCCTGGGTCAGACCTTTGGGGTGCTGGGGGGCATTGGCTACTCCATCTACTACCTGAGCTTTGTAACAGCTGCGATCGCGCTTTACTTCCTCCGTACCCGGGGCGGCTTTCGCTCTATCCCTGAATTTTTAGTCAGCAAGTACGGCAAGGTTTGCTCGCGGCTGTTTCTGCTGGCCATCGCCATTCGACTGCTCAACGAGGTGTGGTCAAACACCAAGGTGTTTTCGCTCTACTTTGGCCCCGAGGGCAGCACCGGATACTGGCTGGCGGCGGCGGTGGTGACTCTATTTACCGTCTACTACACGCTACTGGGCGGTCTGCGCAGCAGTCTACTCACCGACGGAGCCCAGATGATTTTGGCTGCCGTGCTGCTGGTGGTAATTTTGGCCACCGTAGGGCCAGGTCTGGCCCGTGAGGGGCTGCCCGCAGCCGATGCCGACACCCGTAGCGCCGCCCTCACCTTTTGCGCCCTGGCCTTTGTGCAAGTGTTTAGCTACCCCTTCCACGACCCAGTGATGACTGACCGGGCCTTTATCACCGGGCCACGCACTATGTTTAAGGGCTTTTTGGGTGCGGGGTTGCTCAGCGGTGTATTTATCTTTTTATTCAGCATCGTCGGCCTCTACGCCCGCGCGGTGGGCGCCGAGGGCTCGCCCAGTTTGGCGGTGCCAGCGCTGTTTGGCCTGCCCATGCTGCTGGTGTTCAACGCCATTATGCTGACCAGCGCCGGGTCTACCCTCGACTCTACTTTTTCGAGCGTGGCTAAGGTGGGAGCCCGCGACTGGTTTCACCGTAAGGGTGCCCCCACCGAGGGCCAGGCCCGCATCGGCCGCTGGTGGATAGTTGCGATCGCGCTACTGGGCAACGTGCCCCTGCTGAGCATCTACATGGGCGACCGGGTGGGCCCGGCGATCATTCTTGCCACCACCATCAGCGGCACCATGGTGATGGGCCTCGCCCCCATTTTCCTGCTGGCCTTTTTACCCAGAGCGGGGGCACTCAGCTTTCACCTCGCCTTCTGGCCGGGGATGATCTTTGGCGTGCTGCGGGTGGCGGAAAACGTCATTGGTGCCCCCCTATTCCCCGCCTGGGTGAGCCTGGGCAGCGGCAAGTACGCCGTCGATCTGGGGGTAAATCTCTACGGCCTACTGCTCTGTACCGCTGGCTACCTGCTAGGGGCCTGGCTGGGCAATTTGGGCACCAAGGAATCCAAGCCGCAACCTGGAGCGTAGATCTAGCACAACCCTCTCCAGTGAACGGCGGCAGCCAGGCAAGGCCTGGCTGCCGCTTTTGTCTGTTTTGCGGGGTTTTGCCAACCTCAGTCAGGTCTGACAGTATGGATATATAGCTGTAGCCATCGCGCTAAGGGCAATTTCCCTCCCAGTGGCAGAACCTGGGACAGCGCCATGGCTATACAGTTGCCCTCTGCCGAACTTACCCCACCATGCTTGACCAATCGCTTCAGTTTCTCACCCCCGACGAGTCGGCAGAAGTCGATAAGGCACTGCTGTCGTCCCCGGAAAAATTTTTGGCCCGGCTGACCATCTCCACCGCCAAGCTGCTGCGGGTGATCGCCGCCGACACCGGCTGCCCCGTGGACAGCCTGACCGCCGTGCAGATCACCCAGTGGTTTGAAAAAGACGCCAAGCTCAAACGCGAACAGGGGGTGAATGCCTCGGTGCTGAAGTGGGATGCGGAGGGGGCGGAGGGGTGATCGGGTGATGGGGTGATCGGGTGATGGGGTGACCGGGTAATGGGGTGATCGGGTAATGGGGTGATGGGGTGATCGGGTAATGGGGTGACCGGGTGGCGAGCATTCAAAATTCAAAACTCAAACTTCAAAACTCCCCCACCTCCCCCACTCCCTCACTCCCCCACTCCCCCACTCCCCCACTCCC
>DATIVG010000407.1:0-33596 GCA_035466075.1 Nodosilinea sp. | reverse complement strand
CAGCCAGCCGACTTAACGAATACTGGGGTAGGTGTGGCCTCAGCTGTAGCGTGCACTACCTTTCTTTGGAAAGGCGTCTAGATGCACCGCCCGCTGCCGGAGCCGGTGGCCATAAAAATAGCCAGCTGCATCCTGGGTTTGGACGCAGCTGGCGCGGCGACGGCGGGGCTTTGACCGGAGGGGCCAGCCCTGGCCCTGGGGGGCAGCTAGACTAGCTGAAAGGCGGCCCCTAGGCCAGCCCCGATTTCTGCGGGGGAGAGTTTGCCGTCGTGGTCGAGGTCGAGGGCGTCGAATACGGCGTCGGTGCCGAGCCACTCCTCGCGGGTAATGAACCCATCGCCATCGAGGTCGTAGGCCTTAAACAGGTCGTCGCGGGCGTGGCCGACCATGACTTCGCCCTGGGTGAGCTGGACCAGGCGGTTAGCGAGCAGGTCTTCGAGGGCTTCAAGGGCTTTGCTAAAGCCTTTAATGCCTTCGTCGAGCTTTTCGGTGGCCATGGGATCGCGCTCATGCATGGAGCGGAAGGTGGCTTCGTCGATGGAGAGCTTCTCGATTTCCATGGTGGCGGCCTTGGCGGGGTCGAGCCTGCGGGGCAGGTCGGCCTCGCTGCTGTCGAGCTGGGCCAGCAGCTGGGGCGAGATGGTCAGCAGGTCACAGCCCGCCAGCTCGGTGATTTCGCCCAGGTTGCGAAAGCTGGCTCCCATGACTTCGGTGCTGTAGCCAAATTTTTTGTAGTAGTTGTAGATCTGGGTGACCGACAGCACGCCGGGGTCTTCGGCGGCAGGGTAGTCTTCGCGGCCGGTGTCTTTTTTGTACCAGTCGAGGATGCGGCCCACGAAGGGCGAAATCAGGGTGATGCCAGCCTCGGCGCAGGCGATCGCCTGGTGCAGGCCAAACAGCAGGGTGAGGTTGCAGTGGATGCCTTCTTTTTCAAGGATTTCGGCGGCCTTGATGCCCTCCCAGGTGGAGGCGATTTTAATCAGCACCCGCTCGGGGGTGATGCCCAGATCGGCGTACTGCTGGATGATTTCGCGGGCGGTGGCGAGGGTGGCCTCGGTGTCGTAGGAGAGGCGGGCATCGACCTCGGTGGAGACCCGACCGGGGATGATGTCTAGGATTTTGCGGCCAAAGGCGACGGCCAGGTTTTTGAAGGCCAGGTTGGCGATGTCTTTGTCGGAGGCACCGGAGCCGGCGTCGGCCTTGGCCTTGAGCAGGGTGTCATCCACGATGGCCTGGTACTGGGGCATTTGCGCCGCCGCCGTAATCAGCGAGGGGTTGGTGGTGGCGTCGCGGGGGGTAAATTTTTCGATGGCTTGGATGTCTCCGGTGTCGGCGACAACGATGGTCATTTGCCGGAGCTGCTCTAACAAGCTGGCCATGGAGGTTCTCCTGGAATTTAGGGAGCAAGGGGGACGTCTGGTGTTGCCCACATTGTAAACAGGGGATCTGAGTAGGGTATTAACCCTTAATTAAAGCTACCGGGCAGTTACGAAAGATTGCGTGCGCCCTGAACGATCCCCCATTCCTAACGGTTTCTTAAGGGTTCGAGGTTGAAGGTGTAGGGCATGGGCCCTATACCTTCAACCCCACACCCAGTTTTCCCTGCCGAAAGAAATTAACCGAGTGCCTCAACTCGGACAAAGCTTGGCATGATGGGTAGGGTTTAAGCTGCGATCGCACCCCCTACCCTCAATCTTTCACCCCAACTCTTTCACCCCAACGCCGTCTCGCCTATGTTGACTTCCGTTTGGCAACAGCTCACCCTGTCGGGATTTGCCTTTGAGCAGTGGCGCGAGGCCAGCTTCATCCACCGGCTGCTGGCCCCCCTGCGCCAGTGGCGTCAGGGCAGCTGGCTGCTGGCCTGGGGCGACTGGATTGGCCTCGCCATTGTGGTGCTGCTGTTTGCCATGGCCCCCTACGTATCGACGACGCTGATTGGGGTGCTGCTGTTGGCGGCGGCGGCCCTGTGGGCGCTGCTCACCCTCACCGACGAGGCCGGGCCGGGCATGACGCCGCTGCACATCACCGTGGCGGTCTTTTGGGGGGTGATGGTGCTGGCCACGGCCCTGTCGCCGGTGCGGGGGGCCGCCCTCAGCGGCCTGGTCAAGCTCACCCTCAACATTTTGCTGTTTTTGCTGACGGCGCGGGTGGCCCGGCGGCCGAGGGCGCGATCGCTGCTGATTTTGGCCTACATTTTGACCACGCTGCCGGTGGCCATCTACGGGCTGCGGCAGTACTTTTTTGGGGCCACGGCGCTGGCCACCTGGGTCGATGTCAACTCGGCGGTGGCCGATGTCACGCGGGTCTACAGCTTTTTGGGCAACCCCAACCTGCTGGCGGGCTACCTGATTCCCGGCGTGATGCTCAGCGCGGCGGCGGTGTTTGCCTGGCCCCGCTGGGTGCCCAAGGGGCTGGCCCTGCTGGCCGCCGCAATCAATACCCTGTGCCTGATTTTGACCCTCAGCCGGGGCGGCTGGATTGGCTTTTTGATCGCCGGGTTTGTGCTGATGACCCTGCTGGTGCAGTACTGGAGCATTTGGTTTACCCCCTTTTGGAAGCGCTGGGCGCTGCCGCTGCTGCTGGGCGGGGCCGCCGCCGTGGTGGTGCTGGGGGTGCTGTCGGTGAGCTCCCTGCGGGCGCGGGTGCTGAGCATCTTTGTGGGCCGGGCCGACAGCAGCAACAACTTTCGCATGAATGTCTGGGCCGCCGTCATCGACATGATTCAGGCCCGCCCGATCTTGGGCATTGGCCCCGGCAACGACGCGTTTAATGCCGTATACCCGCTCTTTCAGCGGCCCCGCTACACCGCCCTGAGCGCCTACTCGGTGTTTTTAGAAGTGCTGGTGGAGGCGGGCATCGTCGGCATGCTGGCCTTTTTGTGGATGCTGATGATGGTTGCTCACCAGGGCTGGACGCAGCTCCAGCGGCTGCGGCAAACCCAGGATGCCCAGGGCTACTGGCTGATGGGTGCGATCGCATCGATCAGCGGCATCCTCGGCCAGGGCATTGCCGACACGGTGATGTATCGGCCGCAGATCAGCACCCTGTGGTGGATGGCGATCGCCATTGTTGCCAGCTACTACGACGCCCCCAAACGGTGGAGCGGTCGCAGCTTTCGGCTCGATAGCTAGGGGTGAGGCGGGGGCCGGGGGGGGTGCGATCGCGGCCCTGCGACAGGCTCAACAAAATCTAGGGGGTGCAGCTCATATCAGGTCTTGAACCGGAAATCCTAACCCCCCGTCAATCGGTCACCGTTGACGGGGCAGACGACTAATATTCCTCGGTGCCATTCCAGGTGGGGTGAGGCATGAGCCGCACTTTTCCCTTCTGGGGCAGCTCTTGGCCGGTGACCAGGGTGCCGCCATTGATGGCCAAATGGGCCTTGAGCCGCGACTTGGCCTCCGCCATCGACTTGACTCGAAAATTGAGAATGTACAGGTAAGGGGCCGCCCCGGGATCAACCGCCGCCGCGCTCTCCCAGATGCGCAGCTTCATGCCATCGGTTTCCGAGGTGATTTTGTAGAACAGCAGATGATCGGCAGCGGGAATGTAGCGGCTAAACCCAGCAGACAGGGGAGTGTGCATGCCCTAAACACCAAATCAAACGACCAACAGAACGACCCAGTGACGGTAGTTGCTTTTGCGGTGACCCTACCTTGAGAGTACCCAGACCACGGAGAAAACTCTAAGGATTCTTTATGAATCTCTTACAATTCAGCCGGGCGGGGATAGCTCCAGGGCTTTGGTTTGGCCAAGGGGCTGAGCCAGCCAAGTTCGATGGATTCAGCGCTAAATTGCTAAACACCAGGAACAAACTCTGCTAACTTGCGGGTCTTAGCCACCGGTACCAGTATCTACCAGGTTGTCATCGGCCAGGGAAATGATTTAGGTGAACTGCGTGAATTCCCTTAAAAGTTCCTGTTTTCTAAAGATTATGTAGGGATTAATCGGCGCTCCATTTCTGCCCGCAGCGCCTTGATGGTATCGACCAGGCTAGCCTCAAACAGGTTGTAAAACATGCCTTTGAAAGGGCCAACATCGGCCTCGGCGCGCACCTGTTGAGACACCAGATGCAGGGGCTCAGCACCCAACTGGCGCGGGGCCGCATCGATGCGCCAGTGGCCGTACATGTACTCCAAATTGCCCTGGAGCAGGCGAAAGCTAATCTGCTGACCGTCTAGCTCCAGGTTTTCGGTTACCACGGTGGATTCCATGGTAGAAAGCAGAATTTTTCGCCGGTCAACCTGCTCGACAACGGTGCGATCGCCGTCCGACTCCACCACCCGGCTTTTCACCACCGTGGGCAAAAACTTGTCGAAATTGGCGTAGTCGGTGAGCACCGCCCAGGCCAGCGCCTGATCGACGGGCGTGGCCACCATCAGCCCGTACTGCCCCTTGCCGCCCTTCACCACCACCTCGCGCTTGGCTAGGGTGGCCCAGTCAGCCTCGGTGAGTTTGGCCAGATAGGCCTCGGCGGGCTGAATCTGACGAGATAAAAGCGACATAATACCAGGGAGCCAGAATGCAACTACTGTAGCGCTAACCCAGGGTAGCGGCTACGGCTCAACGCTGAATTGTTTTGCCATGGCGCACCGATTTTCCCATGCCCAGTTTTGATGCCGCTCTCGCCGCCTACCAGGGGCTGCCCAATCGGGTGCGCAGCCTCATGCTCAGCACCGTCGATGGGGCCGGTCTCCCCCAGGCCAGCTACGCCCCCTACGTGATCGATGAAGACTACCAGCTCTATATCTTTACCAGCGGTCTGTCGGCCCACACCCACAACCTGCAAACCACCGGTGTCGCCGCAGTCCTGCTGATCGAAGACGAGGCCGACACCCCCCAGGTGTTTGCCCGCCAGCGCATTAGCTACGGCTGTCGCGCGGCGCTGCTGCCCCGCGGCACCACCGCCTGGGATGCGGTGGCCGACCGGTTTGAGCAGCGGTTTGGGGAGATTATCGCCATGCTGCGATCGCTAGAGGACTTTCAGATTTTTTGCCTCAGTCCCCAGGGGGGGCGCTTTGTCATGGGCTTTGGGGCCGCCTACGCCATCGATAGCCAAGATCTGAGTCGCCTGGTGGGCCCGCCCCAGACCGGGGCCGAGACCCAGACCGCCTGATTCTGCCTATTGCCTAGCGGCATCCGTCTGGCCGCATCCGTTGGCCTCGATCTAGATCAATACTGGACTTAGCCGACCTGGATTTAGCCGATAGTCAACCAGAGCTTCCTCAACCGCCGTTGACCAAAATGCCGACGCCCACCAGCGCCACCACCGCCCCCATCACCGCGCGGGGGCTGACCCGCTCGCCCAGGGCCAGGGCCAGGGGCAGCACAAACAGAGGGCTGGTGGAGGTCAGCGCCTGGGCCACGCCGGTGGCCGCATACTTGAGGGCGGTCTGCTGCAGATAGATGGCCAGGTAGGTGCCCAATACCGCCGCCAGGGCCACCCCCACCAGCAGCCGGGGCGACTTTAGGGGCCGCAGCTGGGCCACCACCGGCCCCTGAAATCGCAGCAGGCCCAAAATCACCACAAACCCACCGGCCAGCCGCAGCACCGCGCTCCACAGGGGTGCCACCGCCGTATCGGCCAGCACCGCCCGGGCCAGCACCGCCCCCGTGGCCTGGCCCAGGGCGGCCAGTACCCCAAAGGCGATGCCTCGGTAATCGATCGGGTCGGCGCTGGTCGCCCCCGGCCCACCCTCGGCAATCACCCAGCCGACCCCGGCCAGGGTCAGCGCCATGCCCAGCCAGGCCCAGGGGGTGAGGGCCTCCTGCAAAAACACCAGGGCCATGAGGGCGGCCAGGGGCGGGGCCAGGGTTTCCAGCAGCAGCGCCTGCCGGGGGCCCAGCCGGTTGACGGCGGCAAAATAGGCGGTGTCTCCCAGGCCAATGCCAATCACGCCGCTGAGGGCCAAAATGCCGACCGCCTGCGGGTCTAAGCCCACCCTGGACTGCCCCAGCACCGCCAGGGTAGCGGCCAGCAGCACCAGGGCAATCGCCCCCTTGGCCAGGTTGAGGGCCAGGGGGGTTAAGGATTTACCCAGTCGGCCAAATATGACCGTTGCCACAGCCCACAAAAAGGCTGCCATCAGCGCCGCCAGTTCACCTCGCATAGGCCCTTCAGAGTTGGTTGAGAGTTTAGGTAGCTGGAGCCAGTCTGGTCAGGGCAGTTTCTCTGAAAACCCTTGCAGGTTTGCGCGTTTGCACGTTTGAACCGTCTTGGCCTGCTGGGCATGGTCTGACATCCAACCCATGCTGCGGCCGGGGTGACTCCAGACTGGCGACACCAACCAAATCTTTACACTTTGGGGGCCAGATTTTTCTGATCGGGCGGCTGGGGTCTGTAAGAAGAGTCAGCACACCTCGGTAAACCTTAGGAATGAGCTGATTTATGCGTGTTTGGGCATTGGCATCGTGCGGTGGGCTCCTAGCCTTGGCCGCTTGCAGTGGCGAACAATCTAATTCTCCTGGCCAGGGCGTTGCCCCTCCCGACGGCGATCTTGACGCTGAGGTGAATGCCCAGGCCAGACCTGCGATCGCAGCCACCAACCCCGTCGCCCGGCCCGAAATTCGCCCCAGGCCCGTGCTGCCCAGCGCCCGCCGGGCTGCCCTGCCCGCCACCAGCGCCCGGGGGGCACGCGTTGCCGGGCAGCCGGTGCCCCAGGCCGCCGATCTCCGACAGCGCATCGACCGCCTCCGGGCCCAGCGGGGTGCGCCGCCAGTTCCCAGTCGCCTGGTCACCACCCCCTTACCCACCCCCTCCCCCACCGGTGGCGTGGTGCCGGTCGCCATTGCTCAGAATCCTCCCCAGCGGCTGGCTGAGGCTGAGCCTACTCCCCTCGACCTCAGCCCTGTGCAGGGCAACGTGGCCGCCGCCGGGGTAGCAGCCCAGCCCACCATCCCCGGTTCCGGGTTCACCCCGGCCACTGAGTCGGCGCCGGAGGCCGCCACCCCCGACAGCGGTGCGTCCGATTTGGGGCCGGTGGCGGCCGCCAGCGCGGCCCGCACCTACCCGATCGCCCCGCTCCGGCATCAGGGCTACAGCAGTCGGGCCCCGCAGCCCGTTCCAGCACGGACCGTGGCATCGCCCGCCGACCGCCTGGCAACCGCCCCCCTGCGGCTGCACGGGGCAACGGCGGCGGCGACCCCAGAGACAGCGCCTGAGACATTGGCCACCGCTCCCGCCGCCCAGGCGGCACCCGCCGCTCCCGAGCCCTCGGCAACGGCAGCCCCAGCGGCTACCCCCGCGCCGGAGAATGCAGAAGCAGCGCTGTCGGAGCCGAACCCGGGTCTGGCCCATCAGTCGGGGGGCACCGTGGCCCTGCGGCCTAGCCCCCTGACTCAGCCCGGCAGCCCGGTGGCCGGGGCTCACCAGCGCCAGGGCAACCCCCTGGGCACGGTCTCCGCAGAGGCCAGGCCGCAGTCGGCCCAGGGGGTGCCGCAGCCGGAGGTGCGCAGCCTGCCGCGACAGAGCACGACCCAGGGCGCCGCTGAGGCCCCGGCGGCCCCAGCGGCAGCGGTACCAGAGACCGTACCGGCAGCAGCACCAGAGGCGGTAGAGCTGCGATCGCAGCTTGCGCCGCCGAGCAGTCCCCTAGCCGCTGCCCTCGGTATGCCCGCCCCGGCGGCAGCCGCCCTGGGCCACCAGCGCCTCACCGGCCAGCCCGGCCTCATTCCTGAGCTCAGCGCCAGCCCCACGCCCCAGTTCAAGGGCGTTCCCCAGGCCTACTGCCTATCCGCCAGCGGCCTGGTGCCGGTCTCTGCCCTCGAGCTCCAGGCCGCCGCCGCACCCCTGCCCAAATTCAGTCGTCCCCAGGCCCCCGCAGAACCGGTCATCGCCGAGCTCAGCCTGCCCCACGACGCGGCCGTAGCAGGCCGCTGTGGCGAGGGCGGTGAGCTCATCCTCAACCCCGAGGCCAGCCCCGCCCCAGGCATCGAGTAGACGGCCCGGGTTATGCTAAGCCTGGCCGGGCTGCACGTAACCCCTGTGCCCATACTGCTATGCACCTGTACTGCGATCGCCGGGGGAGCGGGTTTCCCATTCTCTGCCTCCATGGCCACCCCGGTTCGGCCAAAACCATGGCGGTCTTTACCGACAGCCTGAGCCATCGCTACCACACCCTGGCCCCTGACCTGCGCGGCTACGGTGCCAGCCAGCCCCGAGCGCCCTTTCAGCTCGAAGACAGTCTGAGCGACCTGATCGACCTGCTCGACGCCCAGGGCATTGAGCGCTGCATTGTGCTGGGGTGGTCGCTGGGGGGTATTTTGGCCCTCGAACTGGCCCTGCGCCAGCCCAGCCGCGTTGCCGGGCTGATTTTAATTGCCACCGCCGCTCGCCCGGTGGGTGCCCATCCGCCCACCAGCTGGGTCGAGCTGGTTTACACCGGGCTGGGGTCGATACTCAATGTGCTGACTCCGGCCCACCCCTGGGTGATGCAGCAGCTCAAGCAGCGATCGCTGTACCGCTACCTGCTGGGGCAGCACACCCCCCAGGCCTACCGCCGCCTGGCCCGGGAGGGGTTTTGGGCCTACCTGGGCACCTCGCGCCATGCCCACCGCGCCCTCAACCAGGCCCTGGCCCGCCGCTACAACCGCCTGGGCGACCTGGCGACTATCACCGCGCCCTGCCTGGTGCTGGCCGGAGCCGCCGACTGCCATATCACCGCCCAGTCGAGCCTCGAAACCGCCGCCCATCTGCCCCAGGCCGAGAGCCACTGCTACGCCAACACTGCCCACCTGCTGCCGTGGGAAATTCCCGATCGGGTGCTGGACGACATCCACAACTGGCTAGAGCGCCATCCGTCCATGCTTCAGCCCTCTACCGGCCAGCCCCCTACCAGCGAGCCATTCATTCCTGACCCTACCGGCGAGGTCTAAACCCGCCGACCGGTCAAACAATGGACGACCTCGAACGTGCTGACAGGAGCGCGCTGGCCGGAGTTAGGTCTTAGGATTGACTGCCAAAGGCCGGGGCCGAAAAACCGCCCACGGGGGTATCCCACTCGTCGGTAATGGTGAGCTGGTCGGGGCAGCGGCAGAGCTGCACCAGGGTCTGAATATTTTGGGCCCCTTCTAGCTCCAGGTCTTCGATGTAACCGCCCTTGGCAGCGTGGGCTTCCCCTTCGCTGTCAAAGGGGCCGAAATAGTAAACGCAGGCGGGCTGGTTGGTCTTGATCTCTACCCACCAGGCCTTGCGGCCCAGAAGCTTGGCCAAGAAGCGATCCAAAATACTATTCATAGATCCTGCCTATTTGCCTAATACTTTTTAAAATTGCGTATCTAACCCGCCCTGGGGCAACGCAGGCCCATATTTGGTTATACTGCCTGGCTTTTGATTTTGCAAAGTTGAAATTTCTTGCTGCGCCACCCACTGATGACGATAGATCTCATAGAGCGCCATGCCTGTAGCCACTGATGCATTTAGGCTAGGAACCGTTCCGCGCAGGGGAATAGACACCAGGGTGTCGCAGCTCTGCTGCACGGTGAGGCTGAGGCCGCTGCCCTCGGCACCCACCACAATCACCGTAGGACGATCGAAGGTGGTGCGGTGTACCGGCTGGCTGGCCTCTGACGACAGGCCGTAGATCCAAAAGCCTTTTTCTTTGAGGGTGTCGAGGGCGCGCTTGAGGTTGACCACCCGAGCCACGGGCAGGCTCTCCAGGGCCCCGGCGGCCACTTTGGCCACGGTGGCGGTCACCCCCGCCGCCCGCCGCTGGGGGATCACCATGCCCTGGGCACCCAGCGCTTCGGCGGTGCGGATGATCGCCCCCAGGTTGTGGGGGTCGGTGATGCTGTCGGCGGCAATGATGACGGGCACCTTGGTGGCGGCCAGGGCGGCCTCAATCATGTCGTCGAGATCGTGGTAGGTGTGGGCGGCGACCTGGGCGGCGATGCCCTGGTGGTTGGCCCCGGCGGTAATCTGGTTGAGCCGTTTGGTATCGACCTCGTCAATGACGGCACCGCTGGCCTTGGCTTCGTCAATCAGCGACAGGAAGCGGGGATCGTAGCGAATTCGGTCGTTGACCCACACTCGATTGAGGGGGCGCTGGGCCTGGAGGGCCGCTTCTACCGCATGGCGACCGTAGATCAGATCGGTGGCATCCTGGGTGTCGTCGCCGTCGCCAGCGATCTGGCTGGTGGCCGAAAACTGGCGGGGCGGCGGTGATGAGGTGCGATCGCGCGTCCCCTCCCCTCCCTGGTAGCGAGGCTTACCGCCTTGATCCCCACCGTAGCGAGGCTTGCCGCCCTCATAGCGGGGCTTGTCGCCACCGGCGCGGGGCTTGTCATCCCTAAGCTGAGGCTTGCCGCTTTTATCACCGCCGTAGCGAGGCTTGTCATCCCCATAGCGGGGCTTGCCGCCTTTGTCGCCACCGTAGCGGGGCTTGTCATCGCTGTAGCGGGGTTTATCGCCGCCGTAGCGCGGCTTGTCATCGCCGTAGCGGGGTTTATCGCCGCCATAGCTGGGCTTGCCGTCTTTGTAGCGGGGCTTAACCTCTTTGTCGCCCGCGTAGCGAGGCTTGTCATCGCCGTAGCGGGGCTTACCACCTTTATCGCCGCCGTAGCGGGGCTTATCGCCACCGTAGCGCGGCTTATCGTCGCCGTAGCGGGGCTTGCCACCCCGGTCATCACCGTAGCGGGGTTTGCCCTCGCCCCCCTGGCGGGGCTTGCCATCGCTGCGCTGAGGTTTGCCTCCCCGGTAGCCTTCGGCAGAATATTTGCGGGGTTCTGACCCAGAGGAGCGGTTAGGGTTGCGAGAAGGCTTGGGGGACGACATGGCCACAGGTAATTACGGGTTAAAAAACCAACCGTTGAAGAGAAATCCTAGGCTAGCACGCCTGTCCATTACCCTAACATTCTCATTTTTGAGGGCTCAGGCCCAAACCAGACGGGCTCGGCCCAGGGCCGAGCCCGCTATCTCCAACCCCACCACCTCGGCAACGGGCTTGGCCCCGGCACCCTGGCCGGGCCAACTCGGGGCAGATCTAAAAAGAAGCTTAAATTTAGGGCATCCGGTGCCAGAGTAACCGTCACCCCTTGAATAATCCTTCACAATGGAAAATGACATCCCCAGTCGGAGTGATGCCAATGCCTCACACATCTAGCGGTACGAAGCTCGATTGTCCGGTGCATTTGGTGCTGTCCTACATCGGCAGCAAGTGGGCCATTCTGATTTTGCGGGAGCTGTTCTACGGCAACCGCCGCACCAACGAATTTTTGTCGGCCCTCCCCGGCATCAGCACTAAAACGCTGACCGCCCGCCTGCGGGAGCTAGAGAGCTACGGCCTGGTGAAGCGCACCGTGTTTCCTGAGGTGCCGCCTCGGGTGGAGTACTCTCTCACCGCCAAGGGGCGAGAGGTACAGCCGATTATGGCGGCGCTCAGTCAGGTGGGCGAACAGTGGCAGGTGCAGCGACCGACGGGCCACCCGGCCACCGCCTATTCCCCCCGCAACCGCTAGGCGTTTGAGCGCGATCCGGCCAGGGATCAATCGTTGCTCCAGGTTTCGTGGGGGATCAAATCGCCGATGCGATCGCGCAGGCAGTAGTCGTTGCACTCTAGCTCGGCCTCAATGGACGGCCATTCTCGCGCGGCGATATAGCCACACAGGGCGCAGATTGGCTGACAGCGATCGAGGGTACCGCACTCGACTAGCTGCTTGGCCTCGTCGCGGATTTCATCAATGGTGTAGTGTCTGGCTGGGGGCCGATTAGCCGTGGGCAGACGAGTGGTGGTAGTGGTCATGGTGTAGCCCTCCAGAAATGGGATGGCAGTGATGGAGATGGCAGTAAGGGGATAGCCGTGAGGATATTTACTTACCATCCACCCCTATAGTGCAACCCCCATCCGGGAGATCAAAGCAGTTGATGCGTATCCTTACCTTTGTTCATCTTGCGCAACAATGTATCCTAGTACACCATTTTAACGATTTTCCAGGGTGGCCATGGCCTGGTGAGTGCTCAAAAAGACCCGCTCTTGGCCGCCCAGGCGGTCGATAAACCCGGCCTGTTCTAGCTGATCCATCACCGGGCCCTTGACCTCGCTGAGGTAGAGCGTCACCCCGGCTTCCTTGAGATCACCCACCAGGGTCTCCAGGGTTTCCAGGGCACTGCCGTCGATGTGGTTGATGGCGCTGCAAATCAGCAGCAGGGCGGTGGCGGTCGGGTGGTCGGCCACCGCCTGAATTAAGCGATCTTCGAGGTATTTGGCATTGGCGAAATAAAGGCTTTCGTCCACGCGCAGGGCCAGTACGCCGGTGCAGGTCTGCACCGGATAGCGCTTAATGTTGCGAAAGTGCTCGGTGTTGCCCACCCGCCCCACCTCGGCAATGTGGGGATGGCTAGTGCGCCACAGAAAGAAGATCACCGAGGCCACAAAGCCCACCACAATGCCGATCTCAATGCCGATCGCCAGCACGGCACCAAAGGTAATGGCCAGGCTGGCCGCATCGGTGCGGGAGATGCGCCACAGGTGGCCCAGGCTTCTAAAGTCGAGCAGATTGGTCACCGCCACCAAAATTACCGCGGCCAGAACCGTCTGGGGCAGGTAATAAAACAGCGGCGTGAAAAACATCACCACCAGGGCAATTAACCCAGCGGTAATCATGGAGGCCAGCCCCGTGTTTGCCCCCGCCGAAAAGTTGACCACCGAACGACTAAAGCCGCCGGTAACCGGATAGCCGCCGGTAAAGGCCGCGCCCAAGTTGGCCGCCCCCAGGCCAATCAGTTCCTGGTTGGCGTCGATGCGCTGGCGGCGCTTGCTGGCCAGCGACTTGGCCACCGCAATGCTCTCCATGAAGCCCACAAAGCTGATGGTTAGCGCCGTGGGCAGCAGCTGCCGCCAGAGGGCGAGGCTCACCGACGGCATCGACAGCGGCGGTAGCCCGCGGGGAATGTCACCCACAATGGCTACACCAAAGCGACTGTCTAGGCGGAGCGCCCCCACCAACCCAATGGTGGCCACCACCACCACCAGCGGCCCGCTGCGGCTCAGGGGGGTAATCCACCCCTGGGGAAGGCCCCAGCGACCCAGCAGCGGCGGCAGCCACCGATTGAAGAACAACAGCACACCAACGCTGGTGAGGCCCAGGGCCAGGCTGGCCCAGTTGGTGCCGGGGGCGGCCTGCACAAGGTGGTGGGCGGTTTCAAAAAAGCTCTCCGACGGAGGAATTTTGACCCCGAGCAGGTGCTTGAGCTGGCTGAGGCCAATCACCAGGGCGGCGGCGTTGGTGAAGCCTACAATCACCGCGTGGCTGAGAAAGTTGACGATAAACCCCAGCCGCACCACCCCCATAAATACCTGAATAAGGCCAATCATCAGGGCCAGGGCCAGGGCGGCGGCCCAGTAGTCAGGGCTGCCGGGCGTGGCCACCTGCCCGATACTGGTGGCGACCAGCAGCGACACCATGGCCACGGGCCCCACGGCCAGGGCGCGGCTGGTGCCCAGCACCGCGTAGAGCATCAACGGCACAATGCTGGCGTAGAGGCCCACCTGGGGCGGCAGCCCGGCCAGCAGGGCATAGGCCATGCCCTGGGGAATCAGCATAATGGCCACAATCATGCCGGCCATGGCGTCGCCGACCAGGTCGCGGGGCTGGTAGTGCCAGCCCCAGTCGAGAATGGGGATATAGCGGCGCAGGGAGCGGTGCAGGGAGGTCTTGGCCAATGGCCGGGGGGAAGATGGGGCGGGGGAGGCGGGCATGGCGGGGTGCGATCGCAGCGACAAGAGACAGCAGCCAACGGGCTAGCTCCAGCATACCCAAATTTTCAGCACATATAGTTACTTAACTATTTAGCAATATATAAACCCTAACTCTGGGGGTTTTACTCCAGAGTTAGGGTTGATTAAATCTCTACAGCTCCCTAGCGCGGCCGGGCAAAGACCTGGGCCCAGTAGGGCCGCTGCCCAGCCCCCACCGCATAGCCAATGCCCAGCTCGGTAAAGGCCGGGTTGAGAATATTCTGGCGGTGGCCGGGGCTATTCATCCAGGCGGTCATCACGGCGGCGGCGGTCGGTTGCCCCATGGCCACGTTTTCGCCAATCGTGGACCAGCTGTAGCGGGTGCCGTCGATGCGCGATCGCAGCGTCGATCCATCCGAGCCCGTGTGGCTCATCCGACCGCTCGTCGCCATATCCTGGGCATGGCCCTGGGCCGCAGCCATCAGGCTGTCATCCAGTGTCAGCGGCGGTGCATTTACCCGCTGGCGCTCCGCATTTACCAGCCGCAACAGCGCCGCCGCCGTGGTCTCAGGGGTCTGGGCCCGGGGCGGCGCCGGGGTCTGAGCGCCCGCCGGCGCCGCCCCCAGCAGCCAGGGGCCCGCCCCGGGCACCCACCGGCTCACCCCCAGGAGCACTGGGGCGACAGCACCCACCAGCATCCATTTCACACAGGTCGATTTCAGCATTTCCCTCTTCCGTCGCTGGCCAACCGCGCCGCGCCAAGCCCAACCCTTTGCCCAGGGGTAACCGGTTTACACCAGACATTTCCTAGGCACTGAGAACGAGGCCTAGCACAGCCATCACCCTAGCTGCCTTGACGGCGAGACAACGGCTGCGGTTCCAGTCAGCCTCGCCTAGCGGGGGTGCTGAAGCATCAGCTGCTGCACCGCCTCAGCGTGATACGAACTCCGGGTCAGCGGCGACGACACCACCTGCAAAAATCCCTTCGACTCCCCGGCTACCCGCCAGGCCTCAAACTGGGCGGGCGTGACAAACTCCGCCACCGGCAGGTGCTTAGCCCCCGGCGACAGGTACTGACCCAGGGTCAAAATGTCGCAGTCCACCGCCCGCAGATCGTCCATCACCTGCTGAATCTCACCGTCGCTTTCCCCCAGCCCCGCCATCAGACCCGACTTGGTATACACCCAGGGAGCCAGGTCGCGGCTGCGGCGCAGCAGCTCCAGGGAGCGCCCATAGTCACCCTGGGGGCGCACCCGACGGTAGAGGCGAGGCACCGTCTCGGTGTTGTGGTTGAGCACCTGGGGCCGAGCCGCCAAAATCGTCTCCAGCGCGTCCCAGTTGCCGCACAGATCCGGAATCAGCACCTCAATGGTGGTGTCGGGCGTAGTCCGCTGCACCGCTTCAATGCAGGCCACAAACTGGCTAGCGCCCCCATCGGCCAGGTCGTCGCGGTTGACCGAGGTAATCACCACATGGCGGAGCCCCATGCGCCGCACCGACTCAGCCAGGCGCAGGGGCTCCGTGGGGTCAAGGGCCTGGGGCTGCTTTTCAAAATTGATGTCGCAGTAGGGGCAGGCCCGAGTGCAGGCGGGCCCCATGATCAAAAACGTCGCCGTTCCAGCCTTAAAACATTCGCCAATATTGGGGCAAGACGCCTCTTCACAGACGGTGTTGAGGCCCAGATCCTGCAAAATTGCCTTGACTTCTCCCACCCGCTCCCACTGAGGAGCCTTCACCCGTAACCAGTCTGGTTTTACCGCCACCGTCTTTAAACCCCGGCCTTGCATCTATAGCCTCAATCATACCAACCCCCGAATCAGTTGTCTGACCCGCAACCATCGAGCCCCAAATCATCGGGCCAAATCATCGGGCCAAATCATCGAGCTAGAGCCAGATCCAGAAACCGAGGGTGGCAGTATGCTGAAACTGGGTCACGCTCAAGCCCACCACCCATGCATACCTCATCTCCTTTAAATCGCTGCCTGATGGTGCTGTGCTACGCCGCCGCTGGACTGCTGGCCGCCGGGGCCTGGCGCGACCAGGTAGCAGCCCGCTGGCAGTTTGAAAGCCCCTTTGAGCGCATTCGCCTGGCCCGGGTCGCACCGCTGATGACCCAGGCCCCTGAAACCCTGATGACCGCCAACACCCGCGTGGTGATTAGCCTCACCCAGCGGCGGCTCACCCTCTACCAAAACGATCAGGTGCAGGCCACCTTTCCCGTTGCCATCGGCCAAAACGATTGGGAAACACCCCAGGGACAGTTTGCGGTCAAAGACCTGCGCACCGACCCGGTATGGCAGCATCCCATCACCAAAGAGTCCATTGGCCCTGGCCCCAGCAACCCCCTCGGCTCCCGGTGGATTGGCTTTTTAGTGCAGGGCGGCTACCACATCGGCATCCACGGCACCAACCAGGAAACGCTGATTGGCGAAGCCGTATCCCACGGCTGCGTGCGCATGCTGGAAAAAGATGTGCAAGCCCTCTACAGCCACCTCAAGGTAGGCACCCCTGTGCAGGTGATTCCCTAGGACAGCCCCCCAGATCGGGCGCCTAGGGCAGCCTATCGCTCACCCCCTAGGTCGCCCCTATACGGGCACCGGCATCTCCCGAGCCACGGCGTTGAGATCCATGTGGTGCCAGGGCTTGCCGTCTAGGGCCATCTGCTCGATCAGGCTGGCCAGACGCAGCGCCTTCAGCGCCTGCTCTCCACCCACCGAGGGCTCTTCCCCACCTCGCACACAGTTGATAAAGTGCTCTAGCTCCGCATGGAGGGGCTCAATATTGCTGGTGTAGACTTTTTCAATCAGCCCGTCCTGGCGGTAGAGCACCTGGCCGTAGTCGGTGGAGCAGTCGGCGGTGGTCTGCCGATGAATCAAAATCTCATTGTTGAGAAAGTCGGCATCGGTGAGGGAGTTTTTGCAGTGGGCGGTAATGCTGCGAATCTTGCGGTGGGTCACCTTGCTGGCGGTAAGGGTCGCCACAATGCCGTTGCTAAAGCCCAGCGTGGCGGTGACGTAGTCAAGGTAGCCCGAGTTATCGGCCCGGCTGCCGCTGGCGGTGAGGGTCGACACCGTACCTCCGGCCAGCTCAAGCAGCAGATCAATGTCGTGAATCATCAGATCGAGAACCACCGACACATCGTTGGCCCGCTGGGAATAGGGGCTCATGCGCCGGGCCTCTAGGGCCAATAGTTCTTCGGTTTTTAGGACTTTGTGGAGCTCCTGAAAAGCCGGATTGAAGCGCTCGATGTGGCCCACCTGCAAAATACAGTTGGCGGCGGCGGCGGCATTGACCAATGACTCGGCCTCGGCAATGCTGGCGGCGATGGGCTTTTCGATCAGCACATGCACCCCCGCCTGGAGGCAAGCCATGCCCACCGGGTGGTGCAAGCGGGTGGGCACAGCCACGCAGACCGCATCCACATGCTTGAGCAGCTCGTGGTAATCTTCAAAAAACCGAACGCGATACTTGCTGGCGGTGTCGATACCCCGCTCTACGTTGACGTCGGATACACCCACTAGCTCTACATCTTTGAAGCGGCTCAGCACCCGGGTGTGGTGCTGCCCCATGTTACCTACACCAATGACGCCAACACGAATAGGATCAGGCAAGTTTCGAGATAGGTGCATGTCTAAGGCAGATGACAACATTGGGTCTTGCACGCCTGTCCTTCCTTTGGGAGACGAAAATACGTCGATAGCCAGCACTTGACGAACGTCAAACAAGTGGAGAAGCAAACGGGCCAGGTAAAATTACTCAGATAGTATCACAATGCTTCGCACTGTAAAGAAGGGCAAAATTATCTAACAGCGAGTGATGGCCAAAAGTATAGCGTTGGTTTAACCCTGAGGAGCCTAAATCGGCGATTTTGGGCGCAGGTCGGCTTCTTTACCCTGGCTAGGGCCAGTGGTTAGATCTGATTGGCGTGACAATTTCTAGCGTTTTTTTGCTCTGCTTTACTGTACCCAGGACTGTCCGGCTCGACATTTAAACCTGTGGCAGTTTGCTAGGTGTCTCGGGCCCAGTGGGGCTGGGCCAGCACTGCCGGGCCAGTGGGGCCGCGCCCTTGCCCTGAGCCCCTGCCCAGATCAGGGGCTAAACCAAAAATGACCCATCGGAATCGGCCAGTTCTGACAGGGAGGAGACGGTGGTGCCGTGGTCTTCGGCAGAGGCGTCGAGGCGGCGCACCAAAATATCCTCAAGGCGGGGCCCATCGGTGGATAGAATGACCCACTCTCGGTTGGCAAAGATCAGCCGCTCCCCAGCGGGGGGGATTTTTTGCATTTGATAAATGAGAAATCCACCCAGGGTTTGGTAGTCATCGGCGTAGGGTAGCTCCAGGTCGAGCAGGTCGTTGACCTCTTCGAGGTCTGTGTGGGCTTTAATCCGGTAGGACTGATCGTCGAGCAGTTCGATCAGCTGCTCTTCGGGGTTGTCGGGCTCGTGGATATCGCCAATGATTTCGGCGGTGAGGTCGCGCAGGGTGAGCAGCCCGGCGGTACCCCCAAACTCGTCTACGACAATGACGAGTTCTTGACCGGTGCGCTGCATGGTGGCCAACAGCTCGTGGAGAGGGGTGTACTCGGGGACAAATCGGGCGGGTTTGACCCAGGGGCTGAGGGCGGTATCGGTATCAATTTGCCCCTGGGCCAGGGGTTGCAGAAACTGTTTGACATCGACAGTGCCCTGGATGTCGTCGAGGGAGTCGCCCATTACCGGGTAGCGAGAATGGCCGCTGTCGGCCACCACTGCCATCAGCTCGCCAAAGGTGGCCGACAGGGGAATCGCGCTGATCTGGGTGCGGGGCACCATGATTTCTCCGGCGGTGACGTCACGAAACTCAAAGACGTTGTTGAGCAGCTCGCGCTCTTCGGCGTCGAGACCTGGGGTCTCGGCGGTGGTGCGGATGATCAGCTGTAGCTCTTCGGGGGTCAGACGGCTGTAGGTGACCTGATCGCTGTACTGAATGTTGAGCAACCGCAGCAGCAGCCGGGTGGACTGGTTCAAAATCCAGATGAAGGGGTTGAACAGGCGGGCGATAGTGAGACTGGGGGGGCCCAAAAATCGGGCTACCTGCTCGGGGTAGAGCATGGCGACCGACTTGGGGCACAGCTCTCCCAGCACAATTTGCAGGTAGGCCACCAGAAAAAAGGCCAGGGGGATGGCAAGGGTGTGGGCCAGGGCCTGACTTTGGGCGGCCGTTAGCGGTGTTTGGGTAATCCAGTAGGCGAGGATGACGGCCATGGTGCTTTCGCCAATCCAGCCCAGGGCCAGGCTGGAGAGGGTGATGCCGAGCTGGGTGGTGGACAGCAGACGGTCGAGGCTGCGCTGGAGCTGCTGCACGGTCTTGGCCTGGACGTCGCCCTGGGAGACCAGCTGGCTAATGCGCGAACGCCGCACCGACACCATGGAAAACTCAGCGGCGACAAAGAATGCATTGATGCCAATTAGCAACAGCACTGCCCCTAGGCGAGATGCGATCGCAGCTAGGGGCAGTTGCTCAGGAATAGTGACCGTCAGCAGATGGGGAAAAACGCACATAGCCGACTATAAAAGGCCACCCTCAACGCCCGCGAGCGATCGCCATCCTAAGATCCGCCGAGGCTGATGATCCACTGACCCAGTTATTGGCTCTGTCATAAACGCAAGTACATGATGACACCCATCCCGCAGCTCGGGAAGGCCATCGCAGCCCTAACCACCAAAGCTATGAGCCTGATTATAAACCCGATTGAAGCCAGCAACGGCGAGACAGCACTCAAGTCCAGCTAGCCATCACCGCCTGCGGCCAAACCACATTTAGGCCCCGAACCAACCTGTCCCCGGCTATTGGCCACCGCTCATACGGGCTTTGACCTGCTGCAAAACCTCAGCCTCATTCACCAGCATCACGCTGCCCTGGTCAGAGCCCACCGCCTCTCGGCTCACAGGGGTACCGTTGGTGGGGCGGGTTTCGGGCTGCCGTACCCCGGTCAGGGCCTGCCGTCCCAAAGTAAACCCCCAGGAGGCACTGACCACCCCCGAACCAATCATCAAGGAGAGCAAAATCAGCGTAAAGGCAACGGCAGGATTCATAGCAGCTCTAACAACGGGTGCTCAACCATCAAAGACCAGTCTAGCGAAGCGGACCATCCATCAAATGCGCCCCCAATCTAACAGCAAAATCGCCCCATAGAACCATTCTCAAACCAGATCCAACCAAAGTTTACGCTCAGGTTTTAGGCTCAGGCCATACAATAGTAAGCGTTTCCCTCAGGGAATAAACCCCAGGGTTGGCCGAGCGGATTAGGCAGCGAACTCATAATTCGCCTCAGGCAGGTTCAACTCCTGCACCCTGGATTTTCGCAGCGCAGCACCAGCATTGCGGAGACAAACCTATCTGAGAGACTGTTTGAAACGTCACAGAGACGGCCTTTGCCCCGCTAAAGCAGATTAGGCTGACGCGTCTCCTAGAGCGCTTGCGGCCCAATAGCTGCCGAAAGCGTTAAAAATTATTCTTTCAACCATCTCCTGAGGCCAACTCGACCTCAGGAAACTCCCTACAACGCCTCTAACTACAGCGACTCAAAGATAAACTCTGAGCCCACCGAGGGCACCTGGCTGCTGGGCATGGTCAACAGGCTGGTAGTAAACGGCGTCGCCAGGTCGGGCACCCGCAGGGTGGGGTCAGCGGTACCCTGAAGCAGCCAAATATCTCTCACCGCCGCAGAGGTGGCATCGGCATCCCAGTCGAGTTCCCGCTCTGGAAAGCCAAAGCCGACAATGCGCCGAGCCTGACGAGCCATGCCGCGGTTCTGGAAGTAGTCGCCGGAGTAGGTCGACAGCAGCTCATCCATAGCGACAGGAATAGTGGGGGGTGCCTCTTGGGTGCGTCCCACCGGTGCAGCCACTGCCGCGGCGGTCAGCAGCGCCAGCGTCAGACCCGAAATATGGTTTAATTGAATGCCCATGGCCAAGCCTCCTTAACTCATTGGTTTAGTGCGGTTCCGGCGCTGCCCAATCCCTTAAACGTCACGAGGCCTGGGGGCAAAACCCCTCAATCGCCAGGAAGCTGAGCCGAACCTTACACCCGGTGCACATCCTTTATAGCGCGGTTGCCCAAAAACGGAGCATTTTTAAGGAATTACCTGCCCATGGACGAGCTCTTACTGACCATCTCCACGGCTGATCTGCTCAGTCTAGAAACCTCGGCCCTGCGCGCTCCCCTGCTCGATCTCTTTTGTCGGGGTGCCTACCAGGAAGGCGATTTTGTGCTCAGCTCAGGGCAGCACAGCAGCTACTACATCAACGGCAAGCTGGTCACCCTACACCCCCAGGGAGCGCTGCTGGTCAGCCGTTTGCTGCTCGATCTGGTGCCCTCCGAGACCATTGCAGTAGCCGGGCTCACCCTCGGCGCCGATCCCCTGGTGACAGCGGTCAGCCTGACGGGCATGCATGGGCAACGATCTCTGGTGCCGCTGATCATTCGCAAAGATGCCAAGGGCCACGGCACCCGCGCCTACATTGAAGGCCCTACCCTACCCCCCGACAGCGCCATCACCGTACTAGAAGACGTCGTCACCACTGGCCAGTCGGCGCTCAAGGCGGTCGAACGGCTAGAGCAGGCGGGCTACCGGGTCAACCAGATCCTCGCCCTGGTCGATCGTCAGCAGGGCGGAGCTGAGCTTTACGCCAGCCGTGACCTACCTTTCAAAACCCTGTTCACCATCCAAGATATTCAGGCGCACTGGGCTCAGCTCAACTCCGCGCAATGATACCGTTGCCCCGCCCCCACATCGGCTTTGTGCCCACCCCCGCCGATGCCATTGCCGCTATGCTAGCCATGGCTAAACTTACCCCCGCCGATGTGGTCTACGACCTGGGCTGCGGCGACGGACGCCTGCTGATTCACGCGGCAGTTAGCCACGGCGTGCGTGGGGTAGGCATTGATGTGGATGCCACCCTGCTGGAGCAAGCCCGGGCCCAAGCCACAGCGGCTGGCGTCAGTGAGCGCTTAATCTTTTGCCAGGGCGACCTGTTTGAGGCCGACCTTCAAGAAGCCACGGTAGTCTTTATCTATCTGCTGCCCCACCTCAACCTGCGGCTGCGGCCCCGGCTAATGGAGCAACTCACTCCCGGCAGCCGGATAATTTCCCACATGTTTGATATGGGCGACTGGCTGCCTGATTGCCAGCTGCACCTAGAGGGCTCCGAAGAAGATTCGACCCTATACCTGTGGCGCATTCCCGGCCCAGCGACTGCGTGCGCTCAAAGCCAGGCCGGGGTAATCGCAGTACCCTAGCTGACCGCAGGCTTGCGGCCGACCCAGTACTTGCTCATAAAGTGCACCTGATTACTGACCTGCTCAAACCCTGCATCGCTCAGGCGCAGGTTGAGGTCGTCGGTGGTGTAGTGGCGGTAGTAGGGCTCGTGGAACATGGCGGGAAAGTTTTCCATCGCCACTTCAAACTCGGGGGAGTCAAGGCGCTGAATGGAGTCGCACAGCACCACGGTGCCGCCCGGCTTCACCACCCGGTACATTTCGTTAATGACATTCTGGCGGGCGACGGGTGGCAGTTCGTGGAATAAAAACACGCTCACCACGCCATCGAAATAGCTGTCCACAAAGGGCAGACTTTCGCCGTTGGCCTGCACCAGTTGCGGTAGCGCCCCGGTCTTGGCCATTAGCGCTTCGTTGGCCTTGCGCAGGTAAGCAGGCGACAGGTCAACACCGTAGAGCGACAGCTTGGGCAGAGCATCGCGCAGCATGCTGAGGGTGCGCCCGGTGCCGCAGGCCACGTCTAGCACCTTAGCTCCGGTCTCGACCCCGACTCCAGCGTCGATTAGCCCCTGCTTGAGGGGAGCTAAAATGCGGCGGCGCATGGGGTCGGCGGTGCCATTGAAGAGGATCTCTACCTGGAGGTCGTACAGGTTGGCCGACATATCGCTCAGGTAGCCGTCGGTCTGGTGATGAAAGTTTTGCAGGTAGTACTTGGGGTAGCCAGCGGTGTCGATATGGTCGGCGAAGGTGTGGTAGTCACGCTTGTTCAGCCGCTCCCAAATGTTGGGTAGATCGAGGCAGACCAGGGGGTAAAACCGAAAAAAGTCGTCCCAGGCATTGTCGAACAGCAGCTCTTTAGGATAAACCCCGGCCTCGGCATCCTGCCAATCGACTTCCAGCAGGGCATTCATGCGCTGCTGAATCATCTGGAGCACCTTGAGATCCATTGGGGCGGTCTGGATATGCTGAGGCGGGTTGACCGCCTGCATCACCTGGGTGCTAACGGTTTTGTGGGCCAGCCCAAAGTAGCTTTTGCCCTGCTGCAAGGCTTGGTAGGCCAGTTTTGTGATGGTGTCAGGCATACAACCAACGGATGAATTAATTTTTAGACAAGAAATATTCAATCGATGTGAACGATTGTAACGAACTTTTTTCGGCTGTGGGGAGGCTCAGACGACAGACATTCTCCCGCCCTGGGGGCGAGGGTGAGCAGGCAGTGCATGGCTGTGGCCTAGGCTCGGGCCCGTTGGATTTGCTGTAAAAATGCGGCGGGGTCGCTCAGCAAAACCGCCTGGGAAAGACTGGTCTGCTCGCCGGAGGCCAGCCACTTTAGCTGCACAGTACCCTGGGCGGCTTCGTCCTCGCCAAGGATGAGACAGGCGGCGGCACCGCTGCGGTCGGCCCGCTTAAACTGTTTGCCAAAGGCCGCTCTGCTGAGGTCAAGCTCGACCGCCAAGCCCTGATGGCGAAGCTTTTGGGCCAGCTGTAGGGCGTTGGATTCGGCCTGCTCGCCCCGAGAGACCAGGTAAATGTCGGGGCCGACCGCCTCGCTCTGGTTAAGGGTCTGGAGCAGCAAGGTCAGGCGCTCTAGGCCGATGGCCCAACCCACCGCCGGAGTGGGGGGGCCGCCCAGCTCTTCGACCAGGCCGTCGTAGCGCCCGCCGCCGCACACCGTAGCCTGGGCCCCCAGATCGCTGGACTGAATTTCAAAGGCGGTGTGGGTGTAGTAGTCGAGCCCTCGCACTAGCCGAGGGTTGAGCTCAAAGGCGATGCCCAGGGCGTTGAGCTGGGTCAGTACCTGGTCGAAGTGGCGCTTTGAGTCGGGCCCCAGATAGTCTAGGATGCTGGGCGCGTCTGCGGTGATGGCCTGGGTTTTTTCGTCTTTGCTGTCGAGAATGCGCAGGGGGTTGCGGCTGAGGCGATCGCGGGAATCGGCGTCTAGATCGGCGGCGTAGGGGGTGAGATACTGGACCAGGGCCTCGCGATAGTGGGTGCGATCGCGCCTGTCTCCCACCGAGTTGAGATAGAAGGTGAGGTTCCTCAACCCCAGCTGCTGCAGTATGTCCGTAGCCAGGGCAATGACTTCCACATCAGCGCGGGGGTCAGCGCTGCCCAGCACCTCTACTCCCACCTGGTGAAACTGCCGCTGGCGGCCCTTCTGGGGGCGCTCGTAGCGAAACATCGGCCCCGTATACCAGAGTCGCTGGACACCGCCCTGGGCATAGAGGCTGTTTTGGATATAGGCCCGCACCACCCCAGCGGTGCCCTCCGGGCGCAGGGTACAGCTGCGATCGCCCTTATCCTTAAAGCTGTACATCTCCTTGCCCACCACGTCGGTGGCCTCGCCAATGCCCCGCTCAAACAGCGCCGTAGCCTCAAACGTCGGGGTGCGAATTTCACGATAGGCGGCGCGCCCACAGATCTCTCGCGCCGTAGCCTCCACCTGCTGCCAGGTATGAATGTCAGCCACCTTAAGGTCTTGGCCGACAAACTGCGCCTTCGGCAAAATGTCTTCGGTTCCGGGCAGCGATTGAATCAGCTCCATAGCAGGGTAATGGCTCTAGGTGGGCAGAACAGGACTCCCATCATAGCCTGCGCTCGGGCACCCTAGGCCTCCTGGCCCTCCGCCTTGACCTGCGGCAGCACGCAGCAGTTGACCTCATCGATGCAGACCTTGCCCGACTGCAATGCCCAGCGAAACAACGCCACCCGATTGCCGGTGGCGGTCTTAGTCAAAATATTGCTGATATGGTTATCGACAGTCCGCTTGCTGATCTCCAGCTGTTCAGAAATTTCCTGGTTGGTCAGCCCCGATGCCACTAGCTCAACGATCTGGAGTTCACGGTCGGAGAGACTCCCCTGACCAGGCACCGGAGAGATATCATCGCTTGCCATGGCGGTTTCCTGCGTCATTATGTATTTATGCTTAGGCTTACTACCACTATAGGCGATCTGGTTTCGGCTAGGCTGGTGAAAACCGGTCTGTTAGGGGCTGCCATGGTTTACCGCTGGATCAGCCTCACAATCGTCGGCTCAGTCGCCGCCATGATTTCTTTGGCAGGGTGGCAGGCCCGCCTGGGGCGGTGGCTGGGGCCAGTTGCACTGATCGCGCTGCTGCTCAGTTCACCGGCCAACGCCTGGGCGGCCCCCCCCGAACTGCCCCCTGAGCCGCCGCCGCTAGCCGCCGCCCAGGCCGACGCCAACGACATTCCCTCAGAAACCGTCAGCCGCTTTGTCAAGGCCTACATCGCCGTCGTCAAGCTAATTGAGTCGCGGGAGCTCAGCCTACAACGGGCCGAGACCGACACCGAATCGCGCCAGATGCAGCAGGAAATTCAGGCCGCTGCCCTCGATCTGATTCAAACCAACGGTCTCACCCTGTCGGCCTACTGGGAGCTGCTGGGGCTGGCCAACAGCGACCCAGAATTCCGCGATCGCGTCCTCGCCCAAATCGATGAGGCCAGCCCCTAACGCCCTAGCCTAGCCCCGGTCAAACCTACGGCTGCACAAACTCCGAAGGCCGTCTAAAGTTTTCCACCGGCACATTGACCAGCGCCTGCTGCATAAAGTCGCGCCACACCGGTGCGGCATAGGTACCACCCGTAGCCCCGGCCCGCAGCGGCGCGTAGTTGTCGTTGCCAATCCACACCGCCGTCGAGAGCTGCGGCACATAGCCCACAAACCACACATCCCGCTGGGAGTCAGTGGTGCCCGTTTTACCCGCCGCCGGTCGACCAATCTGGGCCGACTGACCGGTGCCTCGGGCAATCACCCCCTGGAGCACATCGGTCAGCGAGGCCGCCGCCCAGGGATCTAGCACCAGCTGGGGCTGGGGGGTATTGTCCAGCAGCACATTGCCGCTGCTGTCGGTCACCTGCACAATAAAGGTTGGCTCAGAGTGCCAGCCATTGCTGGCAAACGTGGCGTAGGCTCCGGCCATCTCCATCGGGGTAAGGTCAACGGCCCCCAAAGGCAGCGATGTCACCGGCTGCATGGGGCTGTTAATGCCCAGGGTGCGGCACAGCTCAATGATCTGGTTGACGCCCACCGCCTGGCCCAGCTTGACCGCCGGCACGTTACGCGACACCTCCAGGGCGGTGCGAATGGGAATATTACCCATAAACCCACCGTCGTAGTTGCGCGGGCTGTAGTAGCGGTAGCCATCGGGATAGCTGACCGGCGTATCGGCAATGGAGCTGGCCGGGGTGTAGCGTCCGGTGGCAAAGGCAGCGTAGTACACAAAGGGTTTAAACGCTGAACCCGGCTGCCGGTAGGCCTGAATGGCCCGGTTAAATTGGCTGGCCTCATAGTCCACACCGCCCACCATCGCCTTCACAAAGTGGGTGCGGGGGTCAATCGACACCAGCGCCATCTGGTCGGCAATGTTGCGAATGCGGGCATTGTGGCGCTGTACCGTGGCTTCGGCCATGCGCTGCATGGTGAGATCCACCGTGGTCTGTACCCGCATGCCCCCCTTCACCACCGCCTCGTTGCCAAAGCGCTGCTTGAGCTCCTGCACCGCCGCCTCGGTGACGTAGGGCGAAATGCTGCTGCGGAACGACTTGATCTCTCCCACCAGCAGGGGGGCATCCCGGGCCGCCACCTCTTCTTCGGGGGTGATCCAACCCAGCTGGCGCATGCGGTTGAGCACCACCGCCTGGCGCTGCTTGGTCTGCTCGTAGTTGTGGAAAGGGCTGTAGCTCTCGGGGGCCTGAATCAGCCCCGCCATCATGGCGGCCTCCGGCAGGGTCAGATCCTGGGCTGACTTGTTGAAGTAGCTCTGGGCAGCGGTTTCGACACCGTAGTTGTTGTGCCCCCAATACACCTGATTGAGGTACATCTCCAGAATTTCATCTTTGCTGAAAATCTGCTCCAGGCGCAGGGCCAACACCGCCTCCGCCACCTTGCGGCTGATCGCTCGCTCGGGGGTGAGAAACAGGTTTTTGACCAGCTGCATGGTGATGGTGGAGCCACCTTCTACGGTCGAGCCCGCCTCGACGTTGGCCAGCAGGGCGCGACCCACGCTGCTGGGGTTAATGCCATTGTGGGAATAGAAGTAGCTGTCTTCTACCGCCAGCACGGCCCGCTTCAGGTGAGGCGACATGTCGTCGAGATCCACCACCTCCCGGTTGGCCTCGTCGTGGAGGCTGTAGAGCAATGTGCCGTTGATGTCGTAGATGTAGCTGGTTTCGCTCGGCACGTAGTTTCTCAGCACCCGCACGTCGGGCAGGTTGCGAAAGCTAATGGCCAGACCCACCAGGCCACCGGCCATCACCGAGCTGGCAATCATGGTGGTGCCCAGCAGGGCGGCCGCCGTCACCTGGCCCACATCTTGGATGTATTTCAGCAGGTTGGGGGCGCGGCGCAAAGGCTGCGGCTGCGATCGGCTTTTGTGGCGAAGGGTATTGGTTGACACGTTGGCTATTACAGGCTGCTAAAGAGGGTTGTGCTCAGGAAGAGCGCGGGAATGTAATACGAGGAAGATGCCCACCAGGGGGTGACAATCTGGCCATTATAATGACCCTCTAGGTAAGTGAACCCAGGGATTGTGCCCGGCCTGCTTTGGCCATCGCCAGTCAAGCTAGTTAGAGGAACGACTAGGGGCGATCGCAGGCACGCCTATCCTAGCCTTGCAGATGCTTATAAGGAGAAGGTAAAGACCACTTTAGGTCAGAATCTTTGAAGTTAGCCGTTGGCCTCTGCCGACCTTACCCCCGCACTGTATTTGTGAGCTCCAGCCCATGTCCGCCATGATCCCGGCCACCTCAGACCCTTTGCCGCCTCAGTTTGAGCGCATTTATCGGGGGGTGAGCGAGGTCTTCCCCGACCAGCCCACCGCCGCCGATGCCGACCAAAATCTGGTGCGGCGTCTGGAGGGGGCCGACCGGCCCCTGCGGGTGAAGCTGGGCATCGATCCGACGGGGTCTGAAATTCACCTGGGGCACAGTATTCCGGTGCGAAAACTGCGCGCCTTTCAGGATGCGGGGCACACCGCCGTGCTGATCATCGGTGACTTTACGGCTCGCATTGGCGACCCCACCGGCAAGTCAGAGGTGCGTCGCCAGCTGACGGAGGCAGATGTGAAGGCCAATGCGGAAACCTACCTCGACCAGGTGCGCCCCATTCTCGACTTTGATACTCCGGGGCGGCTGGAGGTGCGCTACAACTCAGAGTGGCTGTCGACCCTTGACTTGGGCAAGGTTCTGGAGCTGCTCAGCACCATGACGGTGGGGCAAATGCTGGCTAAGGAGGGGTTTTCTGAGCGCTACGGCAAGGGCGATCCGGTCTTTCTCCACGAGTTTCTCTACCCGCTGATGCAGGGCTACGACTCGGTGGCTGTGCAGGCCGATGTGGAGCTGGGCGGCACTGACCAAAAGTTTAATATCGCGGTGGGGCGCGATCTGCAGCGGCATTTTGGCCTGCGGCCCCAGTTTGGCATGCTGCTGCCGCTGCTGTTGGGCACCGACGGCAGCCAAAAAATGTCGAAGTCTCTGGGTAACTACGTGGGGCTGCGGGAAGACCCGCTGAGCATGTACTCCAAACTGGAAAAGGTGCCTGACGCCCTGATTCGCAGCTACTTTGAGTTGCTGACGACCACCGACCTCGACCACCTGCCGGAGAACCCGCGCGACTGCCAAAAGCAGCTGGCCCTGGAGGTGACCCGCCAGTTTCACGGCGAGGCGGCGGCCCAGCAGGCGCAGCAGGCGGCGATCAGCCTGGTGCAGGGCACGGGCGAGCCCGCCGTGGGGGTGCCTGAGTTTTCCCTGGCTGGGGTGAACTTTCCGGCCAAGCTGTTTTATCTGGTGGGGGCCACCCGCCTGTGCGACAGCAGCAGCGAGGCCCGGCGCCAGATCCAGGGGGGTGCGGTCAAGCTCGACGGCGAAAAGGTGAGCGACCCCAACCAGGAGTTTGCGGGCCCCGCTGAGCTGGTCGGCAAGGTGGTGCAGGTCGGCAAGCGCAAGTTTGCCCGACTGGTGCCCTAGGGCAGGGCAGAGCGCCCAGGCAGAGCGCCCAGGCAGGACGCTCTTGACAGAGGGCAGGCCTATCGGGCGGGCTGCATGAGCAGGTGGCGCAGCTTGTCGCGCTCGGCAGCCGATAGGGTGGCGGCAAAGTTTTCTAGGTCCTGGGGGCCCATGGTGCTGAGCACCTGGTGCAGGGCCTCGACCCCTGAGGGTGTGGAGGCTGGGGGAGGTGCGATCGCACCCTCACCGCCGCCCGGCAGACTACAGCTGCCGCCGTCGCAGTCGAGGTGCAGGTCGTGCCAAATCATGGTCGGCACCATCCAGCCCCGTCGTCCGTGGAGCTCGTGGAGCAGCACCTCGGTCTCCCAAAAGGTGCGGGGCGAGGGATAGTTTTCTTCAGCCCAGGCGTGGGGCACCGTAAAGCAGCCAAAGTGTTTGATGTAGTCCTCTGAATCGAGCAGGGCCGTGATCATCACCTTGACCCCCTGACGCATCAAAATATCGCAGTAGTGGCGCATTTCTGCCTGATCCATCGGGGCCCGGCCAATGAAATGCTTAAAGCACAGCTCAATAAATTTAGGGTTGGAAGAATTATAGTAAAACGCGTTCAAATAGACTTCGGAATGGCCCAGCTCTCGCAAAAACCGCTTCACGCCAATTTTATTGCGCAGAAACTCAATCTCAAATTTGGCCAGCTGCTTACGCTCAAATCCGTAGGGTTGGCGCTCCAAAACCTGGGCGTACATCTGGTAGAGGGCGGCTTGGCGTTCTTCCCCAGGAGACTGCCGACTCACCGTAATTTCCCTGATTGAAAACTCATCTATAGATGTCATAGCAAACCTTCCTAAACGAGAAAAACCATGCCAGCCCAGGGCCTATTGTCAGACTGCCCAGGGGCTAATTCCTAGCCATGGTCTCTACGTTTTTCTTAACGATGGGTGAGCCGGTTTGCCTGGCAGTGAATCAGGAATTAGGTAGCTGCGATCGCAGCTGCCGCCTCTTCGTTTTCCACCGCCACCTCTTCAAAGCGAATCACGTCCTGGCGCGGGCTGGCGTGGCTCACCCGCACCTGGAGCTGTTCGCCCAGCGCCACCGCCCGATTGAACCGCATGGCCAGCTCCAGACCCAGATCTTCCACCATGATCAGCCCCAGGCCCTCGTCCTCCCGCAGCCAGCGCAGCAGCATCACATCCCACACCTGATCCTGGTGGCGACGCAGGTACTCTAGCGCCCAGTAGCGCTTGGTCTGGCGCTCCACCAGGGTCGCCTCATAGGCCGCAGAGCTCGCCCCAATGGCCAGCTCCGTCACTTCGGTAGAGGAAAACGGCAGCGGCTCCCCCCGCAGATGGGCCTTGAGCTGAAAATGGGTCACCAGGTCCAGATAGCGACGAATCGGAGAAGTCACCTGGCTGTAGCTATCTAGGCCCAAAGTGGCGTGGCGACTGGGGGTAATGCCCACCTCGCTGCGGGTCATGCAGCGGCGAATCGCCGAGTCGCGGACCCAGCCCGTGGGCAGCTGAATCAGCTCTTCGTCGGAGGGCAGCTCCGGCTGCGGCTGGCTGCGAAAGGGAATCGCCAGGGCGTGGGTTTGACCGTAGCGGGCCGCCACTTCCCCCGCCAAGATCATCATTTCAGCCACCATCTGCCGAGCCAGCGAGTCGTTTAAAACCTCAATTACAATGTCGTCTTCAGCCGCCGACACCTTAATGTTCGACTCGGGCATGTTGATGCTGATTGCCCCCTGGGTGAGCCGCCACTGGCCGCGCACCTTGGCCCAGTGCGCCAGGCCGTGCAGCTCAGGCTCAGCGGTAATGCCCAACTCCAGCATTTCATCCACATCGTCGTAGGTCAGGCGATAGGTGGGGCGAATCAGGGTGGGGTGAATTTGATAATCCTGAACATCTCCATCGGCACTCAGGGTGACCCCAAAGCTCAAGGCAAAGCAGGTTTGCCCCTGCAGCAGGCTCATCGCCCCAGTGGCTAGCTCCACCGGAAACATCGGGATCATGCCCGTGGGCAGGTATACCGTAGTACACCGCCGACGGGCCTCCAGGTCCAATTCATCCCCCGGCAGCAGCCAGCGGGTGGGGTCGGCAATGTGCACCCAGAGGCGCTGCCCCCCGCCGGCCAGGGTTTCGAGGCTGAGGCCATCGTCAATTTCCTGGGTGCTGGCATCGTCTACGGTGTAGACCTTGAGATGGGTGAGGTCTAGTCGCTCTGCGTCGGGGTCGGGCGGCGGAAACTGGAGACGCTGCTGCGCCATGGTCAGGATTTCCTCAGAAAAATGGCTGGGAATTTGGCTGCGTCTGAGGGCCAGATTTTCGTGGGCAGACCATACCCCCAGTGCCACTAGGGTATCAAATGCCCCCGCTGCCGTCGGTGCCAGGCCCAGAGCATTAAGAATTTCTACAGCCTGGGCCCGCTGGCTGGCCTCATCGCCAAACAGAGCCAGCCGTTCCAGGGTTTCGAGGCGGGGTCGATCGCCCTTTTCCCAGCTAATACTTTCGCCCGCTAGCCCCTGGCGGGCCTTGGTCAGAAACGATTCCCATTCCTGCTGGCGCTGGGCTTCGCGCTCCATTTGCAGGCGCAGTTCGTCTACCTGAGCAGCGGGGCGGGGCTCGTAGCGATCGCCCTTTTGCTTAAAAAAAAGTTTGTCGTCCACCAGCAGCCGGTGGGCAGCGTAGCAAAAGCTGGGGCTCTGGTCAGAAAACAGCAGCTGCGCCAAAGCAGCCGGGTCGGCAGACTCCCCGGCTTCGGTCAAAAACTCCCAGGCAATTTCTAAGCTGGAAGGATCGATATACGACTCGGCCTCCGCCACAAAGGGAGCGATGTCGCTGGGTTGGTAGGGGCCACCGCTGACTTCGTAGCTGAAGTCGCGGGGATGCAGGGTGTGGGCCTGACCACGCTCGTCGATAATCACCCAGTTCTTTTTGCCCTCAGGCCGATCTGCCACCCCCAAGCGGGGCTGTCCCTGGTGCTTAAATTCGACTAGCGTTCCTTTGTCAACCAAGCCCACACCCTAGCGATCGCCATCTTTAGCCTCAGCCTAGCCTAGCCTTCCCCATTCACATAGGGCAGCAGGGCAATAATGCGGGCGCGCTTGATGGCGGTGGTGAGATCCCGCTGTTGCTTAGCGGTCAAGCCGGTGATGCGGCGGGGCAAGATTTTGCCGCGCTCGGTGATGAACTTACGGAGCAGATCCACATCCTTGTAGTCAATGGGGTCTCCGGGCTTGATTGGAGATACTCGACGACGGAAATAGGCCATGGGTACTTACTTGATTTCTTTGTGAACGGTGTGCTTGTTGCAGTGAGTGCAGAACTTTTTCAGCTCAATGCGGTTGGTCGTGTTGCGACGGTTTTTTTGGGTGGTGTAGCGAGATACACCGTTAGAGCGCTTGTCGGGGTTGGTCCGGCATTCGGTGCACTCTAGGGTTATGACGAGGCGGACGCCTTTAGCCATGACTGTTCACCTGAGAATAGGGCGGGCAGAAAATAAAACACAGTCTTTCATTATTTCACAGCCGGTTCAGATCTGCCAAATTTGATTTTTGTCGCTCCCACACTCCCTACCCATCTACTTTCTGCTCGACCCCAAACCCGACCAGCACCAGGGTATCCATCGGCTCCCCCTCGGCGGGGCGCTGGTAGTTGAGAATGCGGCGAATGCGCAGGGTGGGGTTGACCAGCAGAATGGAGTCGACGGAGACCACCCGGGTGTAGGGGGTGGTCATGAGCAGTTCGCGGTTGCTCTGGTCGTAGCGAAAGGTGGAGATGATCGGGCGGTCTTCTTCATAGGCGCGATCGCGCAGGTAGTCGCCGGTTAAGATATCGCCGTCCTGGTGGGTCGGCACAAATAGTGCCCCCAGCTCCTGGGTGACCTCCTCACCCCGATCAGACACGGTGTGGAAGGCGAGCTGAAAGCCAGGCAGAGCGTCAATGTTGCTGCCCCCGCCGTTGCCCACACCGATCTGGCTGTCATACACCTGGCTGTAGTCGTTGTCGGCGAGCACCTGGCGGCGGCGGTCGGGGGTAATCGCCTCAACCCGAAAGTCGGTGTGCGATCGCTCCACCTCCTGCTGCGGGAGGTAGTGGTAGGTGCGCTCGATGGACCACTGCCCCATACAGCAGTCAAAAAAATAGGTGATGTCAGCCAAATCCATTGTTTGAACCCCAGACATATCCGGCAACTCTAAGGTACCAGGGTTCATCGGTTGCTCAGCCCACCCTGGCAGCTGAGCAACCGAGCGCATCCAGACTATTCCCCAAACCATTAAGTATAAATGCTTGCAGAACCTCCCAGGGAACGGCGTAGAATCAGCGACCAGTTGCCCCAGCGGCTCACCGCTGAGGCCCAAATGCCCCCAGCGGGTCATTGCCGGCCCCATGCCCGCCGACTATGATAAAAAGACCTAGAGTTAAGAAATGAAACAATCTAGCCCCCATAGATTGACTTAGTCCCCCTTGTGGCAATTTGCCCGGATGATTGACCATGCCCTTCTCCGCTGACACCGCCCGCATTTTGGCTGAGCCTCTGGTGCAGGCATTTTTTCGAGACACCGCCGGAGACTGGCGCTCGGAGCGCCGCTACTACACCCTCAAAAGCGGTGAAACCCAGGCCGTCGTCAGCCAGATCACGATTAAATTTCTAGAGGCCAGCGCCCCTGAATTGCTCCAGCTCGCTGAGCTACACCAGCTTGGC
>DATIVG010000406.1:0-2382 GCA_035466075.1 Nodosilinea sp. | reverse complement strand
GGGGTGGTGATGCTGGTGCTGGCCCAGCACAGTCTGCCCTTTGTGGAATTTACTCCGGCCCAGGTGAAGCAGGCGCTGACGGGCTACGGCAATGCCGATAAGTCTGAGGTGCAGCAGGCGGTGGCCCGAGAGCTGGGCCTAGAGCGCATTCCTCGCCCGGACGATGCCGCCGATGGCCTGGCCCTGGCGCTGGCGGCCTGGTATCAGCGGTAGGGCCAGTTTAGGTTTCGGATTTCCAGTTTTGGGTTAGGAGTAGAGTTTACTGTCTCATAGCAAATCCAAAATCGATATTACTTTCCTGCTGAGGCAATCGCCTGCTGCCCCTGCTGCGACAGCGCAAAGCCCAAAAAGGCTTGCACCGCAGGATCGTTAGCATCTGTATAGACGTAGTAAAGCTGCCGCTGGAAGGGATAATTGGACGCTTCGGGGGTAACGCCATCGATAGGCACAACCCGTACGGTTTGTTGGTCGGCCACCTGGCTAAAGGTGGCGTAGCCAATGCCATCGGTGCCTAGCTGTTGCAGCATAGGTGTAGTGGCATCGCGGTTGAGCGTGGTGATGTTGGGCGTGGTGCCAAACTCACCGCCGCCCAGCACAAACTCTTTAAACGAGGCGTGGGTGCCGCTCACGGTGGGGCGATTGATCACGCGAATAGTTGCATCTGGTCCGCCCAGAGTGGCCCAGTTGTTGAGCTGCCCCTGAAAGATTTGGGCTACCTGCCCAGCGGAGAGGCCGCGTTTGTAGGGGTTGTCGTTGCCGACAACCAGGGCCATGCGATCGTTGGTTACGGATACAGCTGTCAGCCCCCGTGATTGCTCTTGGGGCGTCAACGGTCGCGAAGACGCTGCCACATCTATATCGCCCAGTAGCAACGCCTGAATGCCATTTTCTGAGCCAGCGGCGGCGATATTAACCGTGCTGCCGGGGTACTGCTGCTCGAACCCGGCCTTGAGGGCAGCATTGATGTGAGCCATACTGGTCGAGCCATCAATACCGACCGTCGTACCAGCGGGAATGCTGGGCAGTAGGGCAAAGTCAGCTCCAGCGGGCGACTCTACGGCGGGGGGAGGCGCGAGCGTGGCGGCTTGTGGTCTGCGCACAAAGAACCAATAGGCCGCGCCGATAAGTCCCAGCAGCAGCAGAATAAAAACAATCGGCGGTGGCCCGCTGCGTTTTACGGTGGTGTTGTCGCTAGCCATAGGGTTACTCTGCTAATTCCTTGGGGGTAGTGCCTTCGAGCATTTGCAGGCGGCGAGAAACCTCGTCGTCGATGGTCATTTGATCGAGGTCTGCGGCCAGTTTTTCGTTGGGGTTCTCAGATAGTTCGGCCAGGGCATTGCTGCGCAGGTGGCGACCTTCCACCGCATTCTTGGCTGACTCGAAGGAAGATCGGGCCGAGCCAATGTCAAACTCGTTGTTGACCTTGGCGATCGATTCTAAGGCGCTGTTGATTTCGGCCAGATCCTTCATGTTTTGCATGTCGGTCTTGTATTGCTCTAGCTTGAGCCGTTCGCGGTTGAGCTTGTCTTTCGAGGCATTGACAAACTTTTCGGCCTGTTTGACCTGGCCTTCGAGCTGGGGCAGGAGCTGCTCGATCTGAATGGCCTTTGTCATAGCTAGTCGGGCGGCATCGTCGTTGCCCGACTTTTGGGCCAGGGCGGCCTGCTGCTCAAATTTCTTCAGTTCCTGGGCCTTTTCTTCGTATTTTTTCTTGGCTCGTTCGTAGGAGCCGACCTGCATGGCCACGGCTTGGGCTAGCTTTTGCACCGATTCTTGCATCGACTGAAGCGACTCTTCGGCTACCGATACCGCTACCTTACCGCCCGACTCAACGGGGATGCCCCACAGCCAGTTCCAGGTGCCGACAATGGTGCGTCCGGCTTTTTCACCCATCAACCAGTAGACGACGTTCTTCATAAAGCTCTCCAATATGTTGGCGATGGTGCAGATTAGATCTGCATCTGATGGCTAACCCTTCCCAGGGTGCCCCTGATATTCCGGATGCTTTACAGCAGTCACAACGGCCAAACTTGGCGTCATACGCCTATAGTGGCCTTGAAAGATTAACGTTGCCCAAAGACCTTAACTGAGCGTTACACCCCATCGTTTGCGGCGATTTCTTTTTTCATTAGAATCGCCTCAGGGTAATAGCCGAGGGATTGGTAGAGGGCCTGGGCTGCTTGATTTTGGCTAAACACTTGCAGGCTAATTTGCCGGTGCCCCTGCTGCTGAGCCCACTGGTGGGCCACTGTCAGCAGGGCGGTGGCGATGCCGCGCCGCCGGTGCTGGGGGGCGACGTAGAGCATCAGCACGTAGGGATGGAGAATGCCGCTGCGCTGGTCGGTGGCCTGCCCGAGCCAGAGGACGGCTACTGGGGAGGCG
>DATIVG010000405.1:0-1693 GCA_035466075.1 Nodosilinea sp. | reverse complement strand
GATCTGCACAGCCAACTCACGTACGCCATTGAGCACCCTCCAGCCCATGGATGCCATTCACCTGACCAACATTCGCGCCTTTGGCTATACCGGGGCGCTGCCCGAAGAAAACGTGCTGGGCCAGTGGTTTCAGGCCGACATCGTGCTGTACCTGGATTTGGCGGCGGCGACGGTGAGCGATCGCCTGGCTGATACCCACGACTACCGCACCGTGATCAACGGCACCCAGCAGATCATTCGCGAAGCCAAGTTTGCGCTGATTGAGCGGCTGGCGGGGGCGATCGCCACCCTGGCTATGGATTCTGACTCGCGATTGCAGCGGGTCACCGTTAAAGTCACCAAGCTGACGCCCCCCATCCCCGACTACACCGGCCAGGTGGCGGTAGAGATTAGCCGCGATAGAATCCAGTAGGGGCGGGCGGTTGTTTTCCCCTGGCTGGTCGGGTCATTGATTCGGCTGGCAGCACAGCATTTGGTGGGCAATGCCCACCCTACGGTGGCTCATGACTTCTTCTCCTAGCAATTCTCGTCAGCAGCTCCGGGCTGAGCTAGAGCGCATGCCCGACTGGCTGCGCCGCCCGATTGGCAACGCCAGCGAGATTTCGGCGGTGCAGCGGATTGTCAAAGAGCGGCAGATCCACACCATTTGCGAAGAGGGCCGCTGCCCCAACCGGGGTGAATGCTACGCCAACCGCACCGCCACCTTTTTGCTGATGGGGTCGGTGTGTACCCGCGCCTGCGCCTTTTGCCAGGTGGAAAAAGGCCATGCGCCCCTGGCCCTCGACCCCCGCGAACCCGAGCAGGTGGCGGAGTCGGTGCGGCTGCTGGGGCTGCGCTACGTGGTGCTGACCTCGGTGGCGCGCGACGATTTGCCCGACCACGGGGCCAGCTGGTTTGCCACGGTGATGGCGGCGATTCGCCAGCAGAACCCAGACACCGACATTGAGGTGTTGACCCCTGACTTTTGGGGTGGCCCCTCGCGGGATGGGGGCCAGGCCGAGCGGGTGCAGACGGTGGTGGCGGCCCGGCCCGCCTGCTACAACCACAACCTCGAAACCGTGCGCCGTCTGCAAGACCCGGTGCGGCGCGGGGCCAAGTACGATCGCTCCCTGCGGGTGCTGGCTCTGGTCAAGGAATTTGACCCCGCTATGCCCACCAAGTCGGGGCTGATGGTGGGCCATGGGGAGACCGAGGCGGAGTTGATCGAGGCGATGCAGGATCTGCGGGGGGTGGGGTGCGATCGCATCACCCTCGGCCAATACCTGCGGCCCTCCCTCAGCCACCGCCCCGTTGCCCGCTACTGGCCCCCCGCCGACTTCGATCGCCTGGGCGACATCGCCCGCGACCTGGGGTTTGAGCATGTGCGCTCCGGCCCCCTGGTGCGCAGCTCCTACCACGCCGGAGAAGCCCCTTGAGCCCCACCCCCTGGCGGCTCATTCCCCCCATAGCGGCCCCCGGCGCGGTGCAGATGGCCATCGATACCTGGCTGCTCGACCAGCACCAGCGCCACGGCCACCCCCCCACCCTGCGGTTTTACACCTGGAGCCCGGCAGCCATTTCCCTGGGCGTCAGCCAGCGACAACAGATCCCTGAGCATTGGCGTGGCCTGCGGTGGCAAGGTCAGCCCGTAGATTTGGTACAGCGCCCCACCGGAGGACGCGGAGTACTGCACCAAGGTGATTTGACCTATAGC
>DATIVG010000404.1:0-3414 GCA_035466075.1 Nodosilinea sp. | reverse complement strand
GTGCCCGTGGCCTGCTGGCAATTTCGGCAGTGGCAAATTGCCGCCGAAATGGGCTTTGCGGAGCATTCATAGCGCACGGCTCCGCATAGACAACCGCCCGTAAACGGTATTTCCATAACCTGTCTTCTCGATAAGCGCCTTAGAGCTGAGTATGGCGCGATCGCTCTACCGACTCACTGACCAAAAGGATAGGTCTTAAAGTTGGGGCTGCTGCTACTGCAAAATTCCTAATTCCCTGGCTCGGGCGACGGCCTGGGTGCGGTTTTTCACCGCTAGCTTGCCGTAGATGTTGCGGGCGTGCCATTTTACCGCCGCCAGGCTGACAAACAAGTCATCGGCGATGGCCTGGTTGGTCATGCCGGTGGCCAGGTAGGTCAATATTTCTAGCTCGCGATCGCTCAGGGGTTCTACCAACGGCTGAACTCCCGGCTGAACTCCCACCCCGGCGGGCGGGGTGCCAAACAGCGTCAGCAGGTTTGCTACGTCCTGGGCCTGGCCCCCGGCGGATGCCGCGCCGGAGAGCAGGTCTGCCATCGGGCTGCCTTCGTCTAAAAACAGGCGCATATCATTGTCCTGGTGGGGGATGGCTAACGCCTGGTGCAGGCAGTCTAGGGCGCGCGATCGCTCAGGGTGCGCTTGCCAAACCAGCGCCTGCAACAGCAGGGTTTCGATCAGCCGCAGGGTGCGGCCCCCGGTCTGGGCCTGGGCTTGCAGGCGGGCGAGCAGCCCCAGGGCGGCTTGCAGAGTCGGGGTCGAGGCGGTCTGCTGCCCCTGGGCCAGCAGCACCCGGGCGTAGGTCAGGTAGACGAGTTCGGCGGCGGTGGGGCAGGTCGCGGTGGTGTTGTAGTGCAGGTCGTCGTCTGGCGTGAGCCCGCTGGCCTCGGCCCAGGCCACCGCCGCATTCACATTGCCCTCGGCCAGGTGCAGCCGGGCTTTGCAGGCGGCGACCGGCAAAATCGTGGGCCAGAGCCAGACCTGGCAGCGCTCGGCCTGGTGCAGGGCGGCCCAGGCGGCCGCCCGATCGCCCTGGGCCTGGCGCACCCGCGCCAGGGTGATGTAGCCCATCATCAGGCCGGGCTGCTGGTTTTGAAGGGCGCGATCGATGCTTTGGCTGAGGTGGTGGGCGGCGGCCTCCAGCTGGTTTTGCTGGCGCAGCAGATCGGCCAGGGCGACCTGCACCAACACCCCGGCGTAGGTGGCGAGCCAGCGGCGCTCGGTGGCCAGCGCCAGGCCCCGCTCGCAGAGGGCGGTGGCTTCAGCGAGCTGGCCGCGCAGGGCGAGGAACTGGGCCTGGAGGTAGAGACCTGCGATCGCAGGGTCGGCGGCCCCCCGCACCTGGCCAATGCGGCTGACCTGGGGCAGAAGCTGCCGGGCGGCGGTGTAGTTGTCATCGACAAAGTAGGTGACGCCCAGGTTGAGCAAAATTAGCGATCGCAGCCATGAGTTGTCCTGGGGCAGCAGCTGCAATGCCTTCTCCATATGGGCTACCGACTCCGCCGCCTGGCCCTGCTGACGGGCCTGCATGCCCCTGAGGGCGGTGACCAACCCCCACAGCTGATCTTGGTTGCCGGTGGCCAGCGGGCGCTGCTGCAAAATCTGCTCCAAACCTTCGATGGCGGCGATGGCGGCGGCAAATTGGGAGGCGGTAAAGCCCATCCAGGCCTGGGCCACCAGCAGCCAGGGGCGCGACCGAACCAGCTCGGCGGGCAGCCGCTCCAGGGCCTGGCGCAGCACCACGGCATCGAAGCGGGGGTTTTCTCGGGTTTGAATTTCCTGCTCGATCAGCTGGGCGGCGGCGGCAAAATCCTGGGCCGCGATCGCGTGGTGCAGGGCCTCGGCAATGTGGCCCTGGTGCTCGTACCACTGGGCGGCGCGGCGGTGGCAGGCCAGCTCCAGCTCCGGTGCGGTGCGCTGGAGCTGGTGGCGCAGGGCCTCGGCAAACAGGTGGTGGTAGCGGTACCAGGTGCGCTCGTCATCCAGCGGCACCACAAACAAATTTTGCCGCTCAAGCTGCTCTAGGGTCTGGGTGCCGCTGGTCGCGGTCTCCTCCACCACGGCAGCGCAGAGGCTGCCGCACAGCTGCTCCAAAATCGCCGTTTGCAGCAAAAACCGCCGCAGCGGGGGCGGCTGCCGGTCTAGCACCTCCTCTACTAAATAGTCGAGAATGTAGCGCTGGGTGCCGCCAAAGCTGTCCAGCAATGCCGCTGGCTGGGCCGCCTGCCGCAGCGACAGCATGGCCAGCTGCAACCCCGCAATCCAGCCCTCGGTCTGGCGCTGGAGGGTCACCACCTGGGCCTCGCTGAGGGGTGACGACAGGGACTGCTGCAAAAAGGCGGCGGCTTCGGCATCGGTGAAGCGCAGGTCGGCGGCCCGCAGCTCGGTGAGCTGCGTCCGCACCCGCCAGCGGGCCAGGGGCAAAGGCGGCTCGGTGCGGGTGGCGATCGCCACCCGCACCGTCGCTGGCAGGTGCTCCAGCAAAAACGCCAGCCCATCGTGGATGGCTGGCGTGGTGATCGCGTGGTAGTCATCCAGCACCAGCAGCAGGTCGCTGTGCAGCTGGGCCAGCTCGTTGATCAGCGGCGTCAAAAACGACTCAAAGGGCAGCGGTTCCGGCGATTGCACCATCGACAGGGTGGCTGCCCCCAGGGGCCTATCCGCCTTTTGCAGCGCGGCCACCACGTAGCTCCAGAAGCGCTTTGGGTCGTTGTCGCGCTCGTCTAGGGCCAGCCAGCCCACCGGCTGTGGGGTCTGCTGCACCCACTCGCCCAGGGCCGTTGTCTTGCCAAACCCCGCCGGGGCCGACACCACAATCAGCCGCTGGCCCAGCCCCAGGGTTTGCAAGATGCGATCGCGCCTGACGAGGTGCGATCGCGGCGAGGGTGGGTGCAGCTTAGTCAGTAAAAGCGGAGTAGCCACGCAGCCAGCCTGGGTCAACGCCAAAACAGTATTACCGTAACGAATAGACTTGCCCATCGCCTATCCTTTCGGCTAGTGAACGACCGCAAAAAATCCCTCAAGATAGAAACCACGTCACCGGTCTCCCCAGCCAGAGAGGGTTTAGCAACATCTTCTAGCGATCTTCAATGGGTAACCCAAAAAAATAATATTTATAACCTACCCCCCCGCCCCCGGCTAACTAGAAAACCCCTAGAAGCAGATGGGGCAAAACCCAGTAAAACCCCAACCCAAGACCGATTGTGTGGATTCTGCAAATTGGACTCTACAAAAAGTAGGAACCTTTACCCCCTTTTTAAGAGGATGTTTGAAAAGTCCTATTTCTTGTAGCAAAAGTGGAGATCCCCCTAAATCCCCCTTAAAAAGGGGGACTTTTACCCCCCTTTTTAAGGGGGGCAGGGGGGATCAGCAGGTGACTAAAACTACAGCAAATCACTTTTCAAACGCCCTCTAAGGGGG
>DATIVG010000403.1:0-3223 GCA_035466075.1 Nodosilinea sp. | reverse complement strand
GGGCATAGTGTTACACCTCGGATGCGGAATTTGTCGGATCCCAGGGGCCGATGACGGGTTCGTTGCGTTGTTCTTTGGCGGCGAGGTCGAGGTTGAGGGCGAGGAGTTGTTCGATGAGGTCGTCGGTGGGGGCAAAGCCGTAGGCTTGCAGCACGAGGGCATCGAGCTGTTTGTGGAGTTTGTGGAGCTGGCTGGCTGGCTCGTGGAAGTAGGCGTTGTAGAGTTTGGTGATGCCCCACTGTTTTTGCTGCATTTAGTATTGATTAAGGTCTCTACTTGGCTTCCATCCAGTTGGGGCCAGCGTGGGCTTCGACTTTGAGGGGCACTTTTAGCTGCACCGCTGACTCCATCACGGCGATGAGTTTTGGCTGTAGCGTTTCCCACTCGGCGGGGGGCACTTCAAACACCAGTTCGTCGTGGACTTGCAGCAGCAGGTTGGCCTGGTAGTCTTTGAGCAGCTCGTGCAGGCGAATCATGGCGATTTTGATGATGTCGGCGCTGCTGCCCTGGATGGGGGCGTTGGCGGCGGCCCGCAGCATGCCCGCGTCGTAGCCGTTGGTGCGCAGGGAGGCTAGGTCGATGGCGGCGGGGTCGGTACCGAGGTGCGATCGCAGCTTGCCATCGGTAAAGTTAAAATACCGCCGCCGCCCGCGAATGGTCTGCACATAGCCCTGGGCGATCGCCTCCCGCTGCATCTGTTGCAGGTACTCAAACACCTTGGGGTAGCGCTCGTAGTAGCGGTCGATAAAGGTCTTGGCATCGGCGCGGCTGACCCCCGACTCGCGGGCAAAGCGCGAGGCCCCCATGCCGTAGATAATGCCGAAGTTGATCACCTTGCCCGCCCGCCGCTCCTCGGCGGTGATCTCATCTTTTTCAAACAGCAGCTTGGCGGTGAGGGCGTGGACATCGTCGTTGTTGTTGTAGGCCTCCACCAGCACCGGCTCGCCGCTGAGGTGGGCCAAAATGCGCAGCTCAATCTGCGAGTAGTCGGCGGCCACCAGCCGCCAGCCCGGCTCGGGCATAAACGCCGCCCGAATCTTGCGGCTAAAGGCGGTGCGAATGGGGATATTTTGCAGGTTGGGGTTCGACGACGACAGCCGCCCGGTGGCCGTCACCGCCTGGTTAAAGTCGGTGTGTACCCGGTGGGTGTCGGGGCGAATCAGGGTGGGCAGCGCATCGACATAGGTGGATTTCAGCTTCGAGAGGGTGCGGTGCTCCACCACCAGATCCACCACCGGGTGGTCGCCCTGGAGCTTCTCCAGGGTGGCGGCATCGGTGGAGTAGCCGCCCGACTTGTTTTTGCGCGACTTGCGCTTGTCGAGGCCCAGGGTTTCAAACAACAGCGTGCTCAGCTGCTTGGGCGAGCCCAGGTTAAAGGTTTCCCCCGCCTCGGCGTAGGCGGTTTGCTCCAGGCGGGCCAGGTCGGTTTCCAGCTGCTGCGAAAAGGTGGCCAGGTACTCGGCATCGACCCGAATGCCCGTGGTCTCCATCTCCGCCAGCACTGGCTCCAGGGGCAGCTCGACCTCGGTGAACAGGGCCTTGAGGGCGGGCACCTCCTCTAGGGCCGCCGCCAGCTGGGGCACCAGCAGGTAGGTGGTGTGGACATCGGCCCCGCAGTAGGTGGCGGCGGCGGCGATCTCCACATCGGCAATGGTCTTGCCCTTGGGCACCAGATCGCCGTAGCTCTGGGCCACCAGGTTGAGGTAGCGCAGGCTGAGGTCGGTGAGGTTGTGGCTGGCCTCGGGGTTGAGCACGTAGCTGGCCAGCATGGTGTCGAAGACCACCCCCGCCAGCGCAATGCCCTGGTGGCGCAGCACCAGGCGGTCGTACTTGGCGTTTTGCAGTGCCTTGGGGAAGGCGTCGCTCTCCAGCACCGAGCGCAGGGCGTCGAGCACCGTAGCCAGGGGCAGCATGGCTCCCTCGCTGTGGCCGACCGGAATGTAGGCCATCTGGTCGCGGCCTGGGCCCCAGCAGCAGCCGATGCCGACCAGGGTGGCATCCCGCGGCTCCAGGGAGGTGGTCTCGGTGTCCCAGGCGACGGGGGTGGCGGGGTTGGTTTGCTCGGAGAGAATGTCGAGCAGTTCGTAGAGCTGGGCCTCGGTGGTGATGATTTGGGGTGCGATCGCAACCTCATCCACCCCCTGGGCGCTGTCGGTTTCCTCCGCCGTAAAGAACGCCACATCGGCCCCGCCCACGTCCTCAAAGCGGCTGGAGCGACTGGCTTCTTTGTTGCCGCTGCTGCCACTCAGGGCCTGGCTCGCCTTCGCCGCAGTTTCCTCAGCCGCCTGGCCGCCAAAGGCCACTTGCAGCTTGCCCAGCCGGTTGACAAAGTTCTGAAACTCCAATTTTTTGAGCGCCGGAATCACCACATCGGGGTCAAAGCCATCCAGCTTGCAGGTGGCCAGGTCAATGGGCAAATCCCCAGCGGGAATATCGGTGACGATCTTGGCCATGTAGCGGGAATGGTAGGCCGACTCCTTGCCCTCGATCAGCTTTTTCTGAGTCGCGCCCTTAATGTTGTCGATATCGGCGTAGATGGCATCTAGATCGCCGTACTCGGCCAGCAGCTTGGCGGCGGTCTTCGCCCCAATGCCCTTCACCCCCGGAATATTGTCGGACGAGTCGCCGCACAGGGCCTTGTAGTCCACCACCTGGTGGGGAAAAATATCCAGCTTGGCCTTCACGTCTTCGATCTTAAATTCCTGGGCCAGGCCGGTCTTGGCCCCCTTGGCAAAGGCGTTGCCCAGGTGCAGCACCGTAATGCACTCGTCGGGGTCGATCAGCTGAAAGAGATCCTGGTCGCCGCTGAGAATCTTGACGCAAAACCCCTCCGCCAGCGCCTTCGTCGCCAGGGTGCCGATCACATCGTCGGCCTCAAAGCCGGGGGCCACGTAGATATTTAGGCCAAAGTCGCTCAGCAGCTCGTTGAGGTTTTCCACATCCTCGATAAACCCCTCCGGCGCTTCGGGGCGACCATCCTTATAAGTGGCGTCGGCCTCGTGGCGAAAGGTGGGCTGGGCCAGGTCAAAGGCCACGGCGGCGTACTCGGGCTTTTCCACCTCCATCATGTCGAGCAGCGACTTCAAGAAGCCGTAGCACACGCTGGTAGGGATGCCCGTGGAGGTGCGCAGGCCGCCGTCGGCATTTTTGGCAAAGGCATAATACGAGCGGAAGGCCAGGGAATGGCCATCCACCAGCATGAGGGTGGGCTTGTCGGCCTTGG
>DATIVG010000402.1:0-7415 GCA_035466075.1 Nodosilinea sp. | reverse complement strand
GCGGTAGAGGCCGGGCCGCTGCACCAGATCGCGGTGGCGACCCTGCTGCACAATGCAGCCGCCATCCATCACAAAAATGCGGTCGGCGGTGGCAGCGGCGGACATTTGGTGGGAGATAAACAGCACCGTTTTTTGCTGGGTACCCGCCGAGAGGGCGTTGAGAATGGCGGTAGCGGTGCGGTTGTCAACGCTTGAGAGGGCGTCGTCGAGCACCAGAATGGGGGCATCGACCACCAGGGCGCGGGCCAGGGCGGTGCGCTGCCGCTGCCCCCCCGAAAGGGTGATGCCCCGCTCGCCGACGATGGTGTCGTAGTGCTGGGGAAAGTTCTGGATTTCCTCGTCCATTTGGGCCTGCTTGGCGGCGTACTGCACCGCCGGAAACTCCAGCTGGGGCTCGCCGTAGCGGATGTTGTTGTTGATGCTGGTGCTAAACAAAAAGCTGTCTTGAGGGACGTAGGCAATGGCGCGGCGCAGGTCGGCCAGGGGCAGCTCGGTGATGTCGTAGCCGTCTAGGTAGAGCTGGCCAGGGCCAATGTCGAGCAGGCGGGGCAGGGCGTTGGCCAGGGTCGACTTGCCCGAGCCAATCGGGCCAACAATGGCGATCTGCTCGCCGGGGGCAATCTTAAAGCTCACCTGATCGAGGGCCGGGGCCTTGCTGTCGGGGTAGGCGTAGCAGAGCTGGCGGGCCTCCAGGCTGCCCTGCACCTGCTCCAGCGGCAGGGGAATGGCGGTGGGGGCGGTCTGCACCTCGGGCTGGGCGTCGAGAATTTCTTCGACCCGGTTGATGCTGACCTCGCCCCGCTGGTAGGCGGTGATGGTAAAGCCCAGCAGCGCCGTGGGAAACACCAGCCGCTCGACGTAGAGCAGCAGGGCGACAAAATCGCCCACGGTGAGCACCCCCTCGGCAATCGCCCCGGCCCCGGTGGCCAAAATCACCAGCAGGCTGATGCTGGCCAGGCCCCCCAGCAGCGGAAACAGGGTGTTGCGGGTGCGGGCCAGGGTGAGGTTGGCGTTGAGCAGGCTGGTGTTGAGGCGGGTAAAGGCGCGGCGCTCGTTGTCTTCCTGGGCGTAGATTTTGATCAGCGCAATGCCGCTCATGTCTTCCTGGATCAGGTCGCTGAGGTCGGAGATGCGCTCCTGCACCTCCAGCTGCTCGTTGCGCAGGCGGTGGCTAAAGGTCTGCACCAGCACCAGCATGACCGGGTACACCGCCAGGGAAATCAGCGTCAGCCGCACGTTGATGGAGAGCATCACCGGCACGGTGAGGGCGTAGGCAAACAGGGTGTTGGCCAGGCTGAGAATGGCAAACCCCAGCAGGCGGCGAATGTTGTCGACATCGCTGGTGGCGCGGCTGATCAGCTCGCCCGCGGTGTTGCGGCCAAAGTAGGCGGGCTCCATGCGCAGCAGGTGCTGAAAGATGCGCTGCTTGAGGTCAAACTCAACCTGGCGGCCCACCCCAAACAGGGTGATGCGCGACACCATGCGAATCACCCACATCACCGAGGCCAGCAGCAGCACCATCAGGGCGTAGTACATCACCCGGTTGAAGCTGAAGGTGACCTGGAGTTCGTCGATGCCGTTGCGAATCAGCAGCGGTATCCATACCCCCACCAGGTTGACGATAAATAACGCACCAACCCCCAGGGCAGCTTTTTGCCAGTGGGGGTTGAGGTAGGTGCCGAGTTTTTGTAGCTGCGATCGCGCCATAACAATAGCTGTTTGTCCTCAGGGCCCCCCTATCCTAGACGAATTTGAGGTGGCGAATTGGGGGGCTGCCCATCGGCTAAAGCTTTCCGGCCCAGCGATCGCACCGCCCAGCGGGCCCAGGGCGGGCCTAGATGGTTTCCACCACCTCCTCCCACTGCATGGTGAAGGGGGGTAGCCAGCCCCGCAGGTAGTAGTAGACCGAGCCCAGCAATTCTCCCCAGTAGCGGCTGGTCAGCACCAGGGCGTTGACGTTGGGGGCCAGGTCGGCCAGGCGGGCCAGGGTGTCGCGGCTTTCCTCCAGCGGCGTGCTGTAGAGCTCCGTCGGGGCCGCCACAATTTGAATGCCCTCATTCTCAAAGGCCAGGGCGGCGCGGCGCATCATCAGCGCCGGGGCCACCAGCACCACCCGGTTGGCGTCGCGGTTGTTGCGGGCGGTGTCAAACAGGCCCGCCCGGATGGGCTCGGTGTAGAGCTGCTGCTCCTGCAAAAAGGCAATCTGGTCCATCACCGCCCCGCGCAGGTCGGTGCCCGTGGTCACCACCCGAATGCCCTCGGCGGGCACCCCCCGCGCCGTCAGCTGCTGCCGAATCGCCGCATCCAGGGTGGCGCGATCGTCATCGCTGCTAAACCGGGGCCCCGCCGTTACCGTTACAAAGGGGCGGGCCAGGTTGATGCGGCTGTAGACATTGGCGGCGCTGCCCAGGCGGGCCACCAGCACCGGGTCGAGGGGGTTGTCGGCATCGATGCGGCTGTTGAGGGCGTTGGTAAGGCGGTAGGCATCGGCGTTTTCGCCCACCACCACAATCGACACCGCCCGGTCCACGGGCACCTCGTCGATGGAGGGGCAGATGTCGCTGCACAGCCGCCGCTGGCTCAGGTAGGCCCGCTGCACCGACTGCTCTGAATGGTTGACCAGGGCCCGCGCCACCAGCGGCATGCTGCACAGGAACAAAATCAGCAGCGCCACGGTCACCATGCGCGAGCCCTGTTTTTTGAAGTCGGCCCCCAGGGCCAGCAGCAGCAGCGTAATTGCCCCGCCCAGAGGCGTCAGCGGAAAGGCCAAAAACTGCCAAAACACTCCGATAGTGCTGTCGTCGGGAAACAAAAACGCCCCGGCAATCAGGGCCAAGATCATTGCCCCGCCAAACCAGGTCAAAAAGTTGACCGGAATAAACTTTCTCAGCACCCACCACAAAAAGTAGCCGATGCCAAGCCACAGCAGCAGGCGGGTCAGTAGATTGAGAATATCCATAGTCGGATCGGCAGTCGGATCGGCGTTGGACAGGGGGCGCTGGGGGCTGGGGCAAACCTCGTCGTGGGCGGGGCGGAGCTCACCCCCGCAGGAACTCTCTGCAAAGCATACTCCAGCAACGAAAACTCGGTGTAGGTGCGGCCCCAATCTGGCCAAAAATCCCCCGTTGGAGGGCCAGGGCCGGGCGGCGCCACCCCCCTAGTGCTCTGTCAAGCCTAAGATTGTCGGCTGGGTGGCGCGATCGCAGAACCCAACAAAACTAGCTCTGACGGTGGGTGACCCTACGTTTCACCCAACCGACGAGAACCCTAAGTTCTACGGTTGACGCTGCACTGGCCTGAGGGAGGCTGTTTAAGATGGTGCTGGGGGTAGGGCTGGGGGCGGGTGGCCATTCGCCCTGGGTTGGCGTTGTATGTTAAAAGCAATGGGTAGCAATAATTACCGGTTATGAAAGCCCTGGGCCCCGCCTGGAAAGCCTCTCTGCCCCGGCCCGACGGCTGGACCGTTGGCGTGGCGCTGATCGCCCTGGTGATGCTGCTGCCGGTGGCGATCATTCTCACTAGCCTGTTTACCAACTCCAGCGACACCTGGGCCCACCTGGCCACCACGGTGCTGCCCGAGTACCTGCGCAACTCCCTGGTGCTGATGGTGGGGGTGGGGGTGGGGGTGCTGGCGCTGGGGGTGAGCACCGCCTGGGTGGTGAGCACCACCCAGTTTTGGGGGCGGCGCTGGTTTGAGTGGCTGCTGCTGCTGCCCCTGGCGGCACCGACCTATATTTTGGCCTACGTCTACACCGACACCCTGGAGTACTTCGGCCCGGTGCAGACGGCGCTGCGGGCGCTGTTTGGCTGGCAGCGGGCGACGGACTACTGGTTTCCCAACATTCGCTCGGTGGGCGGGGCGATTTTGCTGTTTAGCCTCACCCTGTATCCCTACGTGTACCTGCTGGCGCGGGTGGCGTTTTTAGAGCAGTCTACGGTGACGCTGGAGGCCAGCCGCTCCCTGGGGCGGGGGCCCTGGCGCAGTTTTTGGTCGGTGGCGCTGCCGTTGGCCAGACCTGCGATCGCAGCTGGCACCGCCCTCGCCCTCATGGCAACCCTCAACGACTTCGGCACCGTCGCCTACTTCAGCGTCGCCACCTTTACCACCGGCATCTACCGCACCTGGTTTGGCCTGGGCGATCGCCCGGCGGCGGTGCAGCTCTCCGCCGTGCTGCTGCTGTTTATCTTGGCCCTGGTGGTGCTCGAGCAGCAGTCGCGCCGCCGGGCCCGCTACTACCAGGGCATGGCCCGCACCATTGCCCAGTCGCGCTACCCGCTGCGGGGGCTGCGGGCCGCCGGGGCCTGGCTGACCTGCGCCACCCCCGTGCTGCTGGGGCTGCTGATTCCCACCGGGCTGCTGCTGGCCATGACCCTGCGCAATGCCGAGGCCACCCTCAACCGCGACTTCTTTGTGCTCAGCGGCAACAGCCTGGTGCTGGCGGTGCTGGCCGCCTTGCTGGCGGTGCTGCTGGCCCTGGTGATGGCCTACGGCCTGCGGCTCAACGGCACCCCCCCGCTCAAGCTGGCGGTGCAGGGGGCCAACCTGGGCTACGCCGTCCCCGGCGCGGTCATCGCCGTGGGCACCCTCATTCCCCTGGCCCGGTTTGACAATGCTGTAGATGCCTGGATGCGGCAGACCTTTGGCTTTTCCACCGGGCTGCTGCTGAGCGGCACCATTATTGCGCTGCTGTTTGCCTACCTGGTGCGGTTTTTGGCGGTCAGCTTTGGGGCGATCGAGGCGGGCCTGGGCAAAATCAAACCCTCCCTAGACGATGCCGCCCGCAGCCTGGGCCAGAGCCCCAACCAAACCCTGCTTAAAATTCACCGCCCGCTGCTGGGCAGCAGCCTGCTCACCGCCGCCATGCTGGTGTTTGTGGATGTGATGAAAGAGCTGCCCGCCACGCTGATTATTCGCCCGTTTAATTTCGACACCCTGGCGGTGCGGGTCTACCAGTACGCCGCCGACGAGCGGCTGATCGAGGCCTCGGCCCCGGCCCTGGCGATCATTTTGGTGGGGCTGCTGCCGGTGCTGTGGCTGAGCAAGCAAATCGCCAACGAGGGGAAGTGAGCAGTCAGAAACCTATTATTCAGTACACCTCGTCGTATGAGCCGAGATTGAGTAGCAGGATGGCTTATTCAGCCACTTCTGGATCGTCTACGAATTCAAATAAGATGCGGAGCTTGTAGTCAATTGAGCATGACCACACATCATCTAAACTTCCAGAGAGCTTGTGGGTTCGCAACGATGGCTCAAATGGGTCTCGAACTAACAGCTCTAGGGTTTGTTGGATGGTCTGTTTGAGTTGAGGGTTTCGCTTGACTAATCGTTTGAAGGCACGCTGCGATTTTGGTGTCCAGGCGAGGCGTCTCAATCGTCTAGACCTGCCATAAAATCGTCAACTGAACCGAACTGGACGCTGCCTTGGGCAAATTCGTGGCGAACTTCGGCAATGCTTTGGCTGAGTTCCTGGCGGCGTTGGTCTGCTATACGTTTCTGCAAGAGGCTAAGCACAGCCTCTTGATCTTGAAGAGAAAGAGACTCGACCGCATCAATGGCTTTCTGAAAGGCTGAGATCGGTTCAGGCATAAATTTTGGCGTATAGGCTAGGTGGGTTATTCGGAGAATCAGGTCGCCGCTGATGGCGTTTTAGGGTGTCATAATCTTTTGGGCTCAAGCGCGAAACACCTGGTCCGCGGTTAGCGTTAACTCTGGAAAGGTGGGAGAAAAGATGGGGTCACTGCCGCGATACTGTTGGCCCTCGTAGCTGCCTTCTATGAGGCTGTAGATAGATAGAGTAGGCACTTTTTCAGCCCCAATGTGTCGGACGGCCCCTAGGGCCAGATAATCGACCACCCAATATTCTGGAATGCCCTGGGCGCGGTATTCTGCCAGCTTATAGAGGTAATCATCTACCTTTGAGCTTTCGCTGACGATTTCGACTACCAGCTGGGCAGGAACATCGAGTACGGCGGGTTTGTTGCCAAGGGCGTCTAAATCGGCTTGCTGCACCACCATGACATCGGGTAGGCGAGCGCTGCTGGTTTCGGTACGCTGCCCTACGTCGCCGCGAACGGCTTGCCAGGGGTGACCGAGGCGGTTGATTTCGGTGTCGAAGGTGCGCTCTAGAAATTTGGCAATTTTGCTGTGGGGCCAGGGGGCGGGCGTCATGGGGACGAGGTACCCTCGCACGAGTTCGTAGCGGGTGTCGGTGCCGTCGCTGTAGTGCAGGTATTGCTCAAAGCTGAGGGTGGTCAGGGCGGCCTGGGTCATGGGAGCCTCTGGCTATGCCTGGAGAGCTAAAATCATGATGGCATAGGTCGCTATGCTCTAGACAAGGTCTATATCTCCTTAGGGAACCGGAGCATGGCCGAGACCCTTGGCATTACTAAAGCGATTACTAGCCTCACCGAGGCCCATGCTCGCCTCAATCTCAGCCGGGCGGCTGAGCCTGGCTTTTTTGCTGAATGGCAGACCAACTTACCCCCCCTGACCGAGACCGAACGGGGCACCCTGGATCGGCTAAAGGCCCGCTACCAGTACTACCAGGCTGATGGGGCTATTACTGAAAGCACGGTGGATATTATCTTGGTATCGCCTCTGCTGGATTTGCTGGGGCTATGCGACCCGCCCTACAAAATTCAGGGTGAGAAGTTTGTGCGGTTTGAAATTGAAGACGGCGACACGCTGCTCGAAGGTTTGATCGACGTTTTGGTGATTCAGGATAGCTTTTGGCTGGTGCTGCTGGAGAGTAAGCGCTATGGGTTTAGCGTGATGCAGGCTCTGCCCCAGACGCTGACCTACATGGTGAGCAATGGGGCCCAGCAAACCGCTACCTTTGGGATGATCACCACGGGTGAAGACTACCTGTTTGTGAAGCTAGACCCCCAACGGCAGCAGTATGATGTGTCTGACAAATTTACCCTCTCGACCCGTCAGGGCAACCAGCTCTACACTGTGACGGCTATTTTGAGGCGCTTAATTCAGTAGTTAGCGCTCAAATCTGGGATGCGGCTGGTGAATGCGTTGAGTAGCACCCCATAGACCTGGAAAAGAGTAGCTTCGGCCCCAAACACCGAGGCTACAATGGGCAGAGCGGTTTTTCGCTTGCTGCCGTCGATCTACGCCTGATTGATTCAGAAACGGTGCTTTTTCGGCTGTAATCATTCGTAGCCCTACCTACTCGCAACAGTTTGCCCTCAACGGTTTGCCCTGCATGGCGTTTTCGACCCCGGCCAGCCAGTCATCCAATTATTTTGTCCATACGCTGCTGCGGGCGCGCGACTGGCAGCACCGCCCCGAGTTTGAGCGGGTGTGCGCCTGGTGGCGCAGTGGGGGCCAGGGTGTCTGTGGTCTGGTGGGCATGGGCGGCGCGGGCAAAACCGCCATTGCAGATCGCCTGTTGCAGGTGCTGCCG
>DATIVG010000401.1:0-7580 GCA_035466075.1 Nodosilinea sp. | reverse complement strand
GCTGGGTTCCATGGTGGGCGGTGCCCACCCTACCGCTGGCGATTCGCCGATACCCTACATGCCCATGATGCAGTAGCCAGAATCGACGTAGAGAATTTGGCCGGTCATGCCCGTCGACAGGTCGCTGCACAAAAAGGCGGCAGTGTTGCCCACCTCAGTCTGGGTGACGGTGCGGCGCAGGGGGGCGATTTCTTCCACGTGGTGGATCATATCGAGAATGCCGCCCACCGCCGAGGAGGCCAGCGTGCGAATCGGGCCCGCCGAAATGCCGTTGACGCGAATATTGTTGGGTCCCAGTTCCGAGGCCAGGTAGCGCACGTTCATCTCCAGGGCCGACTTGGCAATGCCCATGACGTTGTAGTTGGGCACCACCCGCACGCCGCCCAGGTAGGTGAGGGTGACGATGCTGCCGCCCTCGGTCATCAGCGGCTTGGCCCCCCGCGCCAGGGTAATTAACGAGTAGGCGCTGACATCGAGGGCGAGCTGAAAACCCGCCTTAGAGGTATTGCTAAAGTCGCCGGTCAAATCATCGCGGTTGGCAAAGGCCAGGCAGTGAATCAAAATGTCGAGCTTGCCCCACTTCTCGCCAATGGTGCTAAACACTTGCTCCACCTGGGTTTCATCCTGCACGTTGCAGGGCAAAAACAGGCTGGGGTTGAGGGGCTCCACCAGATCTTTGACCTTGCCTTCCATCCGGCCTTTTTCGTCGGGCAGGTAGGTAATGCCGAGGTTGGCTCCGGCGGCGTGGAGCTGCTGGGCAATACCCCAGGCAATGGATTTGTTGTTGGCAATGCCCGTTACCAGGGCGTTTTTACCGGTCAGGTCTAGCATGGTGTCGTTACGCTTGGGCGGTGGTGATTCGCATATAGGAGTTTACGGGAATGTGGGGCCGGTGAATAGGGGCCGATCAGTGGCAGATACGGCCTCCCCTAGCTGTGTCACTATGGGAGAGCAGGCTCAATTACTGGCAATCCACTGGCGTGGGTTCCCAGGCTGTTTTAGAGGCCATCACCATGAGACAGTTCAAAATCGTCATCGAGAAGCATTCAGACGGCTATGTGGCCTATCCCATTGGTCTGCCTGGAGCCGTAGTGGGTCAGGGTGACACCTATGAAGCAGCCCTTGCCGATGTAAAATCGGCCATTGCCTGCTACGTTGAGGTATTTGGCAAGGAAATACTAGACGATGCTTCCTCGATCGAGGTTTTTCTGGCTGAAGCTGCCATTGCGGTCTGATGCCGAAGTTCCCGGTCGATGCGCCTAAGAAGAGGGTTATTAAAGCTTTTGAATCCCTGGGCTTTCGGATGATTCGGGAGCGGGAGCACATCGTTATGAGTCGGGAGAACGAAGATGGTAGCCAAACACCTCTCGTTATGCCCAATCATTCAAATATCAAAAGTGGAACTCTGAGAGCAATCTGCAATCAGGTTGGCGTCTCTAGGGACGAATTTTTTGAAGCTTACCATCGCAGTTAAGTTGAATACCTATGGAAGTCATTCCCGCTATTGATCTGATCGAGGGTCGCTGTGTGCGGCTGTACCAGGGCGACTATGCCCAAACCGAGGTGTTTAACGACAACCCGGTGGAGGTGGCGCGGCAGTGGGCCGACCAGGGCGCCACCCGCCTGCATCTGGTGGATCTCGACGGGGCCAAGTCGGGCCAGCCGGAAAACTGGCGGGCGATTGAGGCGATTGTGCGGGCGGTGGACATGCCGGTGGAGGTGGGCGGGGGACTGCGCGATCGCACCCGCGTCACTGAGTTATTTGCCCTGGGCGTACGCTACGCCATTCTCGGCACCGCCGCGGTCAACAACCCTGACCTGGTCAGCGATCTAGCTGCCGAATTTCCTGGCCAGATCATCGTCGGCATCGACGCCCGCGACGGCAAAGTCGCCACCCAGGGCTGGCTCGAAACCTCCGCAGTCGACGCCATCGACCTGGCCCAGCAGATGGAGCAGCGCGGCGCGGCGGCCGTTATCTACACCGACATTCAGCGCGACGGCACCCTCCAGGGTCCCAATATCCCCGCCCTGCGGGCCATGGCCGAGGCCGTGTCGATGCCGGTGATTGCCTCCGGCGGCGTCGGTGCCCTGCGCGACCTGCTCAGCCTGCTGGCGCTAGAACCCCTTGGCGTAGAGGGGGTAATTGTGGGCCGGGCCCTCTACACCGGCGACCTCAGCCTCAAAGAGGCGGTGCGGGCGGTCGGCAATGGCCGCTGGCAAGATGTGCCCACCGACCTCGGCGGCTCAGCCTTTGCCTAGGGGTTTCAAACAGAGAGTCTGATACTAAATCCTTCTTGGCTACCCTCGATTCAGAAGGGTGAATGGCATAGAGCCTCTGGCTCGGCTACGCCTACGCCCCTACGGTTTAGTCGTTTAGGGCTTGCGCTCGGTGTAGAAAACCACCCTGTCGTTGTAGTTTGTGTACCCCAGATGGTCGCAGAATCTTTCACGCGCCATCGTTCTTTCAGAACTGGGGACAACGTTCCGAAACTGCTGCCAGTTTTCTACATCAAAGGTGACTAAATTATCGGGGTGGGGAATGGGCACCACCGTCAGGCCAGTCAGGCCAGCCTGGCGGGCAATCTCATCGATTTCTTCGAGCACGACATCGCGCTCGATCCAAGTGGGGTCGTGGGCTTTTTGCTGTTCAAGGAAGGCAATAGTGGCGGGGGATTGACTGTGTCGAGCACCGGGCTCGACAAAAATAGCGCGACCGCCCGGAGCTAGCACCCGGAAAAATTCGCCAAAAACCTTGGGATAACTGTGCATATGGTGCAGGGTGTCGTAGCACAGTAGATTGCTAAAGCTGCCATCGGCAAAGGGCATCTGATGGCCATCGCCCTGCTCAAAGCCAATGTGCTGACTGACCAGACGCCGGTCGGCGGCGATCCGGTTTTGCAGGCAGACTTCCAGGTCGTTGTGAATGTCAAAGGCGACCACTCGCTTCCCCATGCGCCCCAGCAGTTCGGTAATCCAGCCGGTGCCAGCGCCAAAGTCTAGCAGGGGCAATTCAGGATTGTTGGGAGTGATGCAGGCGGTGAGAATGGCAAAGTCAAACAGCATTCGAGGCAGCGATCGCGGCACCCCAAAGGGTTCTATAACCGTAGGCTCCGCCATGGCCTGACGTTCTGCCTCGGTGGCAAAGGTGCGTTCTTCAAACCACTGGATCATAGGAAGACGTTATCCTCAGTTATCTGTGTTCAAAAACTATGTTCAAAAACAAACCAAAGGGCGTTTAGAGATACGTCGGGCGGGCAGCCATTGACCCCACTGGAGCACTGAGCTTGAGCGCCGGGCAACACTCAGGGTTAGGGCTGCGATCGCAGCTGCGGTAGCCGATACAGCCCTGATAATACTGTCTATGGGCTCGTTGGCCGACAAAAGCCCGCCAAGGCTAGCCCCTCTGGGGACGGGGCTATGGGCAGCAAAATCTGGCCAACCCTTGATGGTAAAGGGTTCTACGACATCTTATCGACCGACGCACAGCCACACTGTGAATGGCCCTTTGCCCTACCGATCAAAGCTGGCCATCCGCCGGGCCGCCCCAATGCTCTGCTCGCCGGGGCCAAAGGTAATTTCCAGGGCCTGCTGATCGGCAAAGGCCTGCGAGGCCTCGCGGTAGACGGTGCGGCTGGTGGGCAGGGTGCGCCGCTGGCCGTTGTAGTCAAAGGTGAGGGCATAGTCTACCTCCCGCAGCAGCATGGGGTCGGTGCGCTGCTCGATGGGTTCGCGCTTGCGGGCCTCTAGCTCGTCGGCGGTGGGGCGCGGGGGCAGCGCTGGCCAGTAGAGCCCTTCGTCGTCGGGGCCGGTGGCGGCTCCCTCGGGGCGCAGACCGTTGCGGTTGACCAGCGAGTTTGACTGAAAGGTCTCCATGTGGATGGTTTGGCGGCGATCAAAACTGCGGGCGTACTCGGCTCGCCAGGTCTGGGTGACGGTGGCGGTGGCTTCGTAGGTGCCGGTGGTGACGGTGTCGCCGGTGGCGGGGTAGTTTTCGCAGCCGGCTACCAGGCCCAGGGCCAGGCTGAGCGCACCGGCCTGCAACCAGCGGGGGAGAGCAATCTGAGGGGTGAGGGTGAGCATGGGGATCATTGGGCGAGGGGGCAGGCGACGGGTGGGCGTTTCTAGTAATGACCCTACCAGCGGTTGATAAAGACGGCCTAGGGACGGTAGCAGGGGCAAAAGTGGCACAGGGGGGCGGTCTTGGGGGGCGGTTTCTAGGAGTGATCTCGGGGAAGGGATTTGGGGGCGGCTTTAGGAGAAGCTTTGGCCCGGCTGCCTGGGCGGGTGGAGAACGGCAGGCAGGCTTGAAGGAACTTTAACAACCTGGTGGGTAACGTTAACCTAGGGTTATCTTTGGCGGTATACCTAACGCCGTAGCATGGTTCAGGTAGCTGCCCAGGTAGCTAAAGATACCAAGTCTAAATGACGTTGTGTGTCAAGCGGATGCATCTGCCGGTCTCTTGCCGAACGTAGTTCTCTGTAGACCTGTTACCGATGGGCCCTTCCCGCAGCATCACGATCTGCCGGGCTGGCCGCTACCGTGCCTTCCTACGACCTGGCCATGACCCAAACGTCGCTGTCGATTCAACAGACCTTTCAGTCCCTCGCCCCCTTTGACCGGCTGCCCGCCGAGGCGCTGCAACAGCTGCTGCAAACGGCCCAGCCCCTGCGCTACCGGCTGGGGCAGCCGCTGCTGCGGCGCGAGGTGCTCACCCAGCAGGTGATTGTGCTGCTGGAAGGGCAGGCCCGGCTGCTGGGCTACGACCCGCGCACCCAGCAGCCCGTCACCCTGGGGCGGTTTGGCCGGGGCGAAATGCTGGGGGTGATCAGCCTGATTCGCGGCGTGCCCTGCGAAACGGTGATTGCCTCGACGGAGGTGCTGGCGCTGACCCTGCCTTCGTATACCTTTTTGGGCCTGCTGAAGGAGTATCCAGAGTTTGGCGGGGTGGTGTGCGATCGCACCTACGCCATCGAAGCCTTTGATCTAGTGGCCGAGCACGCCAAGGCCCACGCCCTCGACCTCGGCGATCTCAAAGCCAAGGCCCAAACCGTCTGTGACGCCTCCACGATTGTCACCCTGCCCAGCGGCCCCTGCGACCTCGGCCACCTCGACTCCACCCTCACCTGGGTGCTCAGCGGCGGCACCGTGCTCAACCTGCCCATCGGCTCCACCCTCACCCTCGACCGGTCCGTGGAGGTGCTCAGCCCCCAGGGGGCGCGGGTGCTGGGCCTCACCCCCGCCGTGCTGGCCGAGACCCTGCCCGCACCCGCCGATCTAGAGCCAGCGGCCGTTGCTGGCTCCGTGGAGGTGCTGGATGTCAACCACATTCCCTACGCCACCGAGGCCGATCTGGTGCCCCGCCCCCAGACCGCTGCCGCCGCCGAAAAATCGCCCAGCCGCAGCTACCCCTTCGCCCGCGGGCGCGGCGAGATCGACGGGGCCCTGGCCTGCTTTGACATGCTCAGCCAGCAGTTTGCCATGCCCTTTCGGCGCGATGTGATTCGCCGCATTTTGGCCAACCAGCACGAGCGCATGGGCCAGCTGTCGCTGCCGATCTGCGGCTCGGTGAGCGAAATGATGGGCCTCAAAACCCAGCTGGTGCGGGTGCCCGTGGGGGCCTTTAGCCGCCTCCAGACCCCCTGCCTGATCCGCTGGCAGGAGAGCTTTGCGGTGCTCTACGAAACCAGCGAGCAAGCCTACATTTTGGGCGACCCCGAGGTGGGCATCATTCGCCGCACCCCCGAGAGCTTTGCCGCGGTCTGGGGGGAGAGCGGCGAGGTGCTGCTGCTGGAGCCCACCCGCGACACCCCCCAGCAAAAGTTTGGCCTCCAGTGGTTTTGGCCCTCCATTCAAAAATACCGCTGGGTGCTGATTGAGGTGTTTGTGGCCTCCTTCTTTGTGCAGCTGTTTGGCCTGGCCAACCCGCTGATGGTGCAGATCATCATCGACCGGGTGATTGTGCAAAACAGCGTCGATACCCTGCAAGTGCTGGGCATTTTCCTGGTGATTGTGGCCATTTTCGAGGCCCTGCTCACCAGTCTGCGCACCTACCTGTTTGTCGATACCACCAACCGCATCGATATGGCCCTGGGGTCAGAAATTATCGACCACCTGTTTCGCCTGCCCCTGCGCTACTTCGACAAGCGCCCGGTGGGCGAACTCTCCAGCCGCATCAACGAGCTAGAAAATATCCGCTCCTTCCTCACCGGCACGGCGCTGACGGTGGTGCTCGACGCGGTGTTTTCGGTGCTGTACATCGTGGTGATGTTCATCTACAGCTGGCTGCTCACCCTGGTGGCGCTGGCGACGATTCCGCTGTTTGTGCTGGTGACGGTGCTGGCCGCCCCGATTGTGCGGCGGCAGCTGCGCATCAAGGCCGAGCGCAACGCCGCCACCCAGTCGCTGCTGGTCGAGTCGCTGTCGGGCATTCAAACGGTGAAGGCGCAAAACATTGAGCTGCGCACCCGCTGGAAATGGCAGGAGCGCTACGCCGAGTACGTCAGCGCCGGGTTTAACACTGTGCTCACCTCCACCACGGCAAACTCGGCCAGCAACTTTCTCAACAAGCTCTCGGCCCTGCTGGTGCTGTGGGTGGGGGCCTACCTGGTGCTGGAGGGCCAGCTCACCCTGGGTCAGCTGATCGCCTTTCGGATTATCTCGGGCTATGTGACGGCACCGATTTTGCGGCTGGCCCAGCTGTGGCAAAACTTCCAGGAAACGGCACTGTCGCTGGAGCGGCTGTCGGACATCATCGACCACCCCCAGGAGACCGACGCCGACGAGGCCAACCAGATTCCCATGCCCGAGATTGACGGGCAGGTCACCTTTGAGAATGTGGCCTTTCGCTTTGCCCCCTCGGGGCCGTTGCAGCTGGCCAACGTCAGTCTGGAGTTTCCGGCGGGCATTTTTATTGGGGTGGTGGGCCAGAGCGGCTCGGGCAAGAGCACCCTGATGAAGCTGCTGCCCCGGCTCTACGAGCTGGAGTCGGGCCGCATTTTGATCGACCACTACGACATCAGCAAGGTGGATCTGCACTCGCTGCGGCGGCAGATCGGCATTGTGCCCCAGGATAGCCTGCTGTTTGAGGGCACCATTCAGGAGAACATTGCCCTCACCAACCCCGACGCCGAGGCCAGCGTGATCATTGAGGCGGCCAAAACCGCCTGCTGCCACGATTTCATTATGGATTTGCCCCTGGGCTACAACACCCGGGTCGGCGAGCGGGGCTCGACTCTCTCGGGGGGGCAGCGGCAGCGCATTGCGATCGCACGTACCATCCTCCAAAACCCGCGCCTGCTGATCTTAGACGAAGCCACCAGCGCCCTCGACTACGACACCGAGCACCAGGTCTCCATGAACCTCAAGGACTGGGCCCAGGGGCGCACCGTGTTTTTCATTACCCACCGGCTCAACACCATTCAGCAGGCCGACCAAATTCTGGTGATGGACCAGGGCTCCGCCGTGGAGCTGGGCACCCACACCGAGCTGATGGCGCTCCAGGGCCGCTACTACACCCTCTACCAACAACAGCTCAGCGGCGTCTAGATATAAGTTTTGAATTTTTAGTTTTTAGTTTTGA
>DATIVG010000400.1:0-11389 GCA_035466075.1 Nodosilinea sp. | reverse complement strand
GTGCCGTGGTTGGTCAAAAAGGCGTTGTACAGCTCAGGGCTGAGAAAATCGGAGTCGGGGGTGGCTAGCTCAGTGCGCATCAGCACCGCCATGAAGCCCCCCACCAGGTAAAACAAAAACGACGTCACCAGGTATTGAATGCCAATCACCTTGTGGTCGACGTTGAAGGTGAAATAGTCGTACCACTTCCACTTGTCGGGATGGTTATGGCCACCCTGGGTGCCGGTGGGGGCCATGGAAATATCTGCTTGGGCCATGAATAGGTTGCTAATAAACGGCGATTAAAACGGGGGCAAACAATCGTCGGTCGCGGGCCGGGTCAAGCCACCCTAGGGCATCGGGCTGTGGTTCATAGCGCCGTGGCTCATCATGCTGTGGTCCAGGGCCGCCATCTGGGTGACCGGCCGCTGGTCGTAGCCTGGGGCTTGGGCCAGCTCCGGGGCCAGGGCCGCCAGGTAGTCGGCATCGGTGGCCTGCCCCAGAGACTGCGCCACGGTGGTGCTCGACGGGGCCGAGGCCAGGCGGCTCTCCACCCAGGCGGCATAGTCTTCGGCGGAGTGCACAATCACCTGGGTGCGCATACCGCCGTGGTAGGCCCCGCACAGCTCGGCACAGACCACGGGATAGGTGCCTTCGCGGGTGGCCACAAACCGCAGCTCCGCCGACTCGCCGGGCAGGGCGTCCTGCTTGAGGCGAAACTGCGGCACCCAGAACGAATGGATCACATCCTTGGCCTCAATCAGCAGCTGCACATCCTGGCCCACGGGCACGTGGAGCTCGCCATCGACAATGTTGGTGCCGGGGTAGGTGAAAATCCAGGCGTACTGCATGCCGGTGACATTCACCGTCAGGTCGGGGGCGTTGCCCAGGCCCGGAGCACCGGAGCCAAAGCCGTAGACCTGGGTTTTAGAAAATACGCTGTCGTCTTCGCCCGCCTGGGCCAGCAGCGGTGCCACATCGACCACCGTCTGCTGGGGGGCCATGGCCACCATGGTGCCGTGGCCGTGGTGGCCACCGGGGGCAAAGCCACCCATTTCCTGAAAGACCACCACGCTATAGAGGCCGAGGCCCACCACAATCACGCTGGGAATGGCGGTCCAAAACACCTCCAGGGGTAGGTTGCCCTCAATCGGCAGGCCGTCGGTGTCGTCGCCCTCGCGGCGGCGAAAGCGCACCATGGAATAGATGATGGCCCCCTGCACCACAATGAACAGGGCGGTGCCAATGGTGACCATGACGTTAAACAGATCATCGACTAGGGGAGCCTGTTCTGACGCCTGCACCGGCAGCATATGGTTGTTTTGCCCCACCCACAGGCTCACCAGGGTGACCACAATGCCGATGATGAGCGTCCAGAAGGGAGCGGGAATTTGGTTCATGGCTACTCTCCTAGGGAGATGGTGCGATCGCAGCGGCACCCAACGATACCGACGATCAGAGCTTGCGAATTAACTACCAAGGCCAAAAAATCATTAGCCATGTCTTTTCGCATGCTAAAGGCCATACCCAGCAGAGCGGGGGAAACTTTTGATTTGCTTCAACTCTGCCCCTGGGTCAGCCCCTTTTCACAAAGTTTTGTAACCCTGTCAGCCATCGCTAGCCGGGCGCGACCGACCTCGAACCTCCAACCTTGAGCCCTGACCCCACTCACTGGTCACCGCTGGCTGGGCAAACTACCCGGTTCGCTGTTACTTTTTTTTGCAAATCAGGCTGACCGCAGCGGGTTGGGCACTCTAAGGGTAATTACCCAGGCGGCGGGCGGCTCCACCGTCGGGGCACTGTTGTACCCGGAGAGGGATCACACCATGGATTTTCCGATGGCTTCTAGCCAGCCCGACGTTCGCAAAGAGGCCCTGGTGGCCCTCACCGCTCAGTTTGTCAGGCAGGGCCATGCGCCCAAATACGCCCAGCACATGGCCACCGCCTCCATCTTTCAGGCCGATCTAGAGCTGCGCAACGCCCAGTTTAGCCGCCTGTTGGCCTGGCTCAAAGAAAGCCACGCCGAGATTTACCCCGAGGCCCTCACCCTGGCCGAGGCGGTGCGCCAGGAGTTTGAAAAGCGCGTCACCGGAGAATTTTAAGGTTTTTGGCGCTAGGATTGCAGCGCCACGGTCTAGCCCCCTATGGCTGTGGCCAGCGCGCCGGGCATAGGGCAACGACCAACCGCAAAACGAGAGCAGCAACCGGTCGCTTAGCCATCGTTGCATAGCCATCGCCCAAGGCATCGCGGTTAAGCCTGTCCTAACCCCCGTGGCGGCGTCTACGCCCAGGGAATTCAGTCAGCTGTCCAGCCTCCATTCCCGTTAACCCATGAGCCCATTTCCCCATCAAGCGGCTAGCTGGTTGAGCAGCGGCGAAGACTGTCTGAAACAAGGCAGCTATGCCCAGGCCCTGGTGGCCTTTGAGCAGGCGCTCAGGCTAGCCCAGCACAGCGCCAACCCCCAGGCCGAAATGCTGGTGTTGCAGCGGCTGGGTCACGCCCACCTGGAGCAGGGGGAGCCGCGCCTATCGGTGGCCTCCATTCAGCAGGCGCTGGCCATTGCCCTAGAGCAGCACAACCTCCACGCCCTCTACGACTGCCACCGACAGCTGGCCCAGACCTACAAAACCATGCACAGCTTTGAGCTGGCCCTCCAGCACCTGGAGGCCGCCGAAGGACTCAGAGACAGCCCTGGTCTCAGGGCGGTACCAGACGGCAGCCCGACCAGGGCTGAGGGAGCTCTCCCCGGCCATTCCCGGCCCTACGTCCCGGCTCCAACTCCCTCCGAGCCCGCCGCCGTGCTGCTCATGTTTCGCTCCATTGTGGAGCAGGCCAACATTGGCGTGGCGGTCTTTCAGGAGGGGCGACTGGTCTACGGCAACCCCCAATTCACCCAGTGGATTGGCTACGACTACGACGACCTCGGCCAGCTCGCCTTGAGCGATCTGGTTCAGCTGCCTCCGGAGCAGGACATGACTGCCCTTTCTCCCTCCACTGGCCCTGGGGAAGGACAGATTTTGCACCGTCAGGGGCACACCTGTGAGGTCGAGATCTATGCCACCACCATCGACTACGGCGATCGCCCGGCCCTGCTGGCCTTTATGCGCGACATCACCGCCGCCCGCCGCGACGAGGCCCATCTCCGCGCCTCCGAAGCCCGCTATCGCAGCCTTATTCACCACGTGCCCATCGGTCTGTGTCGGTTTAGTACCACTGGGCAGCCCCTCGATGCCAACCCGGCCCTGCTGACGATGTTTGGGTTCGATAACGTAGCTGAGTTTTTGCAGGCTAGCCCGATTCAGCCCGGCAGTCTGGTGGTCGATCGGCGGCACCCGCTCGCCTGGGGTGACTACCTGAGCCAGGCCGACACCCTCAAAGATTGTGAACTCAAACTGCTGCGTCAGGATGGCCGCAACCTGTGGGTTCGCATCGTGGCGCGGGCGATCTCAGATCGCGACGGCACCATTCAGTTCTACGAAGGGGCCGTAGAAGATATCACTGAGATCAAAGCCGCCCAGATCGCCCTCGAAGAACTGGCCATGCGTGACTCGCTTACCCACGTCTACAACCGCCGCCATTTTATTGAGCTGGCCGGTCGAGAGATTGCCCGGTCGGCCCGCTCCAATCGGCCCGTTACCTTGCTCATGCTCGACATCGACCATTTCAAGGCCATTAACGATACCTACGGTCACCTGTCCGGGGACCAGGTGTTGCGCGACATTGCCCTGCGTCTGAACGCCAACCTGCGCCAGAGCGATATCTTGGCCCGCTACGGCGGGGAAGAGTTCATTTTGCTCATGCCCGAGACCGATCAGGCCCAGGCCTGGATTGGGGCCGAGCGGCTGCGGCGCGTCATTGCCGCCACCCCCTTTACCTGCGATGGTGGCTCGCTGTCGGTCACCGCCAGTGTGGGGCTTTCCTGCTGGCCGGCCAGTGGCGACGCGGCCCTGATCACCGCCCTGCCCCTTATCAATGACCTGATCGGCAAGGCTGACCAGGCGCTGTACCGAGCCAAGCAGTCGGGTCGCAACCAAACTCAAGCCGAGGCCTGGCTCCCCAGCGTCAGCAGCAGCCACACCGCCTGATGCCGGGTTTGAGCTGGGGGTGCTTAAGACGCCACTAAAAACACCGGGGATCAAATCTGACCCCCGGTGTTTTTAGTGGCGATTCTCGCTGATGCCTAGCTGGCGATATAGCCGTGCATGGTGGCCTTGCGGCGGCGCAGGTGCTTGAGGGCCTGCTGTTCCAGCTGGCGCACCCGCTCGCGGCTGATGTTCATCCGGTTGCCCACCTTGGCCAGCGACAGCTCGTTGCCGTCTTCGAGGCCGTAGCGCAGGGTGATCACCTCTTTTTGTTGGGGGGTCAGCTCGGAGAGCAGGTTGCGAATATCCTGCTTAAGCGATTCCTGGGCGGTGAAGGTCTCGGGCGAAATACCGTCGTCCTCCAGCAGCTCTTGCAGCTCGGTATCCTGGTTGTCGCCAATGCGCACATCCAGAGAAATTGGCTGCCGTGCCAGCACCAAAAACTCGCGAATCTGCTTGGGCTCCAGCTCCAGCGCATCGCCAATTTCGGTGGCGTTGGGGCTGCGACCCAGCTGCTGCGACAGCTCTCGCTGCACGCGCTTGATCTTGTTGAGTTTCTCGGTGATGTGAATGGGCAGACGAATGGTGCGCGCCTGCTGGGCAATGGCGCGAGTAATGGCCTGGCGGATCCACCAGTAGGCGTAGGTGGAGAACTTATAGCCTTTGGTGGGGTCGAACTTCTCGACGCCGCGCTCTAAACCCAGGGTGCCTTCCTGAATGAGGTCGAGAAACTCCAGGTTGCGCTTCTGGTATTTCTTTGCGATCGCAACTACCAGGCGCAGGTTTGCCTCAATCATCTTGCGCTTGGCACGCTCGCCCTGGCGCACAGTCTGAGTCAGCTTTTCCTCAGGCAGGCCAGCCGCCTCTGCCCACTCCGCCGCCGTCGGCTCATGGCCCAAAGACTCAGTCAGCTCCTCTTTTTTCTCCAGCAGCGCCATATAGGCCTGCACCTGCTTGCCAAAGATGATCTCCTCTTCATGGGTCAGCAGGGGCACCCGTCCAATCTCATGGAGGTAGGTTCGTACAGCGTCGGCACTGTAGAGGGGCTTGCTCTTCAACACACGGGTTTTTGTCTTAGCCATAAATAACCTTTCCTCCACTGACAATGCGGCAAACGCTCGAAGCTAACAACCAAAAAACTAATAACGATGAGGTAAACCGCCAAAAGCAGGCTTCCTCTGCAACACACTGACCATCTCTACACCCGGTCGGCTTTACCCGGCCCTGTTATTTACCCAGTCTCGCCATAGGTGCGCCTTTTCCCTCACCAAATGCCAGCGCCCTCGGCATCTCCGCTCTACAATCTTCTCAACTGGGCTCCAATCATCAGGACTCTGTTAACCACTTGCAATGGAACAACCTGAACCTAGAGAGCAGCGCTGCCACAGCTATAAATCACAGCCATGCACCGTCCGACCATCGTGCAAGCTCCCTGGCATAGCGCCAACCCAGACCTGTTCCTGAGCTCAAACTCGAAGCCGCTATGAGTTTACCTCTCTAGAATATAACAACTTGTTTGTTGCGTAAAGTGCTACAAATGTAGTCAACTGCTGGACGGGGGTTAGCATGGATTTGTTTCCATAAGCTAGACTATCCAACTCACTCCACGCGGTCTGCATCGGATGTTTCACTTCAAGGCAGATGGGCCTCGCCAGTGACAGTGCAACTCATTACATTTTGCGGGATAGAATCACTTGCCCTATTGGGGTTAGCCCCCTGTGAAAACCGAACCTGCCCGGCTCAACCACAGAAAGGCTCATCATCCTTGATTCTCGCTAGTTCTGAGTTTCCTTGGCAATAGAATAAACCAGCCCTGTAGCGACGATGTGTCAGCCGTATGGCGACCCTATGGCAACTTGCCGAGAGCGCCTAGCTCCGTGGTCATCCAGACATTCAAGGTAGAAGCTCAAGCTGAGTTTTCCCTGAGCACCAGAGCAGAGCGCAGCTGGGCTCAAAACTTGACACACCCCGTAATGCAGAACTGTCTGGGTCGATTCCCGGTGCAACATACTACAAGTCACCGCCTGACCCCAGCGAGTTTTTGACTTCTGCGGGCCGTACCCCCAAAACCCGGTAGACTCATTGAGATTATTTTTTCACCCATAGGCATAGGTACGGATGAACAACGGGTTAAACCATCGCCTGCTGACCACACAACCGGCCCGGATTGGCATTTTTGATAGCGGAGTCGGCGGTCTGACAGTGCTGCGGGAGATCTACCGCCAGTTGCCCAACGAATCTGTGCTGTACTTTGGCGACACCGCCCGCCTGCCCTACGGCTCCCGGTCACCCGAAGAAATTCTCTACTTTGTGCGCCAAATCTTGACCTGGATGGCCGACCAGGGCGTCAAGATGGTGATGATGGCCTGCAACACCAGCTCCGCCCTGGCCCTCGATCGCGTGCAAGATGAGTTTGAGTTTCCGGTACTAGGCCTGATTCGCCCTGGTGCCCAGGCCGCCGCCCGCCAGGGCAGGCGCATTGGGGTGATCGCCACCCAGGCTACCGTCAACAGCCGAGCCTACACCCAGGCCATTCAAGAAATCGATGCCGCCTGCCAAGTCTGGGAGGTGGGCTGCCCCAACTTTGTGCCTCTGGTAGAGCAAAATCAAATTCACGCTCCCCACGCCCAACGCACCGCCGCCACCTACCTTCAATCGCTGATGGCCGCCGAAATCGACACCCTGGTCTACGGTTGCACCCATTATCCCCACCTGGCGCCAGTGCTGCAAACCATCTTGCCCAGCTCAATGCAGTATGTCGATCCAGCTATTTCGATGGTGGCCGCTGCGGCCCAAGAGCTCGATGCCCTCGGGCTGCGCAGCAGCACCCCAGCCTGGTCAACGGAGTTTTACGTCAGCGGGTCTGCCGCTGAGTTCAAAAAGCTATCGGTACAGTGGCTCGGCCACCAGCCCAAGGTGCATCAAATTCGCCTGCCAGAATTGGCCACCAACTCTAAGGGCTAGGGACTTCAGGGCTAGATAACCCAGCTCTTTTTCCCTCGGCTCTTTTCTTAGGGTCCTTATCCCTCAGCAATACTCGGCCAGCCGCCAGAGGTGTTGACTTATCCCTCGGTGCGGCGTGACTGGCTAGCCCGCTTGGCCAAGGCCAGCATCCCGTAGACCAGCAGCAGATAGGCAATCGCCAGTGCAGGAATAACAATCAGGGCGGAAGAGTAGGTCATGGCCGTGAGAGGAGGGTGGGGGAAGATGAAACCGGGCTAAAACAAACCAGCGCACTGCCAGTCCTCGCCGCAGAAACCCTGCACCAAAGAACCGCCATCTTCCCAAAGGAAAAAGCATGCGCGAAAATTTCAGGACTATCGCAAGCCCATCAAATGAATTAAAAATGACCTGACACCCTCTAAACCAGTGGAAAAACCACTTAGCGTCACAGCCAGCTCAAAGTGCCAAATCGACAAGAGCCAATCAGAAATAATCTAAAAAACTCTGTCAACTTTCTTGAGAAATTCTTAATTTCAGTCTATCACGACATTCCAAAACTGAGAGATGGGCTTTCCCTTATTTGAAGGAAAAGACGAGCGATTGAGGGAAAGTCTCCAGAACCGGTCAAGACCTTGCCATCGAGGGCTGAAACCGCTGCTGGAGGCCATTTCGGCCCTGGGAGAGCACCCCTGGGCCGGTGGTTTTATCGTTGCAACCCCTCAACTGCACCCGCTTTTGCCCATAACTCTCCCCAGGGTTGCCTTAGAATGACGATAGAATATTTAAAAAATCGTAACCTTACTGCGCTTGCCGGGGTCCATGTCTTCAGTAACTTCTCTTTTCGCGCCGGTTGAGTCCGACCTCGACCTGATGACTCAAAACCTGAAGGGGCTGGTCGGGGCCCGGCATCCTATTCTGTTTGCGGCGGCAGAACACCTATTCGGTGCGGGGGGAAAGCGGCTGCGTCCGGCCATTGTGCTGCTGCTGGCCAAGGCCACGATGGTCGATCAGGATATTACTCCCAAGCACCGGCGGCTGGCGGAAATCACCGAGATGATTCATACCGCTAGCCTGGTCCATGACGATGTCGTCGATGAGGCTGCTGTGCGCCGTGGGGTGCCCACCGTGCACAGCAGCTTTGGCAACCGGATTGCCGTGCTGGCGGGTGACTTTTTGTTTGCCCAGTCGTCCTGGTATCTGGCCAACCTCGACAATCTGCGGGTGGTTAAGCTGCTCTCCCAGGTGATCATGGATTTAGCCGAAGGCGAGATCCAGCAGGGGCTCAACCGGTTTGACACCAGCCTCTCGATCGAAGCCTACCTGGAGAAGAGCTACTTCAAAACCGCTTCTCTAATTGCCAACAGCTCCAAGGCGGTGGGGGCGCTGAGCGAGGTTTCGGAAGCTGTTATCGATCAGCTCTACGACTACGGTCGGCATTTGGGGCTGGCCTTTCAGGTTGTCGATGACATTCTTGACTTCACCAGTTCCGACGAAGTGCTGGGCAAGCCTGCCTGCTCAGATCTGCGCAGCGGCAACCTCACGGCTCCGGTGCTCTACGCCATGGAGGAGCACCCTTTCTTAACGACTCTCATTGAGCGGGAGTTTGCCGAGGCCGACGACTTTGATCAGGCCATTGACTTGGTTCACCGCAGTACCGGCATTGCGCGCTCCCGTGATTTGGCCGCTAGCCATGCTCGCCAGGCGGCTGGCTGCCTGGCCCATTTGCCGCCCTCGGCAGCCCGTCAGGCTTTGCACGATATGACGAGCTATGTCTTGCGGCGGGTTACCTAGGGGCGGGCTGCCTGGGCGGGGCTAACATAGCCTTAACAACACCGCAGGGGGCTGGTCTCGTCATGGGCCTGGAGATTGAGCGCAAGTTTTTAGTGGTCGGCGAGGGCTGGCGGGGTATGGCACCGCCCCTGCGTCTTTGCCAGGGCTACATTCCCACCCAGGATGCTCGCACGGTGCGGGTGCGCCGCATGGGTGATCGCGCCTATCTGACCCTCAAGGGACCTGCGGCTGGTCTGGTGCGGGCTGAGTTTGAGTACCCTATTCCCGTCGATGACGCGCAGGCGATGTTAGAAACGCTGTGCGAGCCGCCCCTGATCGATAAGTATCGCTACCGTATTCCCCTGGGGCAGGTGGTGTGGGAAATCGATGAATTTTTAGGTGAGAACCAGGGCTTGATCGTGGCAGAAGTTGAGCTGACTAGCGCCGATCAGGCGGTGGATTTGCCTGACTGGGTTGGGGCGGAGGTCAGCCACGACCCCCGCTATCACAACTCAAATCTGGCCCGCCATCCCTTTAGAGCTTGGTCAAATTAGAGGGTTAGGCTAGGGGGCGGGCGGGTACTGTCGCCCCCGCCACTGGGTGGGCCGCCGCAGGGATGACAGCCCAATGCGAGCTACTGCCGCCAGATCGGCCAGGGGCGACAGCCAAAAGGCCCAGGCTCCAGCAGAGCCCTTGAGGTCGTAGGCTGAGGCCACGGCGACCTGCATGGCCAGACGCGTGACTAGCAGACCCCCGTTGACGGCTAGCAGGAGCTGTAGGGAGAGGGACCAGGCCTGGGGCAGGGCTAGGCGCAGCACCAGCAGAGCCGGCATTAGCAGCCAGGGTAGCCCCTGCACCAGGGCTAAAAAGGCCCAGTCCCACCAGATTTGGGCCGGGGGAGCGGCGTCTTTGAGATCGAGGGAGCGGCCCCATTCTTGCCAAGTTTCTGACAGCCCTTCATACATGCGCACTCGGAGCAGCCGAGTGCCGTCCCAAAAACCGACTTTGGCACCCTGGTTGGCGGCGTGGCGAGCCAGGGTGACGTCATCACAGAAGGAGGTGGCTGCTGAGGTATAGCCGTTGAGGGTTTCTAGCAGGGTACGGCGCACCATAAAGCACTGACCGTTGGCCATGACGCGCTGGGCTGAGGGGTTGTCGCTACCGGCGGGGCCAAAGCGATAGACCAGGGTCATGAGTAGGGCTGGCTGGAGCCAGAACTCGGCGGGGTGCTTGAGGATAAACTGCGGTGCCAAGGACACCAGATCGTAGCCTTCTTGATCCATGGCGCGGGCCAGGGCTGCGACCAGTCCGGGCTGGGGTTGGGTGTCGGCATCGATGCCGAGCACCCAGGTACTGGCCGCTGCGGTATGGCGAAAGCCGTAGTCTAAGGCCCAGGGACGGCCCACCCAACCTGGGGGTAGAGGGCTGTCTTCTAGTAGGCGGAGGCGTGGATCGTGGCGTTGGTAGGTCTGGACTAGGGCCTGGGTGCCATCGGTGGAGCGGCTGTCAACTACTAAAATTTCTCGCACCTCGTAGCCCTGATGGGTGAGGCCCTCAAGGCAGGGGCGAAGGCGATTGGCTTCGTTGAGGGTGGGGATGACCACCGACACGGTGCCCAGCTGGTCTAAGTTTGGCTGAGCCGGTTGCAGGGGTGGTCGTCTGAACGGCCCCTGGACCAACCGGCTCAGTAGCACGGCAACCATGGGCCCCTGGGCCGCTAGTAATAGGACTGCCACAACGCTGGGCCAGGGAAACGGGACAGCCATATCAGCGGGCAAGGGAATACCTCAGGTCAGTCATAGTCGGTTGTGGGATAGTGAAGGCGCGATCGCACCTCCCCAGCACCGTTACAAACACAAAAACAAACACCATCGCCAACTGCCGCAGGGGCTACTTCAGCACGACCTTTGCCGTTGCCACCGCACCATCGACCGTCGGCTTGACCAGCTTAGCAGGCTCAAGCATGGGCTCCGCTGCGTCTTGGGCGGTGGCTCGCCAGCACAGCACGGCGGGCAGAGCACCGGTGAGAATGCCCAGGGCAATCGGCACATAGAAGCCAGCCCCCAAGCTCATCACCAGGGCAAAGCCAAAGTTAGATAGATAGACCACCAGCGGCAAGGTCAGCTGCGCTTGATCGAGATCGGGGGAGAACTTAAACGCCTTCCAGAGGCCGAGGGCCGTGCCCATAAACACAACGCCGGTGCCGAGCCAGCCAACGAAATTTTGGTAGGGCATGCCGAAAAATGCGCCAGGCTCGTGCCAGTACCAGAAGGGCAGCGCCGTTTGGCTCATGGCTGGATCCAGCACAAAGTCCCAGGAGGTCAAGAGAATGGAACCCAGCAGCACCGCCCCCAGCGAGCGCCCCCAGCCGTAGCGCCCCGCGCCGCCGCCGGTGGCCAGCCCGCCTCGAGCCAGCAAAAACGACGACAGACCCAGGTAAAACCAGGACAGCGGAATGGTAAACGGCACCAGGCCCGCAATTTTGTACCCGAGTCCGTTGAGGTAGGTGTAGTCGCCGAAGGGAAACCCGGTGCTGGTGCCCAGCAGTTCGCTGGTCAGGGAGATACCAACGGCTGCGATCGCAAACGTAATCAGGCTCCCCAACCCCAGCGTG
>DATIVG010000399.1:0-14131 GCA_035466075.1 Nodosilinea sp. | reverse complement strand
CCCTTATGAAACCTTGTCAAACCGAATTTTTTGTTTATTGCAGCGATCTGCGTAGGGGCTTTGCAGTGCAAAGCCCCTACAGGTATATTTGGCTACCAGAATTCCATGCACGTGATTAGGCATCACAATGTACTCATCAAGTTCAATATGTGAAAAATGCTCGGGAATCGCTTGCCAGCATTCGGCTGCTATCTGGCCGAATTCGTTTAATTGCATTTCACCATTGACTACCTGCCCGAACAGGCAATGGCGTTGAAAGGCGCAGATCGTAATGAAATATGCTCCGGCGGCGGAGTAATCGTACCCCTTGAGGCGAAGGGAACGACGGTGGTGTTTATCAGGATTGTATTTCATCTGAAAGGCTAAAGGCCCATACCTTGAGGATGCCCGTATGAACCCGCATTAGCGCGAATTTGCCGTTCATTGCCATGATTGGCGTAGGGGCATTGCAATGCAATGCCCCTGCAGGGGTTGGCTAACGATCGCACCAACTTCCTGCCTAAGACGATCGCCCATCTCGTCTTCAGCGATATCTAGGTCGTAGTCTATTTCCAAGCTCAGCCAAAACCGGGGCGATATACCAAAACAGCGAGTTGCATTAGCGGTGATGTGCCGCTTGCCGTGAACTACTCTAACCAAGGGTTAAGCATTACAATCCCTGTCGCAGCAAAGTCATCAGTATTTCGAGTCACTAGTCGGAGAGAGTTCTGGATTGCTATGGCCGCAATCAAAGAGTCCAGCAGCGGCATTGGCGTTCCTTGCTTCTCCAGCCGTCCTACCATATCTCCCCATAGCATCATCGTGGCCGTATCAATGCGTAGAATACGTTCTCCGAAGCGATTGGGAAGCGTTTGATTGAGCCAGGTTGTCAAGCTGTCTTTACGGCGAGAGGGAGCAAGCTTACTGGTGCCTTTGGCGATTTCGCCGATGGTAATGACGCTTAAATGAAGATCTGTTGAGAGCTGAGTATCAATCCACGTCACAACGGATGGGTTAGGACGCTTGGCTACTAACTCTGAGATGACGCACGTATCCAATAAATAAGTCACGGTACAAAGCGATCTTCAGGCGAACGGCGATCGCGCTCTAAGTCAACGCCACTGTCGGCAACTGCTTCTGCCAGCGGAGACTGACGAAAGAAATCAGACAGCTTTTCATCGCTATCGGTCTGTTGCTCAACCACATCGGCGTTTAGGCTTTGAGCCAATAGTTGAATGATGTGCAGCTTTTCTATGGGTGATAGCTGTAGGAGTTGCGCTTCTAGGTCTTGGACGGTCATTGAGCGATAACCTCCTGTGTGGATGTGGAGAGGTGAATGCTGCTATCAGTCTATCGCGATCGGATTCAAGCGTAGGTTGGGGTGGCGCGCTAGCAGAACCCAATAAGACTAGCTCTGGCGTAGGGTCCAACCTACCTTCCGCTAGTTACTCACTTCGCAGGGGCGTAAAGGCTGGGAATGATGCCTTCACGGGTTGAAAGCCTAAATATGCGATGTTTAGAAGCTCTCAGTAATTTTTAAGTGAAGTCATCAACTTATTTTGGGAACACTCAATCTGGTTGATGTAAGTTTTGATCTATCCGAGATCCGAGTATTTCGGTTACAGTCGCCAGCGCACCCTCCTCACATCCGTTATGACCACAACTAGTCTCAGCATAGTTGACAACTACATAGGCTTTACGTCTTGTGATGACTGCAAGACCAGATTTAGAGTAAAGAGCGAATATCAAAATCAGATTGGTAAGCCTGTTAGATGTCCAAAGTGTAGAAACGTATTTGTGATGGAGTTGGTAGAGCCGACCCCACTTGAGGCTGCTTCTATTCAGTCTGATCACCCAGAGGATGAGTCAGAAGAGAAGTGTAGCCAAAAAAGAATTAAGCGGCGTACAAAAGCAGAAATTCGACAGGAAACGATAGATGCTATCCGCGATGGTTTCCGTCGGCTGCACCCTCGGCTGGTCGAAATTTCCAACTCACCCAGAGCTTCCGAAGAAGAAGTGAGGCGATGGTGCATTGAAGCCCTGGAGAATGTGCTGGGGTATAGCAAAAACGAGCTTGATACAGAGGTTAGAACCCTCGGAGGGAAAGTTGATATCGCCCTCAAGCGAGGCGATCATATTTTCCTGGTGATTGAATGTAAAAATATTCGAGCAAAGCTCAATAATAACGTAAGAGATCAGGCCGCTGGCTATGCTACAAGCCTCTCCGCAGAATGGGCTGTGGTCACCAATGGCCAAATTTGGCGACTTTACCGGGTGATTCCTCAGCCCGGCAGAGATCCTCGCTTCATTGAGATATTTGATGTTTCTCTACTCGATGAAGACGGCGTTAGCGAGGTTGATGCCGAAAATTTGTATCTGCTGACTTCTAAGGCTGTCTTTGGCGGCGATCTTGAGAATATGAGTCATCTAGTAGCCTGCACCAGCAAAAAGCGCATACTGCAAGCGCTTGCCTCTGAGCGAGTGGTAAAAGCATTGAGATTAGAACTCGCCACGACCTATAAACATGAACAAGATAAAAATATCTCTCTAGATGATGAGGTGGTGGAGAGTGCGCTGCAAAATGCGCTCGGTCTAGGTGACTTGTAAGATTTGTCTCAGCCACAATCATTACTGTGTCAGGGGAATCCGAGCATGCTCGGATTCCCCTTTGCTCTGTGGGGCTACAGCAGGGTGGGCATGGTGTCGTCGTGGGCCGAGTTGGGTTTGTTGGTGATCCACACCGACTGGTAGGGGGCCAGGGGGTAGACCGCCCGCTCATCGGTAAAGCGGTAGCCGCTGATCAGGTCGTACCAGTCGTCGGTGCTGACCAGGTTGAGGTCGCTCAGGCGCAGTTCCTGGGGCTGGTCGCTGAGGTTGTGCACCGAGAAGATGCTCTGGTCGCGGGTGAGGCTCTGCCGCCAGAAGGCAAACAGGGCCGGGTTCATGGGGTGGAGAGTGTACTGGGTGGCGTTGGGGTGAAACGAGGTCTGCTGACGGCGGATCTTGATCAGCCGCTTGAGCTCGTTGAGCACGCGGGCGTGGGGGGTGCTGGGGTCGGCCAGGGCAGTTTCCAGGGTTTCGAGATCCCACTTGTAGCGGTTGATGGTGCGGTTGTGGCCGGTTTGCTCCACGCCTTCGGTGTAGTTGTGGGTGGCCAGCAGGCTGTGGATGTAGAAGGCGGGAATGCCCTCCAGCGCCATCATGATGGTTTGGGAGCAGAGGAAGCGCTCCACCTGCCACTGGTCTTCGCCTTTGACGGTGCCCTTGAGGGCGTCGAACAGCGAGATGTTGATCTCGTAGGGCGACTCGGTGCCGTCGGGGCGGCTGCGCATGCTGATTTTGCCGCCGAAGTTGCGCATGGCGGTGATCAGCTGGTCGTATTCGTCGCCGGTGAGCAGCCCTTCGGCGGGGCGCATGCCAATGCCGTCGTGGGAGGCGGTGAAGTTGAAGTAGGCGCAGCCGATGGGGGCGGGCGGCATGCTCATCATCCAGGTTTTGAGGTGGTCTGAGCGGCCCTGCATGAGCGCATTCAGCAGCAGCGGCGGCAGGCTGAAGTTGTAGATCATGTGGGCTTCGTTGCGGTTGCCGAAGTAGCTCAGGTTTTCCCGGTTGGGCACGTTGGTTTCGGTGATCAGCGCAATGCCGGGGTCTACCAGCTGCAAGATTTCGCGAAACAGGCGCACGATGGCGTGGGTTTCGGGCAGGTGCATGCAGTTGGTGCCGTGCTTTTTCCACAAAAAGCCGACGGCGTCGAGGCGAATGTAGCGGGCACCGGCCTCGACGTAGGAGAGGATGATTTTGACGTACTCGATCAGCACGTCGGGGTTCTCGAAGTTGACGTCGATCTGGTCGGCGCTGAAGGTGGTCCAGACGTGCTTTTCGCCCTCGGTGGTCTCGACTGGGGTGAGCAGGGGGGTGCTGCGGGGGCGCACTACCTGGGAGAGGTCTTCGCTGGGGTCGGCGGTGATGAAGTAGTTGCGACCGGGCAGTTCGCCCTGTTTAAACTGCTGAAACCACTCGTGCTCGCTGGAGATGTGGTTGATTACCAGGTCGGCCATCAGGTTGAAGTGGGTGGCGATGCGCTTGATGTCGGCCCAGCTGCCTAGCTCGGTGTTGACCTTGAGGTAGTCGATGATGGCAAAGCCGTCGTCGGAGCTGTAGGGGAAGAAGGGCAGAATGTGAACGCCGGTGATGGTGTCGTGCAGGTGGGTTTCGAGAAACTCGGCCAGCACTGAGAGGGGGGCGCGTTTGCCGTCAACGATGCTGTCGCCGTAGGTGATCAGCAGCACGTTGTTGTGGTTCCACTTTTTGAGATCTTCGCGGCCTGAGGGGCAGAGGGTGTCTTTGATCAGGGTGAAGATTTCGGTGGTTAACCACTCGGCGGTCTCGGCGGGGTAGACCTTTTCTAGCAGGGGCTTGATGTTGTTGGTCACGCGGCTTAACGGTGGGCTATCGGGGGTGTCGTTAGCTTTATTTGTAGAGTAGTTTTGAGCAGCTGTCTGGGGAGAGAATTCTGGAGCTTGCCCAGGGGCAGTTTGTTTGGTGCGATTTTTAGCGACGGTCATATAAACCTACAGTTTCCAATGGGTGTTTACGGTAGTCTGGGTGGCAAAAGCGATCTGTCGGCGGAGGGTCTCTGCCGAACAGGGCTGGGGTATGGGGCTAGCAAGTTGAGCGGCGGCTGCGATCAGCGGCGCAAAACCAGGATGGTTGTGGCTCTGGGTACAGAGATGGGTGGGTGAGTCGATTGGCGAGCCGAGGCAGTACGGGATACCAAAAGATGCCCGCGATGTCTGACCCAGGAGACAGGGTGGGCGAGCGATTTCAGGTTAAAGATTATCGATAGATGTTGGCTAGATATGGGCGTGAGGTTAGGTGATGATGACTCCCGCTTTTGCTTTCCCTGCGATATTTCTGATGGTGGCATAGGGGCTGCGATCGCACCCACCCTCACCCCTGAAGTTCATCGCTTTTTAGGTATTTCTCCGGAGTCTTCACAAAGCCTTAAGCACCGGGGCCAGATCGGTGGTGTCGCGCGCGGTTGAAGGGGGGCGCGCAGCAACCAGCCCGATACCGCTAGACCGTAGAAAGGTGTGGGTCTGGCGGTACCGGGTAGCGGTGGCCCGGTGGGGCGGTGGAGAGCCTGGCGCTACTAGGCCGAGGCCTGGCCCAGCGCCTGGGCCGAGGCCAAAATTTGGGGTAGGCCAATTTCGCTGCACACCTCGTAGAACGAGGTCACCGGCGGCGATTCAAACAGGTGGGCGATTTTGCCGAGGGTCTTTTCGTAGACGGCGTTTTGGTGGCCGTCCATGGCCTCAATGCTGTCCCAGAGGATGATGGCGATGCCGCGATCGCTGCCCGGCTCTTGCAGCAGGTAAGCGCCCTGAAAGCCTTTGGTGTAGGTCGATACGGCTTTTTCGTAGAGCTGGCGGGCTTCGCTAAAGCAGCCGGGTTTAAACTCGCCAATGGCGACGTAGGCGTATTTGTGGCGCAGAAAGTCGTCGAAGTCAGTCATAGACAGCGTAGGTCCTAGGATTTGTCGTAAGACCAGTGTCGATCAGATGTCGGCCCCCGGCGCTTTTTCTTACCTAGGCTTTAGATTCTGTTACCGATCTTCTAACAGGCGGTGGGCCCAGGTTTTGAGGGTTTGGCCCAGCTGCTGCCTGAGGCGCTGCCAGCCCTGGCTGAGCCGCTGTCGCCAGCCCAGGGCCCGGGGCAGGGTCACCACCAGGGCTCCGTCGCGAACGGTGACCTGCATTTGGCGGTCGCGCACCGGCACCGGCAGGGGCACGGTGTGCTGAAAGTAGTTGAGGCCCAGGCCAGCGACCCCTAGGCCGGGGTGCCCGGCGCGCCGCTGCCCCGAAAAGATCAGGGTTTTGCCCGTTGCCCGCACCCGCACGGCCTGAGGGTCAACGCCGGGTAAAAAGGCAGTCACCACCAGGGCCGCAGCGGTGATGTCGATTTCGATGGAGGGCACCTGCACGCGGCCCGAGGCGGCTACCCCCAGGGGCATGAGGGCAGCTGCGATCGCATCCATCTGCGCCTGGGCCGCACCCAGAGTCCACAGCGGCGGCGAGAATGGTTGCTGAGACGACTGCCCTACGGACATAGCCCTGACTCCTGGTCTTTCTACAGTTCCTATACTTAAGATCATCGCGGCAAGCCGCCAGTTCCACAGGTCGGGAAAGCCCCCACCCTGGGGGTGGCATAACCGCCATGCCTCCCTAGATTGCCCAATGCGCAAAATCATCCACGTTGACATGGATGCGTTCTACGCCTCCGTAGAGCAGCGAGACTTTCCCCAGTACCGGGGCCAGCCGCTGGTGGTGGGCGGTCGCCCCGAGCAGCGGGGGGCCGTCGCCGCCGCCAGCTACGAGGCCCGGCAGTACGGCATTCACTCCGCCATGCCCGCCCGCGTGGCCCAGCAGCGCTGCCCCCAGCTGATCTTTGCCCCGCCCCGCTTCGAGGTCTACAAACAGGTCTCGGGTCAAATTCGCCAGATCTTTCACCGCTACACCGACCTGGTGGAGCCGCTGTCGCTGGACGAAGCCTACCTGGATGTCACGGTCAACCCCCTGGGCGAACCCTCGGCCCTGGTGCTGGCCCGCCGCATTCAGGCCGACATCCTCGCCACCACCCAGCTCACCGCCTCCGCCGGGGTGTCGGTCAACAAATTTCTCGCCAAAATGGCCAGCGGGCAAAACAAACCCAACGGCCTCACCCTGATCTTGCCCGCCCAGGCCGAGGCCTTTGTGGCGGCCCTGCCGATCGAAAAATTTCACGGCATCGGCCAGGTCACCGCCCGCAAAATGCACAGCCTCGGCATCGCCACCGGGGCCGACCTGCGCCAGTGGGCCGAGGCCGACCTGGTGCAGCACTTTGGCAAAGCGGGGCGATTTTACTACCGCGTCGCCCGCGGGCAAGACGACCGCCCCGTCAACCCCAACCGCGTGCGCAAATCCATCGGTGCCGAGCGGTCGTTTGCCCCCGACCTCACCACCCTGAGCGAGATCACCGCCGCCCTAGAGCGGGTCGCCGCCGAGGTGGTAGGCCGTCTGCACGAGCAAAAGCGCCGTGGCCACACCCTCACCCTCAAGCTCAAGTACGCCAACTACCGGCAGATCACCCGCAGCCGCACCTTCGTCACCGCCCTGGGTTCCGAGTCGCCCATTTTGCCCTGGGCCCAAGAGCTGCTGCTGGCCCACCTGGAGCGGGGCCAGCCCGTGCGCCTGGTGGGCCTCACCCTGTCCAACCTGGAGCCCAGCGGCCAGCCCACCTACCGCCAGCTCTCCCTGGAGGTGTAGCGGCACAGGGGCTCAGCAACGCGGCAACGGGCCGATGCGAGCCCCAAAAAAGAGCCCGCCGCTTGGGGGCCGGGCTCTGGGATGTTGACGGTCTAGCCCAGGGGCGGGCTAGGCAGCGATCAATCGCGCTGGTCGCGGTTGTACCTGACCAACTCGCCAATGGTGACCACGCCATCGCCATTCAGGTCAGCGGCGGGGTCGTTGAGGTGGGTTTGGCCGGCGCGGGCACTCGACGCCAGGCTCGACGCAATAGCCAGGGCGGCCAGCGTCAGGGTGAGGCCAGAGATTAGGTAGCGTTTCATTGGGTTCTCCTTTACACAGCAACAGGTACACAGCAACAGGCTTTGCTGGCCTGTGGTCTACGCTGTCTATGGTGCAGAACCCGGCTGAGAACCCCGTAAATGTGGCCTGAATGCCCACCTGCATGCCCATAAGTATTGGCTGAGAAAACCGTGACGGCCCTGCCTGGGGTAGGGCCCCAGCAATCTCTGCGCCAGGGAGGATGACCGGCTCTAGCCAGCGGCATACACTCTGCTATGGCTCTAGTGCAGCGTCAACAGAGCTAGTTTTGTTGGGTTCTGCGATCGCACCACCCAGCCTGCAATTTTAGGCTTGACAGAGCACTAGCCAGTTTTCAGACATTCAGTTCAGATATTCAGCTCAGATATTCACTATTGAGACGTTAGTAGGCCCTACCCATGGATATTCAAGAGTTTGCGCCCCAGGGAAAGCAGCCGAAAAAGTGGATCGAACGCATGGCGCGCTTTGGCTACGCCGCCAAGGGCATGGTCTACATGTTGGTGGGGCTTTTGGCCTTCTTAGCCGCCTTTAACTGGGGCGGGCAAGCCACCAGCAGCGAGGGGGCCTTGATCACCCTGGCGGCGCAGCCTTTCGGTAAGGTGTTGCTGCTGCTGGTGGGGGTGGGCCTGCTGGGCTACGTGCTGTGGCAATTTGTGCAGGTGGTGTTTGACCCTGAGCACAGCGACTCGGGGCTCAAGGCTCTGGGGCACCGCGTTGCTTTTGCCATGACCGGCGCCGTCTATGGCAGTTTGGCGCTGTTTGCCCTGCGCCTGGTATTTGACCGGCCAACCGGCGACAGCGACTCTAGCGACCAGCAGACCGCCACCCTGCTGGCTCAACCCTTTGGGCAGTGGCTGGTGGCGGCGGTGGGGGCAGCCTTTGTGGCCTACGGGTTTTTCTACTTTTATCGAGCCTACTCGACTAAGTTTCGCCGCTATCTCAAGCTGGCGGAGATGAGCGATCGAGAACAGCGCTGGTCGCTGCGCATTGGTCGGTTTGGCCTGGTGGCGAAGGGGGTGGTAGCGGTGATCATTGGCTATTTCTTTATTCAGGCGGCGCTGGCCGCTGACCCCAGCCAGTCTAAAAATACCGAAGGGGCGCTGCAAACGATTCAGCAGCAGCCCTACGGAGCCTGGCTGATGGGCCTGGTGGCCCTGGGGCTGATTGCCTACGGTATTCACATGGGCGTGCAGGCCCGCTATCGCCGTATTTCTCCCTAGGGCTGGGGCTGCGTTCACCCTGCGTTCACCATAGAACCGCAGATAGCAAAATCCCCCCGGTGGCGGCCGCCACCGGGGGGATTTTGCTGAGCGAAGGGGTAGGGGCAGGCGCTAAACTGCCCTGGCCCGGGGGCTGAGCCTAAGCAGGCATCAGCACCGTATCGATGATGTGAATGACGCCGTTGTCGGCGGCCACATCGGCGGAGGTTACCGTGGAGTCATTGATTTTGACCCCGTTGGAGGCGTCGATTTTAACGTCGGTGCCCTGGACGGTGGTGGCGGTCTTGAGCTTAGAGACATCCGCAGCCATGACCTTGCCGGAGACGACATGGTAGGTGAGAATTTTCTTCAGCTTGGCCACGTCTTTGAGCAGACCATCGACGGTGCCGTCTGGCAGTTTGGCGAAGGCCTCGTCGGTGGGGGCGAAGACGGTAAAGGGGCCTTTACCCTTGAGGGTATCGACCAGGCCAGCGGCTTTGACCGCTGCCACTAGGGTACTAAATGAACCTGCACTGACGGCAGTATCTACAATGTCAGCCATGGGAGTTACCTCGGTTTATTACTGGTTAACTAAGGTCATCTGTCACGAATGAGCGGCTAACACTTTGCACTATGACAGCCCGGTGGTTGACTTCGGGGTGGATTCGTTGCTTTGGTCGGTAAGGGGGTTGGATTGGCTGATTGGGGCTGATTTTGAGCTAGCTCAGCAGGGCGTATTCGCCACCGCGTTCTAGGGCGGTTTGGTAGGCGGGGCGAGCGTGGATGCGATCTAAAAAGGCCATCAGCCTGGGCCGCTGGGCGTTGAGTCCGGCGCGGGCGGCGGCGGCTTCTAACGGAAAGCTGAGCTGAATATCGGCGGCGGTGAAGTCGGCCCCGGCGAACCAGGGGTGTTTGGCCAGTTCGGTTTCCATGTAGTCGAGGTGCTGGGCGATCTGCGGGTGAATGAAGGAGTCTTTGACCCGGTTGACGATGCCGCGGGCGACGGGCTTGGCGAAGAAGGGCATGGGGCTGTGCTCAATTTTGTCGAAGATGAGTTTGAGCAGCAGCGGCGGCATGGCCGACCCTTCGGCGTAGTGGAGCCAGTAGGTGTAGCGCAGCCGATCGGGGCTGTCGGGAGGGGGAATGAGACGACCGTTGCCGTAGCGATCGACCAGGTAGCTGACGATCGCCCCGGACTCGGCCAGGGTGAGGTCGCCGTCGGTGATGACGGGTGATTTGCCGAGGGGGTGCACCTGCCGCAGGGCCGGGGGGGCCAGCATGGTCTCGGGGTCGCGCTCGTAGCGCTGGATGTCGTAGGGCAGGCCCAGTTCTTCGAGGAGCCAGAGCACCCGCTGGGAGCGGGAGTTGTTGAGGTGGTGCACGGTGATCATGGCGGTGGGCCTGGGTTTGGGTAGATAGACCATAGATACTATGGTTTGGTACCGGTGCCCGTCTACCTGAGGGTTGGGCTGGCCATGATTTTGGGGCCGGGGCGGGATCTAGCGGCCCAATCCAGTCGCCCAAGCACACAGGCCCTATTCTGCGGCCCCAGCCGGTGATCTAATCAAACAGGCCCTCGACGGTTTGGCGGAAGACAATCAGGGCGTGGGTGTCTTGGAAGGGTTTGAGGGCTTCGATCAGCTGATCGGAGAGGTCGGCGGTGACGAGGGTTTTGAGCTCGATGTTGGTGTTGTAGCCGGCGATGTCGCCCATGCGGCGACCGTGGCTGCCGGCCCCCTGGGCGGGAACCAGGGTGTAGCCGGAGACTTTGAGGTCGGTGAGCAGGTGAATGAGCCGATTTTGCAGCACCGCTTCGCCGATGATGGTGACGAGGGTGCCTTTGGTGAGCGAAGAAGCCATGGAAATCTCCAAAAAACGTGGATTGTAATGCCAGGGAACGCCTGGCGATGCCTGAGGGCCGGGCCCGGGGTTCTGAGTCTGGGTGGTGGGCCGACGCTGATGCCAGGCAGGGAGCACAGTATGACAGCTCGGGGGTTGATTTCGCGGTGGAATTGGTGCAATGCGATACCAAAATCAACGTTGAAAACCGCTGGGACGGTTGGCAGCAGAGTGCTGGCGGGGAAACGTACCCATTGGGCCGGAAGCCGTCATACTAGGGGGGTTGAGAGATGCTGAGCTGAAGCTGCTGCCCATGTCTGCACCGCAATGTTGCCCCGACGATGACGCCAGCTCGGCCCCGACGGCGGGCGTGTTTCCGGTGGTGGCGATTGGGGCGTCGGCGGGGGGGCTGGAGGCGTTTACCCAGCTGCTGGGGCATTTGCCGGTCGATACGGGCATGGCTTTTGTGCTGGTGCAGCATTTGGACCCCAGCCAGCCCAGCCTGCTGAGCGAAATTATGGGCCGCACCACGGCGATGCCGGTGCATGAGGTGGTGGATGGGGTTGCGATCGCACCCAACCAGGTCTACGTGATTCCGCCCAATACGGCGATGACCATTGTGGCGGGGGAGCTGCGGCTCAAGCCTCGGCCCCGGTCGCGCACCGTCAGCCGCATTATTGACGGGTTTTTTACCGCCCTGGCCCAGGAGCGCGGCCCCAAGGCCATTGGCGTGGTGCTCTCGGGGGCCGATGCCGACGGCACCCTGGGGCTCCAGGCGATCAAAGGGGCGGGGGGCATCACCTTTTCGCAGTCGGAGGCCTCGGCCAAATTTAGCAGCATGCCCCACATGGCGATTGCCACCGGCCAGGTTGACTTTATTCAACCCCCCGAAGAAATCGCCCAGACCCTGGCCCACCTCAGCGCCCACCCCTACGTCGCCAGCCCCGCCGAGCCCGCCGCCCCCCAGACCATAGACCGGGCCCTGGCCGACATTGTGGCGGTGCTCAAACGCCACACCAAGATCGACTTTGCCCAGTACAAGCCCAGCACCCTCAATCGGCGCGTTTTGCGGCGCATGGCCCTGCACCACCTGGAGAGCCTGGAGAGCTACAGCCAGTACCTCCAGGCCAACCCCGAGGAGATCAAAGCCCTGCACCAGGAAATTTTGATCGGGGTGACCAGCTTTTTTCGCGATGCCGAGGTGTACACCGCCCTGGGGCAAACCGTGTTTCCGGCGCTGATGCACCACCGCCAGCGGCTGAGCCAGGGGGGCCAGCCCCACGCCGACCTGCCCCTGCGCATTTGGGTGGCGGGCTGCTCTACGGGCGAAGAGGCCTACTCCATTGCCATCTGCCTGCTGGAGTACCTGGGCCAGCAGGCGGCCAGCCCGTCCATTCAAATTTTTGCCACCGATGTCAACGAGCGGGCCATTGAGATCGCCCGGTTTGGCTGGTACTCGCCCAGCCAGGTGAGCGAGGTGTCGCCCGAGCGCTTGCAGCGGTTTTTTGTGGAATCGGAGGGGGGCTACCAGATCAACAAAGTGGTGCGCGAGCTGTGCATTTTTGCCTGCCAAAATCTGGCCAGCGACCCGCCCTTTTCGCGGCTTGACCTGATCAGCTGCCGCAACGTGCTGATCTACTTTGGGGCGGCCCTGCAAAACAAAGTGCTGCCCATGTTTCACTACGGCCTCAAACCCGAGGGGTTTTTGCTGCTGGGGTCGTCGGAGACGGTGGGCGAGTTTAGCCACCTGTTTTCGCTGGTGGACAGCCGCCACAAGCTCTACGCCAAGCAGCTGTCGTCGTCGCCGCTAAACTTTGACTTTGACCCCACCAGCTACACCCCCAGCCCGGTGGCGGCCCGCCCCACCCCGGCCGCCGGGCCGTCGCCGGAGCTGGACCTCTACGGCCTGGCCGACCAGGTGGTGCTCAACCGCTACGGCCCGGCGGGGGTGCTGGTCAACGACCGCCTGGAGATTTTGCAGTTTCGCGGGCAGACCGGGGCCTACCTGGAGCCTTCCCCCGGTCGGGCCAGCCTCAACCTGCTGGCCATGGCCAGGGAGGAGCTGCGCCTCGACCTGCGCACGGCCTTTTACCAGGCGAAGCAGGGCAGCAGCGATGTGGTGCGCTCGTCGCTGTGCTTGGATGCGGGCGGTCGCCCCCGCCCGGTGCAGATCGCGGTGGTGCCCCTGGCCCCCCGACCCGAGGACAAGCCCCACTACCTGGTGCTGTTTAGCCCCCTGGCCCCCGACCCGATGGCGGCGGGCGAGGGGGCCGCGGCCGTGCCGGGGGCGGATGAGGGGGAAATCAGCCAGTACCAGCAGGCCAACCTGGCCCTCCAGCACGACCTCGACACCACGAGATCGCACCTGCAATCGATCATTCAGGAGCAGGAGGCCACCAACCAGGATCTGCGGGCCGCCAACGAAGAAATCCTCTCCAGCAATGAGGAGCTGCAAAGCACCAACGAGGAGCTGCAAACCGCCAAGGAAGAGATTCAGGCCACCAACGAAGAACTCAGCACCATCAACGATGAGCTGTACCGCCGCAACGCCGAAACCACCCGCATTGGCGACGACTTTCAAAACCTGCTCAGCAGTGTACACATTCCCATTTTGATGCTGGAGGAAAACCTGCGCATTCGCCGGTTTACCCCCACCGCCGCCGCCCTGTTTAACCTGATCACCAGCGACGTGGGCCGCCCCCTGAGCGACATCAACCACCGCCTGGGGATCGATGACCTGGAGGCGAAAATTTTGGCGGTGATGACGACGCTAACCCAGACCAGCCAGACGGTGCAGGATGAGGACGGCCACTGGTACGACCTGCGCATTCGCCCCTATCGCACCCTCGACAACCGCATCGACGGGGCGGTGGTGGTGCTGGTGGATATCGACAGCCTGCAGCGCAGTACCGAGCAGCTGCGGCTGGCCCGCGACTACGCCGACGCCATTGTGCAGACGGTGCGCGAGGCGCTGGTGGTGCTCACCGGCGACCTGCGGGTGGTGACCGCCAACCGCCAGTTTTACCAGGTGTTTCAGGTCAGCCCGGAGGCCACCGAGGGGCGCTCGATCTTTGAGCTGGGCAACGGCCAGTGGGATATTCCCCAGCTGCGATCGCTACTTCATGAACTGCTGCCCCAAAACTTGCAGGTCGATGACTTTGAGGTGGTGCACCAGTTTGAAACCATTGGCCCCAAAACCATGCGGCTCAACGCCCGAAAAATGGTACAGCCCCAGGGCAACGACCTGATTTTGCTGGCCATTGAAGACATTCCCATGCCTCCTGGTTGAGGTGATTTTGGGCTGGTTATTGATAGATACAGCCCTGGCGATTTGATCAAGACCGTTTGTTTAGCCATGTTTGAATATGCGCAGGCGGGCAGATTTTTGGCTGAGAGGACGTTTGAAAAGTCCTATTTCTTGTAGCCAAAGTGGAGGTCCCCCTAAGAGGATGTTTGAAAAGTCCTATTTTTTGTAGCAAAAGTGACGATCCCCCTAAATCCCCCTACCCT
>DATIVG010000398.1:0-7899 GCA_035466075.1 Nodosilinea sp. | reverse complement strand
TCAAAACTCAAAACTTAAAACTCAAAATTCCCCCCCACTCTCCCCACTCTCCCCACCTCCCCCATCACCCCATCCCCCCCCACTCCCATGCCCACCACCCCCCTCCAACCCTTCACCTGGAACGACTCCCTCAGCACCGGCGTGCCCATGATTGACGCCCACCACAAAGAGCTGATCGCCGCCGTCAACGACCTCGGCCTGGCCATCGAGCACAACAAAGGTGCCAGCGCCATCAAAAAGCTGTTTTCCTTTCTCAAGTTCTACGCCGAGTGGCACTTTGAGCACGAAGAAGCCTGCGCCGCCAAGCACAAGTGCCCCATTGCCGCCGTCAACCAGCAGGCCCACGCCACCTTTATCGAAACCTTTGGCCACCTGCACGATCAGTACAAAGCCAGCGACGCCAGCGATGCCGTCGCCCTAGAAATCTACGACAAGCTGGTTGACTGGCTGACCAGCCACATTCTCAAAATCGACACCCACATCGGCCACTGCATCCGCAGCTCAGCGTCTGTCTAGGCAGAAGTTCCGCGGGGGCAAACGGCGTTTGCCCTAGCAACCTGAGGGTTAATCAACAGAATTCAGCCTCGTACCTACAGTCACTCCCCTACTGAGAAGCATCCCCAGGCCTGGCATCGTGGATCAGTCGCTTACTCTCTTCAAACTGGGTTTGGTCAAACAGATGCACCGTGCGAATCGGATAGGGAATGCTGATGCCCGCCTCGTCGCAGGCGGCCTTGAGCGCCATGGCCACCTGGGACTTAGTGCGGCGCACCTCGGCAATTTGGGGCGTCGTCCAGTAGCGCACCTTAAAGTCGATGGAGCTATCGCCAAAGCCCACCACATCCACTTCGGGGGCCGGGTCGCTCAGCACCCCATCGGCACGGTGCATGACCGCCAAAAAGGTCTGCTTGGCCAGGGGCAGCGGCGTGGTGTAGTCCACCCCGATATCTAAATCGGTGCGGCGGCTGCGAAAGGCGGTTAGCACCCGCACCGGGTTGGTAAACACAATGGCGTTGGGAATTTCTACCAGTTCTCCTGTGTAGGTGCGCAGCTGGGTCGAGCGAATTTTGATCGCCTCCACTGTGCCCTCGTAGTCGCCCATTACCACCTGGTCGCCCAGGCGAAAGGGCTCTTCCACCAGCAGCAATATGCCCGCCAAAAAGTTCTTAAAAATGTCTTGAAAGGCGAAACCAATCGCCACCGACCCCAGACCCAGCAGGCCAATGATGTCGCCCAACCGCAGATCTGGAAAAGCAATCACCGCCGCAATGATGATCCCCACCGCCCAGGTGCCAATGCGGGTGACTTGAACGGCCAGCAATTGCAGCGATCGGCTCGGCACCAGCTGCTGGGTCATCCGGCGCACAATGCGCTGGGCTACTTTGGCGGCGTACCCGGTGAGCAGCACTACCACTACAGCAATGGCTATCCCCGGCAAGAGCTGAATAAACTGCCCAACCAAATCAAGCAGGCTGGTCTGGATGCGCTCAAGCAAGGGATTCATGGTTTCAGGTGATTAATCTATCGAGGCAAACTTTTCGCAGCCTACCACTGAGCCGCGCCATCGTCATCTGCCCCGGTGGGCTTGCCCGATGCCAAAGAATTTAGAGTGAGTCCCCGAGAAATTGTTCGTACCCACGTTTGAACTGCGGCTTGCCGCCCTGCTCGACGATGGTGCCGTGGGCCATAATCACCCGATCAAAGTCCCAGCGGAGCACCTGTTCTACCGAGGCCCTGACTACGGCTTTGTCTGTAGTCGCGATGCGTTCGAGTAAGGATGGGCTGAGGGTTTGATAGCCGCCGCCGAGTTTGGTTATCAGCTGCGTCGGCCACGGAAAGCTCTGATCAAAGCAAAACGCCGTATCGGTCAAGATCAGCGTGCGGCTGGCGGTATGGAAAAACACCCACTCATCCAGCGGATCCGGGCCGCTCGGGGCAAGGGTTTTGAACCCGTCAAAAAACAGGCGTTCAAGGCCTACCCATGCACTGTCTGCACCGCCCTCGATCACCCGGTCAATGCCTATGTCTGGCCGCTTTGTCCCTAGTCCCGCCGTTGCCCACAGCGTCGCCGCTGGGTAGGCCGCCTTAAACTCTGGGGCAAAGCGGTAGTGATAGAGATTGGGCGCGACAATATGCGCGACCTTCCCCAGGGGGTTGAGCTCGCCTATCAACCCATCACTGACCTGAATCGGTGAAATAACGACCAATTCGCTGCTGGCCAACCGCATCACCGTCATGCGGGTGCCGATGCTCAACCCGAAATATCGCAGGGGCTGTTCGGCTACCCAAAGATCGCGATCAATGGCTCTCAGCATGATTCACCCTGTGAAGAGAACTTTGCCCCATTCCTAGCCCCTGCTCTAGCTAGTAATGATACCGACAGGAAATAATCGTCCAATGCTGCTCATCTACGGCAGCCAGGGATATTGCCGAAAATCCGGCTCCCTCTTCTCCAGAAACGCCTGCCTGCCCTCGGAGCCCTCTTCGGTCATGTAGTAGAGCAGAGTGGCGTTGCCCGCCAGCTCTTGCAGCCCCGCCTGGCCGTCGCAGTCGGCGTTAAAGGCGGCCTTGAGGCAGCGGATGGCGATCGGGCTTTTTTGCAAGATTTCCTGGGCCCACTGCACCCCTTCGGCTTCGAGCTGCTCCACGGGCACCACGCAGTTGACCATGCCCATGTCCAATGCCTCCTGGGCACTGTACTGGCGGCACAGGTACCAGATTTCGCGGGCCTTCTTTTGCCCCACCATGCGAGAGAGGTAGCTAGCACCAAAACCGCCGTCAAAGCTGCCCACTTTGGGGCCGGTTTGGCCAAAAACGGCGTTTTCAGCGGCAATGGTAAGGTCGCACACCACGTGCAGCACGTGGCCGCCCCCGATCGCGTAGCCCGCCACCAGGGCAATCACCACCTTGGGCATGGAGCGAATCAGTCGCTGCAAGTCGAGCACGTTGAGCCGGGGCACGCCGCCCTCATCCACATAGCCGCCGTGGCCGCGCACGCTCTGGTCGCCGCCAGAGCAAAAGGCATATTTGCCGTCGGTGTGGGGGCCGGCCCCGGTGAGCAGCACCACGCCGATGCGGCTGTCTTCGCGGGCGTTGGAGAAGGCTTCGTAGAGCTCAACGATGGTTTTGGGGCGAAAGGCGTTGCGCTTGTGGGGCCGGTTGATGGTGATTTTGGCGATGCCATCGGCCTTTTGGTAAATGATGTCGTCGTAGGGTTTTACGTCTTGCCAGTCAACCTGCATGGGGAGATCGTCCAGTTAACACTGGGTTCTAGCCTCTCACACTGGGGGGTAGAGATTGGGTTTCAAGCGTCAGGCGGACGCTCAAACCCAATACCCCACCCCCGAGGCCTTACATCTGCTTCAGGTGGTGGATGCTAAACAGCTGGTCCGCATCGGTCCACACCTGCACAGGCTGAAACCCGGCTTCCATGGCCAGGAGCTGAAACTCATCGACGGTGTACTTGTAAGAATGCTCGGTGCGCAGGGTTTCTCCGGCCGCAAAGGCAATCTCGGCCTCGTCCAGGTGCACCGTTTGGTCGCAGAGGCTAACAATCGCCATCTCAATGCGCCCCGCCGCTTCGTTGTAGTGGGCGCGATACTCAAACTGGCTGAGGTCAAAGTCGGCCCCCAGCTCGCGGTTGATGCGGGCCAGCACGTTGAGGGCAAAGGCGGCGGATACCCCCTGGGCATCGGCGTAGGCGGGCTCAAGAATGGCCGCAGATTTCTTGAGATCGACCCCGACAATCAAATCGCCCAGCACCGCTACGGTTTTGAGGAAGGTGATCACCTCCGCAGGCTCTAAGTTGCCAATGGAAGAGCCGGGGAAGAAACCAATGGTGGCGCGGTTTTGCAGCTCTGGAATGGCGGCGATGGGGAGAGGCTGGGTGTAGTCGGCGCACACTGCGATCGCAGCTAGCCCCTCCATATCCTCCATCAGCGCCAAACAGGCCTCCTGCAAGTGCTGCCGCGAAATATCCACCCCCACGTAGGTCTTCACCTGGGGGGCCGCACTCAGCAAAATGCGAATCTTTTGGCTGCTGCCGCTGCCCAGCTCCACCAGCACCCGGTGGTCCAGCGCCGCCGCAATATCGTCGGCATGGGCCCGCAAAATCGCCATCTCCGTGCGGGTCAGGTAGTACTCCGGCAGTTGGCAAATCGCATCAAACAGCTCAGACCCCCGCTTGTCGTAGAGAAACTGGGGCGAAATCGCCTTCTGGGGCCGACTCAACCCCCGCAGCACCGCACTGCGAAAATCCTCAATCGGCGGGTGAAAGTCGTACAGTTTAACCGGCGAGGGCTTGGTCTGAAAGCTAGAGCTGAGGTGCATAGGGAGTAGGGGAGAGGGGGACAAGGGGAGGAGGTGGAGATGCGGGGGTGGGGAAGGCGGGGGAGAGGGGGGAGAGCTTTTAATTTTGAGTTTTGAATTTTAAGGTTGGGCCTCATATCAAGGCCAAGGGCTTAAAAACCAAGCACTCCATCATTCAAAACTCAAAACTAAGCCCTCAAACCTGACAATTCAAAACCCACCCCATTCATCTGACTAGGCTATCTGGCCAGTCGAATACCGCTAAACTGCCACCGCGCACTGGGCGGAAAGAAATTGCGGTAGCTGGGGCGTATGTGCCCCGGCGGCGTTACGCAGGAGCCGCCCCGCAGCACCATTTGATTGCACATAAACTTACCGTTGTATTCTCCCACGGCCCCCGGCGCAGGGCGAAAGCCGGGGTAGGGCAGGTAGGCGCTCTGGGTCCACTCCCAGGTGTCGCCGTAGAGCTGCTGGAGCCCGGAGCCGCCCGCCGCTGGCTGCGGGTGCAGGTGGTCGGCGGCCACTAGGTTGCCCTGTAGCGGCGCATTCGCGGCGGTGACTTCCCACTCGGCCTCGGTGGGCAGGCGGTGGCCGCGCCACTGGGCAAAGGCATCGGCCTCAAAGTAGCTGACGTGGCACACGGGCTCTGCCGGGTTCACCGGCCTCAGACCGCCTAGGGTAAACACCCACCACTGGCCGTCCCGCTGCTGCCAGTACAGCGGCGCTTGCCAGCCCTCGCTCTGCACCGTAGCCCAGCCTTCGGCCAGCCAGTGGGCGGCGGTCTGGTAGCCGCCGTCGGCCATAAACTCCAGGTATTCGCCGTTGGTAATCAGCCGGTCGGCCAGGGCAAAGTCCTGCAGATAGACCGGGTGGGCCGGGCCTTCGTTGTCAAAGGCAAAGCCAGCGGCCTGGTGGCCCAGGGTGTGCAGCCCCCCGGCAAACGCCACAAACCCCAGCGTCGCAGGGGGCTCAGCCTGCCCCAGGGCCACATCCTGGCGGTAGGCGGGGTGCAGGGGGTTTTGGGCGAGGTTGTATTTCAAATCGGTGAGCAGCAGTTCCTGGTGCTGCTGCTCGTGGTGCAGGCCCAGGGTGGTCAGCTGTGCCACCGCTGGCTGGTCGCCCCGCTGGCGCAGCAGGGTAGCCATCGCCTCGTCCACGTGGGCGCGGTACTGGTAAACCTCCTTCACCGTGGGCCGCGACAGCAGACCGCGCTGGGGGCGAGGGTGGCGGTCGCCCACCGCCTCGTAGTACGAGTTAAACAAGTAGCCATAGCCGGGGTGAAACACCTCATACTCCGGCAGATACGGGCGCAGCAAAAAAGTTTCAAAAAACCAGGTGGTGTGGGCCAAATGCCACTTGGGCGGGCTGACATCGGCCATGCTCTGCACGCCGTAGTCTTCAATTTCAAGGGGTTGGCAGAGGGTTTCGCTGAGCTGGCGAACCGGCTGGTATTGGGTGCCCAGGTCGGCAGGGGCTACGTTGGCCGCTGGGCCCCGGGCAGGGGGAGAAGAAAGCGTCATTATTGGGGCTTTTGGGGACATTGCTGGCAATTGTGGCAGATCGAGCCCATCGCAAGATGATGATTGCCTTAAATTGCCTAAGGCCTTCCTGAAGAGGCTTCTCTCAGCTTGAACGCTGGCGCTAACGCCAACATCTATCCCTAGGGAAGCATCTCCCCTACCCCAGGGCTGGGCAAAACCCCTCCATAGCCAGTACGGTTCTACCTACCCAGCGGCAAAACCAGGCCTGTTAACTTAATCACATGGGTTTACGGAATGGCTGCCCATCCCGATGTAGACAAAAATAGTGATGTAGATAACAAAGAGTGCGGTCACACCCCAGTTGAGGGAACACTAGCGTTATCCAGCTCAATCTGCCAGCTCAATCTGATAAACCCAGGCCGCAACCCACTGCCAGCCAAGCGAGGTATCCACTGTGAGCAATTCTTCTGGTAAAGCCCAAGACCTGTTTAACGGCTTCAAAAACTCCGAGCGCGCCAACTCGCTCATGCAGTACGTGCACAGCATGAGCCCCGAGACCATTGCCCAACTCTCCAACCCGGCCTCCACCGACGTGCAGCAGATGATGGAGCACAACATCATTGGGCTGCTCGGCGGGCTGCCCTCCCAGCACTTTGACGTAGAGATCACCACCAACCGCGAAAACCTGGGCCGCCTGCTGGCCTCTGCTATGATGAGCGGGTATTTTCTGCGGGGTGCCGAACAGCGTATGGCCTTTGAGGATTCGCTGCTGTCGGCGGACTCTGCCCCTGAGTTTGAGTGAGCCATAGTCAAAACTCGGTTCCAGCGAACCAACCCGGTTTTCCTGCCTGCCCTGGCCATCGCCGTTCTACCGCGCGCGATACCGAGGGCTCTTACACAACGAGTACAACGAGCACAAGGAGGGTTCTAAACCAGTACCCCCTTTCCCCCAATCCGGCCCAGGCGACTCAGCCCTGGCCGGATTTTCCTGTGGAGGGGTTGCGCGCCGAGCTGCTGGCCTGGTACGCCGAGCGGGGCCGCACCCTGCCCTGGCGCAACATCGACAACCCCTACGCCATCTGGATCTCGGAGATCATGCTCCAGCAGACCCAGGTGAAGACAGTGCTGCCCTACTACCAGCGCTGGCTGGAGCAGTTCCCCACCGTAGAGGCCCTGGCCACCGCCGATCAGCAAACGGTGCTCAAAGCCTGGGAAGGGCTGGGCTACTACAGCCGCGCCCGCAATCTGCACAAAGCCGCCCAGCGCATGGTGAGTGAGCAGCAGGGCCAAATACCCCGCGATTTTGATACTCTCACCACGCTGCCCGGCATTGGCAAAACCACGGCCGGGGGCATACTCAGCTCGGCCTTTAACCTGCCCCACGCCATTCTCGACGGCAATGTGAAGCGGGTGCTGGCCCGGCTGGTGGCGCTGCCGGTGCCCCCGGCCAGGGCCTTGAAGGATCTCTGGCGACTGTCCGAGGTTTTTCTGGATCCGACGAACCCCCGCGACTTTAACCAGGCGCTGATGGATCTGGGTGCAACGCTGTGTACGCGGCGAAATCCGAGCTGCGATCGCTGCCCTTGGCAGGCTCACTGCCAGGCCTATAATCGCAATATTCAGTCGGAGCTGCCCATGTCAGAAACCAAAGGCCCCCTGCCCCACAAGCAAATCGGCGTCGCTGTGATTTGGAACGGACAAGACCAAATCTTGATCGACCGCCGCAAGCAGGAAGGCCTACTGGGCGGCCTGTGGGAATTCCCCGGCGGCAAGATCGAGCCCGGTGAGACAATTGAAGCCTGCATTGCCCGCGAAATTCAAGAAGAACTGGGCATTGAGATCGCGGTGGGCGATCGCCTCTGCACCGTCACCCACGCCTATTCCCACTTTAAGGTCACCCTCAACGTGCACCACTGCACCCACCTGAGCGGTGAGCCACAGCCCATTGAGTGCGACGAGGTGCGCTGGGTGACGCTAGATACCCTGGAGGAAGACCCCTTCCCCAAGGCGAATAGTCACATTATTGATGCGCTGCGGGCCTATGTGGCGGGGCGGTAGGTGGGGGATTTGGGGTGATGGGGTTGGGGAGTGATGGAGTAGGGGAGTGTAG
>DATIVG010000397.1:0-3139 GCA_035466075.1 Nodosilinea sp. | reverse complement strand
CGCCCGCTCTGCCCCGCCCCAGGCGGCCACCGTGGCCTACGTGCGCCGCGCCATGGCAAAGTTGCAGGTCTCCAGCCTCGGCATTGTGCAACTCTACGGCCAGCAGACCGACGCCGCCCAGCCCGCCTGGCGCGACGAAATTGCCCTGCTCGCCCTATCGGCGGAGGCCGCCCCCAGTAACCCCGCTACAACTCCTGAATCCCACGACTGTGGGCCTGCGGCCCCAGACCTTCAGTCCAGTGCCTTGGGCCCCGAGCCGCCCCCGGCGGCGGTTGGGCGGGCCTATGCAGAGCTGGGGCTCTCCCCAGGGGCGCCCCTGGCCCAGGTGGAGTCAGTCTACTTTAGGCAGCGGGCTGCCCTGCTGCGCCGGGGCGATCGCGCCGCCCTCGAACCGCTCAAGTGGGCCTTCACCACCCTCAAAACCCATCTAGAGCAGAGTGCCACTGCCCATGAAGGCTTTGATGCAGCGGTAGTGACCCAGGAATCTACAAGAGTCCATGCTGGGGTTGCCGGGGTGCGATCGCACCCCCAACCAGCCCAGCCCGCCGAAGCCGATAGCGATATCCTCTCGTTTCAAAATCGCTACAGCAACGGCCTCATTTTTCCAGCACTGCTGCTGCTGGGCATGGTGATGAACGCCCTGCCCCTCATCAATGCGCTGCTGTTCGGCATCAAAATTTGGCTACACGAATTTGGCCACGCCACCATCGCCTGGCTGGCCGGGCGGCAGGCCATCCCCCTCCCCATCGGGTGGACCAGCATCAACCCCCAGCGATCGCCGTTGGTCTACCTCGGCATCCTCACCCTGCTGGGGCTGCTGTTTTGGGCCGGGCGGCGCGAAGGCAAGCGCTGGCCCATGGCGCTGGCGGCGGGGCTGGCGGTGGTGCAGTTTTACATGACCTGGCTGCTCTCCGCCGACCGCTTCGACATGCTGCTCTCCTTTGGCGGCATTGGCGGCGAAATCTACCTGTCGGCCCTGCTCATGGTCAGCTTTTACTTCCCCCTGCCCGAGTACTTCCGGTGGGATTTTTACCGGTTTCCGGTGGTGCTGGGGGCAGCCTTTTGCTTTTGGGGCCAGCTGTGGCTGTGGCAGCAGGTGCCCCGTGGCAAAGCCTCAATTCCCTTTGGGGCCATGTGGGGCGAGGCCGAGCACGGCGACATGAACCAGCTCGTCAACCTCCACGGCTGGACACCCGGCGACATTATCGGCACCTACAGCACCCTGGCCCATCTGTCTCTGTTTGCCATTGTCGCCGTCTACGGCTACACCCTCTTTCGTCAGCACCGCGAGACATTCATCGCCCTGGGTCGCCAGTGGCTGCCCTAAACCGGCTGCCCAAAACCTGTGGTATCAATAGGGTGCTGTCGAAACTCCCTGACCGGGCCATGAAACTTTCTGACGCCAATGCAGAGCTGTTCTACGAACTGATGTGGAATTTACAAATCTACGTCAACCAGCAGCTCAAGCTTGTCCCCCATATCGACGATCTCCAGGGGTATGAAGACCGCCCCATGGAAGAAAAAATTTTGGTGCGCGAAGCCCTCTACGAACATCCCGAGCTGATCGACCGCTTCATCGCAGAAAACCCCAGACATTTCAGCCCTGACCAGCTCGACATTCTCAAATCGTGGAAGAACTTTGTCAGCGGTAGCTTCTACCTCGAACGCTATCTCAAGCAGCACGCCATTTTCATCAGCGATCAAGATGTGGTGTATGCCGTCTTGGGCCTGCGCGACCGCTTCGACAATATAATTCACAAAAGCAATCTGCCGCTGCTGGTCAAAGCGGTTTTGCTTCCCTTCAAAGGGCAGATTATCTACGACGGTCTGCTTCAGGGAGCAAACGTGTTCTTTGGTGGCGGCATCAAGGGCAGCCTCAAGCAGGTCTACTTGGCCGCCAAGAGCCGGGGGCAAATTTTAGAATCCCTAGATCCCAACCAGCCTAAGCCGACTACCAAAGCACCGCAAAAACCCAGCAAGGACTTTGCCCCATTGCTAGACGAGCTAGCCCAGCAGGCCAAGGCCCTGCGCGGCGGCCACGGCCAACCGCCGATCAATGGCCCCATCTTCAGCTTGATTAAGGCCAGCCTCGAACTTGGGCAAACTGCCGTCAACAATCCAGACGACGAACAGCAGCTGATGAAATCCCTAGACAAAATCGAGCGAGCCCTCCGCAAAGTTGACTCCTCCCTCGGCGGCCCCTTTGGCTGGCGACTTTAGTCGGCTGCCGTCAATCACTCTAAAGCCCGATCAAACTCCCTCAGGGCCTGACTTGAGCCGACCTGCCAGGCCCGCTCAACGTACGTTGGCAACAGGTCTACCACGGGAATAGTCGAAAAAACCTGGCTCTTGTTTTGTTCAACATAGCCACCGGCCACAAAGCGATAAATTTTGAGCCGACCCGCCTGATATATCCACACCTCAGGAACCGCAAAGGGGATGTAGTCTTCAATGCGGGTAATTGAAGTAAGGTCAGTTTCAATTGCCAAATCGGGCGGCGGATCAAGGTCTAAGTCTATGCGACGCTTTCCCAATACTGCCTGTAGATTTTCGATGTAAAAAGAGGCGTCGGGCTCTACTCCGGGCACACCACTCTTGCGCAGGGTCATCACGCCGTAGCCTTGCCAATCTTGTTCGGTTTTTCGCAGCAGTGCTTTGACCAAATCTGACAGGATATCGGCCTGGTTGCCGTGTTCAGGGAGAGGGGCCATAAGCAAAATGTGATCGCCTCGAAACCGCACGCGCAGGGCGGCGCGATCGCCCAATCGATCCAGCAGCGCCTCGTACTCAGCAAAAGTCGCCGGAAATTCTACCCGCGTGCCAGCCGGCAAATCGAGAATGTCGGGGGTAATGGTCGGCAGCATAGGGCGGAGGTCACTTTCGGATTGCAGAGACGTATCATGTTTGCCGTTTGCAAAATCACGCTCACTCAGGCAACTTGAAGAGTTCTAGGTTCAGGAATGGTCTCACCTTCTACATGCCATGCTTCCAGATACATTTCAATCACGTCTTCGCCGTTATGAATTGCCTCCTCACGGGTCTTACCATGGGTACAAGGCATAAGGACACGATCGGAAAATTCTGGAATCGTCACTAGAAAGAGCTGATCTTCATCAGACCATTGGACAACCATGCTATA
>DATIVG010000396.1:0-3598 GCA_035466075.1 Nodosilinea sp. | reverse complement strand
GGTCTGCATTCACCTGCCCTGCGGCCTGGGGTTTTGCGCCGAAGCCGCTGCGATCGCAGCCATGCTCAAAGACGGCGAAACCCAAATCACCACGATCGTGGCCGTCACCCCAGACGGCATCTTGAGCCCCTGCGGCCGCTGCCGAGAAATGATCGTGCAGCTGAGCCAGGCCAATTTCAGCACCCGCGTCCTCCTGCCCGACGGCAAAGACCTGCCGCTGTCCGAGCTGTTGCCCCACCCCTGGCTCACACCCTAGGGAAGCTGTTCCATGGCCCAGAGGTTTGCCAGGTTCTGACGAGTGACGAGTCATAGCCACCCGAGGTAGCCCCTCGAAAAACCTTCAAGCCTCCAAACATCCGAACCTTAACCATTTCCGAGAAAATATAGCCATAGCCACCTGGGTTAGGGCAGCCACAAGCTAGATAAACCTCCGAACCTTCGAGCGTTTTAGCGGAAATGTCCTAACCAGACTGGCTACAGCTATATTTCAACCCTGACGGGCCAAAATTATAGATGTTGAAATGAGCCATGCGGTGGGGCAACTGTTCCTATTGACCGATGGCGCAGCGAAAGCCGTCTTCTAAGCTGAAAGGGTGTTCAATCAGTTAGGAGAAAAGACCTATGAGCATTCAAGATCGCGCTGAAGCTACCGCTAAAAACGTTGAAGGTAAAGTGCAAGAGGCCACCGGCAAGGTGACCGGCAACACCTCTGACGAAGTGAAAGGCAAAGCCAAGCAAGGCCAAGCCAAGGCCGAGCACGCCCGCGAAGACGTGAAAGATGAAGTCAAAAAAGCCATTGACTAATCCATTGACTAACGCTGTCTAGAGCGCTGAGAAAGGAGCAGGAAAACTGCTCCTTTTTTATTTGGCCATCTACCCTGGCGGATAGATTTTTAATCGAAAGTTATAGATTTGTGCGGCTGTGTATGCCCGCCTGCGCTGGATTTCTATGGATCGATAGAGGGTGAAGCAGGCGTCTATTTTTAGCCTTTAACTGGGTTGATTACCCACTTAGGACAGCAAATAGACCAGCAGAAACTGCAACACAACTACAACGGAGAAAATTAATGGATTTTGGCATCAACGGCAAGGTGGCGGTGATTACCGGCGGCGACTCTGGCATTGGCCGAGCCACGGCGAAGCTTCTGGCCAACGAGGGCGTCAAGGTGGCCTTGATTGACAAAACCACCGACCAGCTCAAGGACACGCTGAGTGACGTACAGGCGGTGGGCGAAGCGGTAGCGGTGCAGGCCGACCTGCGCCGGCTAGACGACATCGAAGCGGCGAAACGCCAGGTTTTAGAGCAGTTTGGTCGGGTAGATATCCTGGTCAACTGTGCGGGCATCACCGGGGCCACCGGCGAGTTTTTAGAGATCAGCGACGACGACTGGCAGGAGACCCTCGATGTCGATCTGATGGCGGCGGTGCGGGTGTGCCGCACGTTTATTCCGCTGATGCGGGAGTCGGGCTGGGGCCGGGTGGTGCTGGTGACCTCGGAGGACGCGGTGCAGCCCTACACCGATGAGATGCCCTACTGCGCCGCCAAGGCCGGGGTGCTAAACTTTGCCAAAAATCTCTCCAAGGCCTACGCCAAGGATGGGGTGCTGGTGAACTCCGTGGCACCGGCCTTTATTGCTACACCCATGACCGACGCCATGATGGATCAGCGGGCTGAGCAACGGGGCACTGACCGGGAGGGTGCGATCGCAACCTTCCTCAAAGAAGAGCGCCCCCACCTGGAGCTCCAGCGCCGAGGCCAACCCCAGGAAGTCGCCGCCGTGATCGCCTTTCTCTGCTCCCAGCAGTCGAGCTTCGTGGTGGGTGCCAACTACCGTGTGGACGGGGGCTCCGTGGCAGGCATTGGCCTGTAGCCGCCGGGGCCAGGCTAGGGCAGCTTTTGCAAATCTTGCTGAAGCTGCTCCGCCTGCTGCTCCATGGTTTCAGCGGCCTGGTTGGCCTCCTCAATGGCATCCGTGGGCAGGCTGGTCTCCGCCTCAGAGGCAGGCTTAAACTGGTTCGCCACCAGCAGGCCCACCACCCCCAGCCCCACCACCAAACCAACTAACGACAATCCACGCATGACGTTTACCCACGACCGATAACTACGGTTAGGGTACCCAGTCTGGCCGTACCGCCCTGCCTGGGGCGGGGCAGCACGCCCACTTGGCCCCGGTCAGCCCCTCAAGATCCATCCCATCCGCATCAAAATCAGTAGAAAAAGCCGTCGTTAAAGTACTCAATCCAGACGAGCGATGCCGCCGCAATGGACAGATTGATCAGCGGTAGCGCCGTCAGGCCCAGTGCCAGCGTGTGGCGGTAGGGCAGGCTGGCAAACACCGGCAGCAAAAACACCAGCCAGCTCAGCAGCACCGCCACCGCACAGACCACCGGAAAGGTGGCAATGCTAATCGCCAGGGTAATGGTGACCGGGCTCTCCAGGGCCTTGGGGTCGTCAAACATCATGGGCGTCATGATGGCGGGCAGCAGACCCACCACCGCCCCAATCACCAACAAAACGGTGGCAACCATCAAGAGCATTAGTACAGTTTTCCGTGGCATAGGGGTAAGGCGGTAGGAAGCATCTGCATGACCCTCATCAAGGGCCGTCGTAACGGGTTTATGACTGGGTCCAGGGGCGGTCGTCGCCCAATATATCGGGCGAATCTGAAAAAGCAGAATGCAGCCATTCTCCCACGGCCTCTAGCTTTTCCCTGCTGCTGGCCCAGCCCACAAGAGTCAACGGGTAGCCTTCTTCCTCAGCTGCAAACCTGTAGCCCCGCCGGTCAGGCTATGCCGACCGCCTCCACCCGCTCAGCGTTAGGAAAAATTCTCTGACCCAGGTCTGAGCGGGTAAGCAACAACCTGCTTCCATTGAGCGATGTGGGTCCCCCCAGGGCTCGATAGGGTAAAGCCAGTTGTAAAACGGTAATCAATTATGGCCACTCAAAAGCCCGACAATACAGAGCAAAAGCGCCCTATTCACCAGCCGCTCACCCCCGAAGATGTTTCGCCTGAACAGCGAGAGGCCAACCGCGAGGCAATGGCGGAAGGGGATCTGGTGCTCAACCCCGGCGATCGGGTCGATGGCGAAAAAACCCTGGAGGAAAAAGCCCAGCAGGTGGCCGTCAACACCGGCGACATCACCGGCGATCGCATTGTGGTGCCCACCTACTTCATTGTTGACGACCCGGAGGAAGGCCAAAAAGCCCTGCACCACGTCAAGGATGCCGAAGAAATTTCCGACGTCATTCGCCAGGCCCGCGTAGACGAAAACGGCAAGCGCACCTGGTGGTAAACCTGCTCTCGTTGCCGCTATTTGCCCCCCGCCGCCGCCCTAGGAAGCCCTATGAAACCTACCCTCAGCCCGGTTGAGCCCCGCCCCCTGTCGGCCAGGGCCAAAAACAGCCGATTCAGCAGCTTTATGGGCCGCGTTGGGGTGGCCATGGTGGTCGCCCCGGCGGGCGGCTACCTGCTGGGGCGGTTTGTTGACCACCGGTGGCCGGGGTCATTGCCCTGGGCCTACGTATTGCTGCTGCTGGGGCTTACCATCGGCTGCATCAATCTGTGGGCCTGGCTCAAGACCGCTAGCCCCCCATCT
>DATIVG010000395.1:0-3596 GCA_035466075.1 Nodosilinea sp. | reverse complement strand
ATCTCATTTAGCAACTTTTGCAGGTCAACTGTAGGTTCTGGGTCGCCTGCCCGCAGCGGCAGCGCAAACGCCGGAATCGCATTTTGCACGCTAAAGGCATAGAGACTGGCGGTGGGCCTTTGCTCACTGCGGCTCACCAAAATTCGGTAGTCGCTCTGCTCCTCTACGCCAAATAGTTCCATCGGTTCATAGGCCCGCAGCAAATCAATCTCGACAAAATGAGTGGCGCTGCCGAGCACCTGCACTCGCTTGCTTTCATAGGTTTGCCGCCCTCGGCCCGATCGCTTGTTGATCGGCGACAGCAGCTCAATTGCCGTCACCACTTCTTTAGTGGTCACCTCACGCACCTCTAGATACCCCTGCCGCACCGTCAAGGGCATGGGCACTTTCACCTGAATCGGCTGAAGCGGCGGGGCCACAGCCACAGCAGTTGGCACCACCTCGGCCTGGGGCTTAGCCCTTTGAATGGCCACGTCGGGAATGCCCACCAGCAGCGCCTGATCGCCACTGGTTTCGTACATGCGCACTTCTACCGAAACCGAATACTTGGGTCGCAACTGCGGGCCGAGGGACTCGGCTAAGGCGGCAATTAGCAGTAGGTGAACCCCCGGCCAAATCTCCGGATGCTCTAAATAAGGATCCATACCAGGAAAAGGAGAAGCCAACCCAAAATCCTCCTCAGGTGCCGGGTTTCACTATATCCACCACGATACTAAAGGGGGGAGATAGTGGGGGCATACCGGTAGGTACGCAGGGCAGGCTGCCGGGTTAGCGATGGGTCAGCACTGCCAACTTAGGCGTGGGTTGTTGGGTGACTGCCAATCCTATCGGGCAGGCGCAGGCATTGTCTGGAAATGGAGCTTTTGCCCCTGGCATCTCTCTATCTCCGGCTGCCTATCCCAGGCTATTAAAGAACTTCATGGCGATCTGGGGCAGATGGCTGACCTCAAACCACAGCTGCTTGGGGCTAATGCCAAACAGGTATTGCAGGGCCACAAAAATCACCAGCAGCCCGACGATGGGGCCAATGCCCACATTCAAAATTCTGAAGAACAGCTTGGAGAGCAGCACCACCACGGCAATTGCCGCCACCAGCAGCACCAGCTGAGAATCGACCGAGCCAAATACAGCATCCATAGGGGCCATCAAACGGGTAAAAAATAGTCGACTCAGGCATCGTACCCCGGCGGGCCCGTTGCCGATGTTACCGGCGTGACGATGGGTGGGCTAGAGCAGCGGCTCTAGGTGAGCAATCAGCCGGTCGCATTCTTCTAGGGTGTTGTAGTGCACCATGCTGACCCGCACGACGCCCTGCTGGGGCAGCAAGCCCAGGTCTTCGATCAGGCGGGGGGCGTAGAAGTGGCCGTAGCGAATGCCGATGTTTTGGGCATCGAGCACAGGGGGAATGCGATCGCTGCTGAGGCCATCGACCACAAAGGAGATGGTGGAAACGCGCTCGGCGGGGTCATCGGTTTGGCGGCCAATGACGCGCACCCGGGGCCGACTGTGCAAAAACGACAGCAGCCGCTGGTTGAGCACCCCTTCGTGCTGCTGAATCAGGGCAAAGGCGTGGTCGATGGGGTCGGTGCCCTCGGGCAGGCCGTGGTGCTGGGCCAGGGTTTGCAAATAGTCGGGAATGGCGGTGAGGCTGTAGCTGAGCTCGTAGCTGCTGCCGCCGGGCTGAAACTTGTAGGGGATGGCGGTGGCGGCGATGAAGGAGTGGTTGTAGCCGGGCAGGGCCAGCAGCAGGTCTTTTTTGCCGTAGAGCATGGCCTGGTGGGGGCCGTAGACCTTGTAGAGGCTAAAGGTGTAGAAATCGACATCGAGGGCCTGAACGTCGATGCGGCGGTGGGGGGCAAAGGCCACGCCATCGATGCACAGCAGCGCCCCGTGGCGGTGGACGAGATCTGCGATCGCACCCACCGGGTTGACGCTGCCCAGCACGTTGGAGGTGTGGGTCATGGCCACCAGGCGGGTGCGGGGGGTCAGCAGGGCCTCCAGGTCGGCCAGCTCCAGCTCCAGGGTGGTGGGGTTTACCCGCCAGATTTTTAGCTCGATGCCCTGGCTCTGCAACGCCATCCAGGGGCTGATGTTGGCCTCGTGGTCGGCGTTGGTGACGATGATCTCATCGCCCGGTTGCAGGGTGGCCCCCAAGCACTGGGCCAGCATGCGCAGCAGCGCCGAGGTGCTGCTGCCGAGGATCACCTCCGCCGGGTCGGCGGCGTTGATCAGGGTGGCCATCGCCTGGCTGCCCGCCTCCACCCGCTCCGTGGCCCGCTGCGACACCGCGTAGGAAGCGCCCAACTGCACGTTGGAGTCGTAGAGAAATTCGGTGATGCGATCGACAACGGGCTTGAGAATCTGCGAGCCACCGGCATTGTCAAAAAACACCCAGTCGCCTGCCAGAGCCGGGAAGTGCTGACGGACGAAGGGCAGGTCAAGGGTGGAGCAGGGCATGGCCGGTTAATTCAAAATTCAAAATTCAAAACTTAAAATTCAAAACCCAACCCCCAAGCCACACCGCCGAGTGCTGCTTGAGGGAATGGTGAGGGAGTGATGGGCAGGGCTCAGCCGCTCAGTAAAGCTTCGACAAACTCGTAGCTGGAGAAGGGCCGCAGGTCTTCAATGCCCTCCCCCGCGCCGATAAAGCGAATCGGCAGGCCCAGCTGCTCGACTACGGCCAGGGCCACGCCGCCCTTGGCGGTGCCGTCTAGCTTGGTGAGCACCACGCCGCTGAGGTTGGCGGCCTGGGCGAAGACCTCGGCCTGGCGCAGGCCGTTTTGGCCCAGGGTGGCGTCGAGCACCAGCAGGGCTTCGATATGGGCGTCGGGGGCTTTTTTGTCGACAATCCGGCGAATTTTGGCCAGCTCGTCCATCAGGTTCTTTTTGTTTTGCAGGCGGCCAGCGGTATCGACCAGCAGCAGCTCAATGTGTCGAGATTTGGCCGCTGCGATCGCATCGTAGACCACCGCCGCCGGGTCGGTGTTTTGGCCCGGGTTGGCAATCACCTCCACATCGCTGCGGGCACCCCAGGTTTTCACCTGCTCCACGGCGGCGGCACGAAAGGTGTCGGCGGCGGCAATCAGCGTGTTGTAGCCCGACTTTTTGGCGATGTGGGCCAGCTTGCCAATGGTGGTGGTTTTGCCCGCCCCGTTCACCCCGGTCATCAGCCAGATGCTAAAGCCGCCCTTCTCGGGGGTAAAGGTGAGGTTGTGGGCATCGCCCAGGGGGGCGTCGAGCATGTCCCGCAGAATGGTTTTGAGGTAGGCAATCGCCTGGTCGGGGGGCAGCACCTCCTGGCGCATACGGGCTTGCAGGGCGGCGATCACCTTGTCGGTCGCCGCCACCCCCACGTCGGCCTGCAGCAGCAGCGCCTCAATTTCCATCACCGCGTCGTCGTTGAGGGGCCCCTGGCCGACAATGGCCTTGAGCTGGTTGACCAGGCTGAGGCGGGTTTTGTTCAGCCCCTGGCGCAGCTTGTTGAGCCAGGTGATTTCTTCGGCGGAGATATCGTCGGGGCGTCGCCCCTGGGCCGCCAGCACCTCCGCCGACCAGAGAAAGGCCTCATCGAGGTCAATGTCGGGCAGCCAGGGCTC
>DATIVG010000394.1:0-11010 GCA_035466075.1 Nodosilinea sp. | reverse complement strand
GGTTGCTGCCCCAGTTGTTTAGCTGGTCGTGGAACTGGCGCAGCACCTGGCAAAGGTACACTTTGCTACGAAAACTCCTAGCTCAGGCTAGCCCAGCGGGATCTGGAATTTCACAAATATTCACCCCAGAAATTTCTCTGCTCAGCTGATTTTTGTCCCTCTAAAATTTTCCTCCAGAAAAATACGGACAGATTTACGTGAGCTTTATATAGCTCGTAAATTGGTTAATCTTAAATTGAGACTTGTATAAACCCTTGTCCAGCCTGTATCAGGATGCGATAAATAGATATTCCCCACGCAAAACGTCGATAAAACGCTTTGAACGAACTTTTGCAATTGTCTCGATACTCGTAAGGCTAGATATAAGCCGGGCTTTAGGCGGTGATTTAGTGCGGTTCTAGTGGGGCGCAGGGTGCAGAGGAGCGCTAGTTTCGCTTCCTGAATAATGTGGTTTCAGCTCAAGGCTAAGCTTAACCTATTCATGCTGCTGCTCTCAAATTTGAGGGGCAGGTGGACAAGTTTAAGGTTTAGGCAAGAGCGCATATAGATGAATTTTGCTCTGCGCTGTTTGTGGTGGAGCAGACTCTTCTGCCATAATTTTGGATTTTCTGTTCGTTAAACTCGCTTAACCCAGTCCAATGTAAAACTGGTTTCCTTGGAGCACCTTAATGAAGATCTGCTACCTCATTCTTGCCCACAAGTATCCCGATCAGCTCAAGCGACTTATTTCGAGGCTCAACGAGCCTGGAAACAGCTTTTTCATTCATATCAACAAGCGGGAAAAAGAGTTTTATCAGGCCGCATCTGAGGCTTTGGCTGAGTTTCCCAATGTTCACTTTTTGCCGCGGTATAAGATCTGGTGGGGAACCTTTGGTATGACCAAGGCGGTGATCGGCGGCATTGATGTCATTGCCAACGCTGGAGTTCCCTACGACCGTGTTGTATTTATCTCCGGCCAAGATTACCCCATTAAAAGCAACGCTGAGATCCAAGCTTTCTTTGAGAAAAACCCTGACAAAAACTATATCGAGTTTTTTCCCCTATCGGTTGCCAATAAATGGACGGGTTCAGTTCCCAATCCGTTGAGCATTGATCCGGGTAATTTTGACGTAGCCAGCCGCATTAAAAAAACCTGCCTCTCGTTTCGGAGTCGGGTATTTTTTCTGCCCGTTCCCCGTAAGGCTCCGTTTGGCTATGTGACCTATGGTGGGTCGTTTTGGTGGAACCTAAACCGTGAATGTATTGAATACATGGCGGCTTTTCTTGCCGAAAAACGGGAGTTTGAGCGATTTGCCAAGTATCTCTACCTGCCCGATGAGATGTTTTTCAATACTCTGCTGGCCAACTCGCCCCTGCGCCACACGCTGGTGAGCGATAATCTACGCTACATCGATTGGGAAAAAGCTAATCCTCAGCCCCCAGCCATCTTGATGATGGAAGATTTTGACGCGTTGAAGGCATCTCCAGCGCTGTTTGCCCGCAAATTTGACAAGCAGCGAGATAGCCAGATTCTAGACAAAATCGATAATGAGCTTTTGCTCAACACTGAGGTTAGGCAAAATGCATCAATGTCAAGATTTTGATCACCTGATTTAGCAACATCAATTATTGATTGATGCTTGCCTCTCCACCGGATGTTGCTGCGAATGTTCAACCTAAGCTATTGCATAGCTCATGCATAGAAGCGTTATGTCGGTGCTTAGCTGACTGAAAAATCTTCTTAACTAAATTGCTAGTGGTTTCCTCTAGCTCTACCCCACTCTGCTTACAAAGGAGGAGGGCAAGGATTGTGTTCATTTTTCTGGTCTATCAGCGCCAGCGCCGATGCATCTCCCAGGTAGATAATTTTGATTGCTTGGTAAAAATCTACGGAAAATTCAAGCAGCTAAGGAATTCTGGAACCCAACATTCTGTCATTTAAAAATAAAGGTTCCGGCAGAGATGAAGATTGAGTCTTTCCAGAGATGTGGAAGACAAACACCGAAAACCTTCATGCAGGAAATTTCATATGTTGCTCGATGCAAGACGCATTGTGGATCAAGATATTCTCTCCACAGACATCTGTATTATTGGTGCTGGCCCGGCGGGAATTGCTATTGCCCGTGAGCTAAATGGCCAAGGCTTTAATATACTTCTGCTTGAATCAGGGGGCTTTGAACCAGACCCAGAGATTCAGGCCCTGGCAAGTGGCACCTACGAAGGCGATCCCTACTGCCCTCCCGACATCATGCGAGATTTTCAGTATGGTGGAACGGCAAATCATTGGGGTATCAACATGGCCGATTCCGGCGAGGAAAAAAGTTGTGTTGGCGTTCGATACGTTCCCCTTGATCCAATTGATTTTGAAAAACGGGATTGGGTTCCTTACAGTGGGTGGCCCATTACTCGGCAGGATCTAGATCCCTACTATGAGCGTGCCCAGCGTCTAGGCCAAAGCGGCCCCTATCTTTACGACGCCAGCGCGTGGGAGAGCGACCAAGCTAAACAAATTCCCTTTCAAGGAAATCGAGTTAAAACACAAATTTTTCACTTTGGACCAAAAACAGCATTTACTCAAGACTATCGACGGGAATTGGAGCAGTCTAAAAATGTTACATTAGCCCTTCATGCCACCGTCTTAGAGTTGGAAACTAACGCTTCAGCAACCATTGTAACAGGGCTAAGGGTAGGTTCTTTGGCCGGAAATGAGTTTCGGATTGAGGCCAATATAGTTATTTCGGCTCAGGGGGGGTTGGAAACTGCTCGACTGCTTTTGCTATCTAATCGACTACAATCCTGTGGCTTAGGGAATGGCAATGACTTGGTTGGCCGATTTTTAATGGATCATCCAGTCGTGCGTCCTGGCATGCTAATTCCAAGGACTCGGCAAATTATGAATCAGCTAGATTTGTATGATGCCCGATGGGTGCGGGGTTCCCGAATTGTGGCTAAGCCAGTCTTAACCGAAGATACCATGCGCCAAGAACAGCTCTTAAACATCAATGCAGCTATTTTTCCTCGTCCGGCATGGGTAGCTACAAACTTTTTGCGGGCGGTTTTTCCAGAAGGTATGCACCCAAACTCTGCTGCGCTTAAGTCAGCTCAGACTGTCAAGCACATGCTAAGAAAGAAAAAGATCTCTTCTCTCTCACTAAAGAATTTTAAGAGTATCTTGGGTGGCTTAGATGATTTAATCTATTCGCAATGGCGAAGGATACCTGATCGGTGGTATCAGCATTTGCCGTTATGTTCCTACAATGTAGATAACGGTGGTTGGTCTGCCTTAGAGAAGAAGCCTAAAAAGTTTGTTTGCTTTGATATTCTTCATTTTACAGAGCAAGCTCCTGATCCTAGCAATCGCATTAAACTGTCGGATGATCGTGACGCATTTGGTTCACCTAAAATAGCCATCCAGTGGCGTTACAACGATATTGACAAACGCAGTACAAAGCGAGCAATTCAAATTTTTGCCGATGAGTTTAAAGCCGCTGGGGTAGGCACTATGCGCTTTGAATTAGATCGCGGTGAGTTGTATGTAAGAAATCCTTCCGTCCATCACCCTATGGGGACAACGCGCATGCACGACAGCCCCAGCCAAGGGGTTGTGGATGCTGATTGCAAAGTGCACGGGATTGCCAACCTGTTTATTGCTAGCAGCTCTGTCTTCCCAACCGGAGGGTATGCCAATCCTACGTTAACGGTTCTGGCGCTTGCTCTTCGGGTGGCGGATCACGTGAAGCTGATGATGGAGTCAGGACAGACCGTACATAATTGATTCAGGATGTTGGTTGTGGGAATAGCTTGACCATCAGCTAAGCCAAGCCATTGTTGCTTTTACGGCCCTACCCAAGGTTGCGATGTCATCAGGAGGTTTTATCCTAACTGAAGGACTTTCGCATTCCTGTGGCTTATTTCCCAATGATGAAACTTCCTCAACCTCGGGTCATATTTGTAGATGCTGTTGGCACCCTGTTTGGGGTGAAGGGCAGCGTGGGTGAAATCTATGCAACCCTGGCTCGGCAGCACGGCATTGATACCGACCCGGCCCTGATCAATCAGGCTTTTTTCAAAGCCTTTAGGGCGGCTCCAGAAATGGCGTTTCCGGGCAGTGACCTGGCGATGGTGCCCGAACAGGAGTACCGCTGGTGGCGGGTAATTGCCCAGCAGACCTTTAGCAGCGCTGGTGTACTGGATCGGTTTGTGGATTTTGACGGTTTCTTTGCCGATCTCTATTCCTATTTTGCTACGGCGGAGCCCTGGGTGATCTACCCCGATGTGCCTGCGGCCCTGGAGCGCTGGCGGCGGCGGGGTATTGCCCTGGGCATTATCTCTAACTTTGATACGCGCCTGTACCAGGTGCTAGAGGAACTCAACCTGGCCAACTTTTTTAGCTCTGTGACCCTCTCCTCGGAGGCGGGGGCGGCAAAGCCTGACCCGCTGATTTTTGCCACAGCGCTGCAAAAGCACCGCTGCGACGCCAGCCAGGCCTGGCACCTGGGCGACAGTAAGGCCGAAGATATCGATGGGGCCACGGCGGCGGGGCTGCGCGGTGTCTGGGTGCGCCGTAAGGATAACGGCTAGATTCTCCAGCCCAGCTGCCGAGCAGAGTTACATCTGAGTGTTGCCCGTGAAGACCAACTCGGCGGGGCCAGTCATCAGGATGCGGTTGTCGTGGGCAGACCACTCGATGTGGAGCGGCCCGCCGGGTAGCTCTACGGTGGCGGTGCGATCGCACATCCCATTTAGCACCCCCGCCACCAGCGACGCGCAGGCCCCCGTGCCGCAGGCCAGGGTAATGCCAGCCCCCCGCTCCCAGACCCGCATTTTGAGGTAGTCGGGCCGCACCACCTCGATAAACTCTGTATTAATGCGCTGGGGAAAGGCCGGGTGATGCTCAAACTGAGGCCCAATCGCCTCCAGCGGTATCGCCGCCACATCCTCCACAAAGGTGATGCAGTGGGGGTTGCCCATGCTCACGCAGGTCACCGGCCAGGTCTGGTCGGCCACCGTCAGCGGCACCGCCACCACCTTGTCTGTCGCCGCCGTCAGGGTCGTCGGAATCTCCGCCGCCAGCAGGTGGGGCAGGCCCATGTCCACCGACACCTGGCCATCGGGCTGGAGGGTGGGGGCAATCACCCCCGCCAGGGTGTGAATGCGGTAGGTGTGGGGGGCCTGGGGGGCCTGGCCGTCAGCGGTCTCTAGGGTTTCGAGAAACTTGGCCAGGCAGCGAATGCCGTTGCCGCACATCTCCGGCTCCGAGCCGTCGGAGTTGTAAATGCGCATGGTGTAGTCGGTGCCCGCCTGCCCCGGCAGCGCGAAAATCACCCCGTCAGCGCCAATGCCAAAGTGGCGATCGCACCACTGCACCGCCTGCTCTGGACGCAGCATCGGCTCCGGCTGCTGGCGATTGTCTACCAGAATAAAATCGTTGCCCAAGCCGTGGTACTTGCTGAATTCCATAACCCATCGGGACGAAACGAACGCATTCTATTATCGGCCAAATTGCGGTATCGACCAAATTGCGGTATCGACCCCATAGGCAGACTAAAGAACCTGCCGGTGGGACAGCAACAGGCAAGGCAAAAAAGACGGTGGCCCCGCCCACCCCCCCCGGCGCTGGTTGCCCTCCTTAACAAATTGCCACCCCCTGTCACCTAACCCGGCCAAACAGGGTACCGTAAGACCAGTATAAGTTCACTGGCCTAGCCACCATGTCCCAAGAGTTTGCCACTGGATTTCCGAGCGTTCGGCAGATCCAAACCCTGATTCGAGACAAGACCGCCGTTGAGGTCAAACTGATCACCGGCGATCTGCTCTCCGGTCGCGTCGTTTGGCAAGACCCCCAATGCATCTGCCTAGAAACCAGCGACCAAAGCAAGCACCAGATTTGGAAGCAGGCCATTGGATTTTTAAAGTATCCGTAAGTTTTCAGGTTGCCCGTGCACCGTCCTTCTGACTCCCTGTAGTCTCCCCCAGCGATCAGGGCACAATAAACTCGGGTGGATACGTACCATCATCTGCATTGCAAGCCCCGATCTCGGTAAGCCCATTAATCCACCAGTTTTATGGAGTGTTTGGCAAAAATGACTATTGAAAAGATTGTTGAGCAAGCCCTGCAAGACGGCTACCTCACCCCCGCCATGGAAGCCGAGGTCGGCCGCATCTGCGACACCGCCGCCGAGCTGTCAATTGAAGAATACATGGCCCTCGATCGCCTGATGGGCGCCCTGCTCACCGGCGAAGTGGTGGCGGTGCCCCGCAAGCAGTTCATCAACGTCATGGAAGAGCTGGTGCTCACCGAGGCGATCTCTCGGGTGGCCGAAATTGAGTCGAACTCCGACAAAACCCTGGATTTGGGCGACATTGCGGCCTACGCCCTCAACCGCCTGCCGCCCCTCTACGCCACCACCGAAGAAGGGGCTAACTTCCAGCGCGAGTCGGCCCGTGGCGATCTCTCCGACCTGATTGCCGAGCAGGTGCAGCAGGCGATCTCCCGCAACCTGGATCAGCCCGACTTCTACCCCGAGCGCCAGACCATTCAGAAAAAGGCTGGCGACAACGTGCTCAACCAGGTCAGCTCGCTGCTGCAAGACCACGCCCACAAGTTTGAGCCCGCCCCCAAAGCCTAGGGGCAGTCTTCTTTCTATTTATTAAAAAGCCCAGGTAGAGGGTCTACCTGGGCTTTTTGATGGCAAAAAATACAGTGCTAGAAGGGGTAAATCCGCGGCGCAATCAGCACCGTCAGCAGCCAAAAGACCAGGTTAAACGGAATGCCCACCCGCAGAAAGTCGCTGAACTTGTAGCCGCCGGGGCCATAGACCATCAGGTTGGTCTGGTAGCCGATGGGGGTGCTAAAGCTGGCGGAGGCGGCAATCATAATCGACACCACAAAGGGAATGAAACTCACCCCCAGGCTCTCAGATAGCGACAGGGCAATGGGAAACACCACCGCCGCCGCCGCGTTGTTGGTGATCACCTCGGTGAGCACGGTGGTGACGCCGTAGACAATGGCCAGGGCAGCCCAGGGGTTGTTGCCGGCAAAGCTCAGCAGCCCCCCGGCGATGCCCCCGGCGGCACCGGTAATCTCCAGGGCGCGCCCCAGGCCCAGGGCCGCCGCCACCACCAGCAGCACCGACCAGTCGATGGCCCGCAGCCCCTGCTGAAACGAGCAGCAGCCGGTCACCACCATGAGCAGGGCGGCCAAAATCGAGGCATTGAGCATGTCCATCCAGCCCAGGGTGGCCAGCGCCACCATCAGCAGCAAAATCACCAGGGCAATGGGGGCGCGATCGTGGCGCAGGGGGTCGGAGTTGGGGATTTCGCTGACCAGGTAAAAGTCTCGCGAGGCCCGCCGCTCTTCTAAAAAGGATGCGTTGGTCTCCAGCAGCAGGGCGTCGCCAGCCCGCAGGCGAATGTCGCCAATTTTGCCCGGCAGGCGTTCGCCGTTGCGGCCCACCGCCAGCACCACCGCCCCGTAGCGGCTGCGAAATTTGCCCTGGCGAATGGTGCTGCCCACCAGCGGGCAGGTGTTGGACACCACCGCCTCCACCAGGGTGCGCTCGGTGCGGGGGGTGTCGAGTTTAAACACCTGGTTGGTGGCGGGCTTGAGCCCTCGGATCTGGTTGAGGTCAACAATGGAGTTGACCATGCCGACAAAGACAAGCTGGTCTTGCTCTTGCAGGGTTTCCTGGGGGCCGATGGCGGTGAGCAGTCGCCCCTGCCGCTGAATTTCGGTGAGGTAGAGCCCCGGCAGGTGCCGCAACCCGGCCTGCTCAACGGTTTTGCCGGCCAGGGGGCTGGAGGTTTCGACCACCATTTCGACGGTGTACTCCCGGGGGTCGTCGGTGTCGGTAATGGCGGGTTTGCGCTGGGGCAGCAGCCAGCGTTGGGCAAAGACCAGCATGACAATACCTGCGATCGCACAGGGCACCCCCACCGGAGCCAGGTCAAAGAGCTTTAGCCCTGGGTAATCGGTTTCGGCAATCAGCAGGCCGTTGACCACCAGGTTGGTGCTGGTGCCAATCAGCGTACACATGCCGCCCATAATTGCCGCATAGCTGAGCGGAATCATCAGCTTGGAGGGGCTGATGCGCAGCTTGCGGCACCAGTCGCTCACCACCGGAATAAACATCGCCACCAGGGGCGTGTTGTTTAAAAAGGCGCTCATCCCCGCCACCGGCAGCATTAGCCGCAGCAGGGCCCGGGTCTGGCCCTTGGGCAACCCCAGCACCGAGCGCGAAATAATGTCTAGCCCACCGGTTTGCTGGAGCCCGGCCACCACCACGTAGAGGACGCCAACCGTCACCATGCCGGGGTTGCTAAACCCGGCCAGCGCCGTGGGGGTGTCTAACACGCCGCTGAGCACCAAAACCGCCAGCGCCCCCAAAAAAACCGCCTCCGCTGGCAATGTCGTGAGCGCGTTGAGCAAAAAGGCGGCCATGGTCACTGCAACGGTGAGCCAGGCGGGCCAGGCCGACCAGCCCAGCTCCACCGGGCCCAGCTGCTGGCTGAGGTGGTAAACCAACGCGGCAATCAGCCCCAGCCCAGCCAGTAGAGCACTCTTGCGAACCAAGCCCTGGGCCACTAGCCCTCCCAATCGCTTTCTGAACTGAAGTGAGCCGTGTTTCACAACCATTTAGCTCCGAATATTTATTCGATGATATTAGAGTCAAAGTTGAATTCATTTCAAATTAGAATAGGCTTTATTAAAGACTGAGTGTTTTTTGAGTTTTTGAAGGCTGTTGACGGCGAGATCGGGGCATTCGCTCGATGGATTCGGCCCACCTCGTCAGATCGGGCCGGATTTTTGGGGGCGTTGTCGGGTTTTCGGGGGAGAATAGAGCCATCGCCATTTCTGCAAGACCTATGACCCGGCCCAGTGGACAAAAGCTGATCTCCGACCCTCTGGCCCTGCTGGTCGAGGGCAGCTTTTTGTTCAAAGATCTCCCCCTCGATAGCCTGCGGCCCCACCTGAGCGCCGCTCCCCTGGTGGTGGAGAAGCTCTATTCCAATCGCCCCATTTACACAGCATTTCGGCCTGACTCCTGGCTAGACTATCTCTACGTGGTGATCGACGGCGGCCCGGTGATTATGCGCAGCACCCCCCTCGATCGGGTGATCGCCATGACCTACCCCCAGGGCTGTTTTGGCACCCGCAGCCTGCCGGTGGGGTTTGGCACCCTGGCCCAGGGGTTTCCCAGCCTGGTCGAGGCCTACAAAACCACTGACGTTGTCAAAGTGCCGTTGGTGGCCGTTAAAACCCTTTACGAAGAAAATTCGCTGTTTCAGCAACGCTACGACCGGCTGCTGGAGCTGCGCGAAAAGTTTCAGTACCACCTGCTCAACTGCAGCACCTACCCGCCCCAGGCGGTGGCCTCTCTGCTGCGGGCGCTGGTCTACCAGGAGCGCAGCCTGGGCAGTCAGCCTGGCCCGGACGGCGGCTACCGCTTTGACCTGCCCATCGATCTGATCGCCAGGGCCTGCCAGCTCAACCACCGCACCGTCGAGCAGGTGCTCAAGGGCATGGCGGGGGCGGGCTACCTGCGGGCCAGCAAGTCGGGCGACCACGCCGTTGACCAGGTGCACATTGTGGACCCGGAAGAGCTCAAGGAAGTCTACGGCGCCACCCGCGACAAGGTGTCCTGGTGGCCCCTGAAGTAGGGACCATGAAACAGAGGGCCAGAAACTAGGGGGCCAGAAACTAGGGCGCCATGAAATAGGGCGCCCAAAGGTAAGACGCTAGACGGCGAAGCTAGGCCGCTGGTGGCTCCAGGGGTTGGCCTGCTCTAGCTGGGATGCCAGGGCGAGCAGGGTGGCTTCGTCGGCGGGGCGGCCCACCAGCTGCACCCCGGTGGGCACGCCGTTGGGGTCAAACCCCCGCGGGATGGCCAGGGCGGGCTGGCCGCTGGCGTTGAAGGGCGGGCAGGGGGCGACCCAGTTGATGACGTTGTTGAGAATGTGGTGCGATCGCAGGTGCTTCCATGCGCCCACCTTGATGGCCGGGTGCATGTAGACCGGTAAAATCAGCGCGTCGTAGGGCTGGCAAAACTGCACGATTTGGCGCGCCACCTGATGCAGCTGGGCCACGGCCCGCAGGTAGGCACCGCTGTTGATCCGCCAGGCCCGCCAGTAGAGCCAGCGGTTCATTTTTTCGAGCACCACCCAGGGCACGCCGACCTCGGTGATCACCGACTCCCACACCACCACAAAGGGGTCGATCAGGTCGGCCAGGCTGGGCAGGGTGACTTCTTCGGCGCTGTGGCCCAGGGCTTCGACCTGCTGCACAGTCTCGTAAATGGCCTGGCGGCAGACCGAATGCACCTCCCCAGCCGGTTCCAGGCGGGTGACGTAGCCGATGCGCAGGGGCTTTGGCGGTGCCGCTAGCCCCGCCAAAAACGACGGATTGGGCTCGGGCAGCCAGTAGGGGTCGCCGACCTCGTAGCCGCTGAGCACATCTAAAAGCGCCGCCGTGTCGGCCACGGTGCGGCCCAGGGGGCCGTTGACCGCCAGCCCGTTGAGCCGCTCTCCCACCGGCGCAAAGCTAATCCGGCCGCGGGCGGCCTTCAGGCCCACCAGCCCGCAGCAAAAGGCGGGCCCCCGCAGCGACCCGCCCCCGTCTGACCCCTGGGAGATGGCGCACAGCCCCGCTGCCAGGGCCGCTGCCGCGCCGCCGCTGGAGCCCCCCGGCGTGTAGTCTAAATTCCACGGGTTGCGGGCGGGGGGAAAGCCGGGCGGCTCGGTGTAGGGCAGCGACCCCAGCTGGGAGGTGGCGGTTTTGCCCAAAATAATCATCCCCGCCTGGCGCAGCTTGCCGACGATGTAGTCGTCCTGGGGGGAGATGCGATCGCAGGCCGCCTTGATGCCGTAGGCGCAGGCCACCCCCGCCACCGGGTTGAGATCCTTGACCGACACCGTCACCCCAAACAGCGGCGGCAAGTCCTCCGGGTTGCTGGCCAAATGCTCGGTTTTAGCCTTGGCATCGGCCCTGGCCTGGTCAGCCATCACCGTCACATAGGCCCCCAGCGCCGGGTT
>DATIVG010000393.1:0-7531 GCA_035466075.1 Nodosilinea sp. | reverse complement strand
GCGGCAATAGACATACGCAGCGCAGATGCTTACGATCGGCAGTAGCGACTCTAAAATTCACGCCCAATGCCCCCAACCCTGAATGAACCCCTCTCCCTCGAAATTTTTGAACAAATCAAAAGCAAAGCAGGCGCTCCCTTTGACAACACCCATCGAGCCGTGCTGACACTGACCGGAGCAACCTACGTCCAAGGGTTCGTGGTTTTGAACAACGGGCACTACGAGCCTATCGAACACGCCTGGATTGAACTAGGTGAAGACATTATCGACCCGACGCTGCCGCACATCAATAAGGCCCGGCAAGAAATCTACTACTTTCCCGCCCAAAGTCTCAGCATCAAGGCATTAAAAGCCTCTATTGAAGAGGCTCGCGAAGATTACCCAGACGATCCTCCGCTGCCAATCTACGGTGCTCCGCCCTACGAGTATTACGGCGACGTGATGCTAGGCGGGAAAGACTACGTGAATGCCTATCAAGCAGCCGAGTTAAAGAGCCGAGAGCTCAAGGCCGCTAGAGCAGAACGCAAACCAAAACCCTGACCTTGCCAAAGCACTACGCCTGTTTGACTAAAGCCAAGAAGTCTTCTAACAATTCATCTACACCGAATCATCCCAAGGGCTAGCGCGGTAGTCCAGTTCTAGTCCATACGGGGTGACCCCACCCATTCACTCAAGTTTCAGAAATAAGCCTGAAATGCCCCCACCCTCTGCTACTATAGAAAGCTGCGAATGCAGCACGGGCGATTAGCTCAGTTGGTAGAGCGCCTGCCTTACAAGCAGGATGTCACTGGTTCGAGTCCAGTATCGCCCATAGGTTTCAGCCATCGGCAATGTACGTTCGCCCGTTAAATGTCGCGATTCGCAGATTGATGTCGTTTTTCGCACAATCGTGTCGTTTTGGCAGAAATTCACTGTCGAGATAGACAGAACTGCGCTTCGCAAGTTCGATGTTGCTAATCGCCCTTGAAGATGGATCTAATCCAAATTTGGATCCATCTTTTGGTAGTAGATAACTCAGCTTATCACCCACCAAAATTATGAACGAGTTGGCGTAGCCCTCTTTGCTGTAAGGCAGGCGCTCCTTTCAACCCTCCGCTGTCTGGATAGTCTTGACTTAAGACCTAAAAGACTGCGGTGCACCCTTGCTGAGAAGGCTGATGCAACCACAGGCCCAGGGGTGGCACCCTGCCTGTCAAAGCATCTACCGGATTCGCTCTCAACCCACCCAGAGCTGGGAGGGCTGATGCAACTCCGCAGCGCGTAATCCTTGCAGGGAGAAGGTTTTAGGCCTTAGTTTGGCGAACCTACTCCTTATGGCTTTACTCTGAAGACTCAGAGATTCCCCAGGAACAACTAGGAATCTCGAAAATAGCTTTCAGACAAGCGTTACAGGACTTTGGCAAACCCCCTAGTACTCGACTTCATAAATAAAGCCAGCATTCAAGAGATCAGCGGTTTGCCGGTGTAGGTCCATTTGAAGGGCTTAGCGATGGTGCGGTTGAAGTACTCGATAAAGCCGAGGATCTTGACTTTGAGGTCAGCTTGGCTGGTAAAGTTGCCTCGGCGCAGCACCTTGCGCACCAGGATGCTGAACCAGATTTCAATCTGATTAAGCCAGGAGCAATGCTTGGGGGTGAAGTGCACCACGAGGTGATGGTCTGGATTGCGCAGAAAGGCTGTGGGTGTTGCCATCGACTGCAAGATGCCGGATTTGCCCTTCTGTCCCAACTCGATAGGCTCTGGCTCCAGGGCGGCCACCAGGCGTACGACGGTCTCAGACTGATGGGTATTGAGACAGTCCATCACCAGATGGAGTTTGGCGGCGTTGGCATGCTGGGTCATCAACGCGCTCAGGTGAGCCGCCAAATCCGCTTCGGTACGGGTGTCACCCACAGTGGCCTGGTCGAGTTGTCCAGTGGCCACATTGAAGGAGGCAATCAAACTTTGGGTGCCATGGCGAATGTACTCGAACTCTGCTTTCTCGGGTCGCCCGGGCTTCATCGGCAGATTCGGCATGGCACGCTCTAGGGCTTGAATACCGGTCATTTCGTCTAGGCTAATGGTCACCTCGCCCTGTTCGGCCCGCTCAATGGCCTGCTCGTAGACCGCGCAGAGGTCGGTGACTTTGGTGGCAAACTCACTGTCGGGGGGGATGGAGCCAGTAGCGGCTCTGGTGCGGCTTCAACTCGGCTTCGGCGAGCAATCGCCCCACATGGCGTTCACTAATCTGCTCAACAATGCCCTGCTTGAGCATCTCATCGGCCAGTTCTCGAGGCGTCCAATGACTGATGGGGCGACCATATTGCTCTGGCGGCGCACAGGCTAGAGCGTAGAGTTGCGTGATTTGCTCCAAGCTAAAGGTGGCGGGTGCTCCGGGGCGAGGCGCGTCCCGCAGTCGCTCAATCACGGGAATGCCTCGGGCACTGACTTCGAGCCAACGAGTCCGCCACAGCCGGCTCATGTCTTTGCTGATGCCCAATTCCCGCGAGATTTGGCCGTGGCTTTCCCCCTGGTTCGCTCGCAGGATAATCCGCGCTCGCAGCGCTATCTGCTGAGCCGTGCTGGGGCGTCGAGCTAACGTTTCGAGTTCTATCTGCTCTGATGCCGTTAATGTGATGGGAGCCGCAGCCAATCGGGGCATGCGGGTATCCTCTTATGTCCTATCCCTGAATGGTAGGCATTTTTCTGCCATTCGGTACTAGGGACTATGGGCTTCAGCCCTAAGACAACCTATTTTCAAGGCTTTCGGGACTTGTGTCAGGCAACCAGCCCATGACCACCCACCGTACCCGCCATCCCCGCTGGAAAAACTGCTGTTTGGCGCCCTCACGGGGCTGCTGCTGACCGGACGGATGGGTGCGATTTTAACTGATACCAAATCCTATCTGTATATCCCCGATTCAGCAGGGCAAACAACCGCTTGCTCTGCTGAATTGGGGGTTAGGAAGCGAAGTTGCGTAACTGGTGATCTCACTCCAAGGCGACTAGCTGCATGGGGTACGGGCGGGATTGGCCCTGACCATGGCGATCTTGCCCAACGAAATTTCGGTGGTGCTGACGATCCTTTTGGCCGTGGATGCTGGCAATTTAGCCTCCAAAAACCAGGCGCTGGCACTAAGCTGCAAGAAAAACTGAGCGTTTAAGGAGCCTCAATCCTATGGCTAAACTCGTTGCCATTGGCGACAGCCTAACCCAGGGCTTTCAAAGCGGAGCGATTTCGCGCACAGATTTGGCCTTTCCCACGCTGATTGCTAAAACCCTGGGCCTGAGGGTGCCCACGGAGTTTCCCATTCCCTCTTTTGCAGGCAGCGGGTTGCCGCTCAATATTGAAGCACTGCTGCGCTCAATGGAGCGATCGCTCGGCAATGAGATTGACCCCTGGGAGTGGGTGGTGCGGTTTCCGACCCTGCTGAACCAGTATGTCGATGGCGTTGAAGATCTCTACGAGCGGGGGGTCGGGTCTCGGCCCGCCTCCTTTGGCGGCAGCTACCACAATCTGGCCGTGTGGGGCTTTAAAGTTGTCGACAGTTTTACCATTAGCTCGGCCTACTGCGACAAAACCATCAACCGCGAAGAAGGGTGGATCGAAGACGACTTTTTCGGCCTGCCCTCGGCTCCCATGTACCGCACCGCCAAGCAGGTGCTCAACCCCAATTTTAATGCCGCCAAGGCCACCTGGACTCAGGTCGATAACCTCAAGGCCATTGTGCAAAAAGAGGGGCAACTCGATGCGCTGATTCTCTGGCTGGGGGCCAACGACTGTTTGGGTACGGTGCTCGATCTAGAGCTGAAGGATATGACCGATGCCGATGTGCAGCGGCTAGAGCAAGCCGGGCAGATCAACGACCCAGTGACCCGCCGCAACTGGAACCTGACCAACCTCAGCCTGTTTAAGCGCGATTTTGCGGCCCTGGTGGCGGCGATCGCCCCAATCATTTTGCCCACCACTAAAGTCTTTGTAGGCACCGTGCCCCACGTCACTATTCCACCCATTACTCGGGGGCTGGGAGACTTCGACGGCACCTACTTTGACTACTACGGCTCGTTTTATGCCACCGCCCAAAATATGGGTGACCCACCCCAGCATCGCCATCTGACCAAGGCCCAGGTGATCGCCATTGACCAGCGCATTGACGCCTTTAATGGGGCCATTCGCGAGATTGTGGGCCACCAGGGCAGCCAGTGGGCGATCGTCGATACCGGGGCGACTTTAGACACCCTTGCGGTCAAGCGCAACAACAGCACCGATGCCCCAGGGCTGCCCCTGATTGAGTACTACCGCCGCAAAGGTCTCCCCGACCATCCGCTGCTGAAACTGACCCCGGTGCCCAGCACGCTGCGGTTTGGTACCCGCAATGCCACCCGGCTGCAAGGGGGCTTGTTTAGCCTCGACCATGTTCACCCCACAACCATTGGCTACGGCATCATCGCAGAGGAATTTTTGACGGCGATGCAGGCGGCGGGCATCGCCGGGGCCGACCCTCTGAATCTCGACTGGCCCACCATCATCGCCCACGATCCCCTGATTCAGGCCCCGCCCCAGCTGTGGGATGACATTCTCAAAGCGGCTGAAACCAACGCCGGGCTCTGGGATACGCTGCTGAGTTTTATGACCTAGACCTGTGTGATTGCTACCCTTTGCGCCATCCAGACAGATGGTCTCGCCCCCTCACAACCAGGGCCAATTCCATAAAAATCCCTAGGCTGCCGGTTTGCCCTCGACGACGTTGGCGCCGCCCTGGCTTCGTTTTTTGCAACTATAGGGGGCAAACCCTGCGGGTGGGAGGGCCAGATTTCCCTCGCTACGGCCTTTTCCTATCCTCACGCATTCCTCATCTTTGGCTGTCAGACTAAATGGTGAAGCCATAGCTCAGAGGCGATCGCCCACCTCAGCTGTTCGATTGTGCACCATCCTAGGGAGGCAACGGCATGGCTCACACTACGGAACGCAATCCAAAAGTTCGGGCTACGTCTGCCATCTGGGGCTGCGCCATTGGGATGCTGGGCGTGTGTGTTCCCCTAGTTGCAATTACCAACAGCGGAATTATCTTACCTCTACTCGTCATTCTCGGCGCCGGGGGCGGAACGGTGGCAGTTTGGCTCGCCCCCGATCAGCGCCAGTCAGAAGCATTACACCTGGTCAAAACGGTAAAGGCCTTAGAAGAACGCGTGGTCAATTTAGAAACAATTTATATCAGCCTTCCAGAGAGTGCAAAATTATCCATGCTTGGCAACGGAGAGTCTTAACCAGACTTTCCTATACCCATTGGCCAACTATATTCTCGAATCACCTAAGCATCTGCGGGCAATAGCTAGCAACACCGAACAAAAACCGATGGGAGGGTATTGCAGATGGTGAGTCAATCGATCGTGCTCTTAAATGGGCTAGGAACGCTGGATCAAGATCTGGCTCCTGGGCTCGATCTCCTCATTGAAGAGATAAACAGCATCGGGGCAGCGCTTCAAAGCTATACCTTGCGAGATATAAGGATGGGTACTTGCGTGGGCTGCTTTGGCTGCTGGCTTAAAACACCGGGAATCTGTTTAGAACCTGATATTGGCCTAGAAATCGCCCAGGCCGTTGTCCAAAGTGATACGACCATCCTGCTCGCCCCTGTGACCTTTGGCGGATACTCATCAGAGATCAAAAAAATCCAGGATCGCTGGCTGCCGTTGGTGCTTCCCTATTTTGGATTATTCTACGGAGAAACCCATCACCTACCCCGCTACTCCCACTATCCCCGCTTGGTGGGCATCGGCATTCAACGGCAGCCAAACCCTGAGGAAGCCCATTTATTCAAGACATTGGTAGGTCGCAACGCAATTAACCTTCATGCTCCAACCCATGCCGCAGAAGTGGTGATCAGCACCGATAGCCCTGAACACTTGCGTCAGCAATTTCAAAATGTGTTGGTCAGAAATGATGCTGTTCCGGTGGGCAAATCTTTTACCTCACTGATGCCCATCTCAGGAAACAATTGGGCTGATACGTCGTCAGATCAGGCCCGACCCAACCGAGCATTGCTGGTGGTGGGCAGCCCAAAAGTCAAGTCACCCAGCACCTCCAGTGTGCTGGGTGGATACGTTTTAGACCAGCTAAATCAACAGGGTTGGGAGACTGAGGCCCTGACGCTGAGGGGAAATCTTTTCAGAGGCGAGGGGCAAGCTGATTTTCTGGAATCTGTCGAGCGGGCCGACCTTTTAATAATGGCTTTTCCGCTATATATCGACTCGCTCCCCTTTCTGATGATGAAGGCGCTAGAGGTTATAGCAGCCCATTTTTCTGCTCAACCTCAGCGTAGACCAAGGCGACTCTGTGCGATTGCTAACAATGGATTTCCTGAAGCTGATCACAATGCGATCGCCCTCGCAATTTGTCAGCATTTCGCGATTGACACAGGGATGATTTGGGCCGGGGGCCTAGCCCTGGGGGCAGGGGAAGCTCTGTCGAGTGGTTTACCGCTGACGGGTACTCAGCGCAGTGGTCGCCCCCCGGTGCAGCATGTCATCCGAGCCTTAGACCTAGCGAGTGCAGCCCTCGCTGAGGGAAAACCAATTCCCGCCGAAGCCAATCGGCTCATGGCAAAAACTCCGATTCCCTTTATGCCTTTTAGCCTGTGGCGGTGGCTCTTTATCAATATGGCGCGGCAAAACTGGGATCAACAGGCCGCTACCCATCGAGTCAGCAAAGACGCTGTTTTGGCCAAACCCTATGCCGCTCCCATGTAGGCATTAAATCGTTCTACTGATCTGCTGTGATCACCCTTGCTGTGAGGTGAGACTTCTGCCTTGGCCGATGCTTGGGATTCACTTTGAGGAAGATGGGATGCTCTCGGTCAAGGTGCATTCCCTACTGGCGATCGCCCCACTATCCTCTCATTCCAGGCTAAAGGTGACCGACACAACGGCGGTGATATCTTTGTCGATGGAGCTAGTGTCGTAGACGCCGTAGTCGCTGACATCGGTGGAGTTGCGCGAGGTAATTTGAAACACCCCCGTATTGGCGCTGCGCACCCCGCCCACCCTGGCTCCGGTGCTGTCGGCGATCGCCTCTGCCCTGGCCTTAGCATCCTTCGTGGCCTCGGCCACCATTTCAATGCGCGTCTGGCCCAGCTGCGTGTAGAGGTACTGGGGCGGCTCAGACACGATATTGATATTCTCATTGAGCAACTCCGCCGACTGCTGGGCCAGTTGGGTGTAGCGGTCGACATCCTCGGCGCGCACCTCAAACCGCTGGGTCAACCGATAGGCCGCAATTTGGCCGGTATCGCGACCGTTGGCATCCACCGCTGGAATGGCGTAGGATTCGATCGCCCCTGGCGTAATCGCCGCTTCGGGTACCTGCTTGGCTTTAAAGTAGGCCCCTAGGCGATCGGTCTGGCGCTTTAAATCTTGGTAAGCCTCCTGGGCCGTTGGGCGCTGGCTAGACACCGACACCCGCCAGATCATGGAGTCTGAGCGAATGGGCCTTTTGGCCGACCCCGTGACCACCAGCACATCGTTGGCTCGCTTAAAATCGCGAATGGCCTGG
>DATIVG010000392.1:0-5047 GCA_035466075.1 Nodosilinea sp. | reverse complement strand
TAAACGCCTAGCCTAGGCTCTTTTTGACGTGCTGCATGATCTTGGCTTTGCGGGGGTCTTCGCTCTTGGCGGGGGTGACGCCGGCGAAGTTGATTTTGCTGGTGAGGGCGATGTGCTGCTTGATTTGATCTTTACTGGCCACGGAGATACCTCGAAATAGGGGAACGACGGAGAAAACCGATGCTATCGGGGCTTAGACCCCGACGGTTCGGTCTGGGAGCTGATTGCTCGCAGATATACCAACGTCAAGTCTGGAGGCGGAGTCTAATCGATGGTTTTTCCACCGCGCTCGAGCTGAACCTGGCATATTCTCCCTATAGATAATTTAGTGCATGTGCCGAGGGTTACTGCAAGCTGATGGAATCAATGGCTGTATAGCAGTGCGGGGGCCGACGCCCCAACCTGGCACCTACCTGCGGAGAAATGCCGTGTTTAACTTACGCACTGTTTTATTTGCCTTTGTATTACTGGCGCTGCTGCTGCTGCTGGGCCGCTATCTGAAGCAGCGGATTGCTTGGTTTCAGCGACTGTACCTGCCCGCCTCGATCGTGGCGGGGGCGCTGGCGCTGCTGCTGGGCCCCGAGGTGCTGGGTGCGATCGCAGCGCCCATCTTTGGCCCCGAGTCGCTGCTGGCGGGGGGTCTGTTTGCCGAAGACATTCGCGCGGTGTGGGCCCAGGCCCCGGGGGTGTTTATCAACGTAGTGTTTGCGGCCCTGTTTTTGGGGGAGACCATTCCGCCGCCGCGGGAGATCTGGCGCAAGGCTGCGCCCCAGGTGGTATTTGGCCAAACCCTGGCCTGGGGGCAGTACGTGGTGGGCTGTCTGGCCACCCTGCTGATTTTGATTCCGCTGTTTAACGTCAACCCGATTGCCGCCGCCCTGATTGAGATTGGCTTTGAGGGGGGCCACGGCACCGCCGGGGGCATGGCCGACACCCTGGTTGACCTGGGCTTTACCGACGGGGCCGACCTGGCCATTGGCCTGGCCACGGTGGGCATTGTGTCGGGCATTATCTGCGGCACCGCCCTGTGCGACTGGGGCCGCCGCCAGGGCCATGTGGAGACCGTCAACCGCCGGGTGATCGAGCCAGAGGAGATTCCCGACCTCAACGTGGTGTCGGAGACCCCCGAGCTGCGCCAGGAGCGGGCGCGGCTGCTGCGCAACCTGCTGGTCGATCCTTTGTCGATCAACTTTGCCATTGTCGGTCTGGCCATCGCCATTGGCTGGCTGATTCTCGAAGCCCTGAAGTGGGTGGAGGCGGCCACCTGGGGCGGCGAGGGCGGCTTTGCGGTGTTTCAGTATGTGCCGCTGTTTCCGGTGGCGCTGATTGGCGGCATCATCACCCAGTCGATGCTCAACCGGCTGGGGCTGGGGGCGCTGGTGATTCGCCCGATGGTGCAAAATATCGCCGGGGTGGCGCTGGATGTGGTGGTGATATCTGCGATCGCAACCATCTCCCTGCGCGTGATTGGCGGCAACCTGGGGGTCTTCCTCATTCTCAGCATCGCCGGCATCTTGTGGAACGTGCTGATCTTCCTGTGGTGGGCCCCGCGCATTTTCCCCAGCTACTGGTTTGAGAAGGGCATTGGCGACATGGGCCAGTCCATGGGCGTCACCGCCACCGGCATTTTGCTGCTGCGCATGGTGGACCCCGACAACAGCACCGGTGCCTTTGAGGGCTTTGCCTACAAGCAGCTGTTTTTTGAGCCCATCGTGGGCGGGGGTCTGTTTACCGCCGCCGCCCCGGCGCTGATCGCTCGCCTGGGGCTGGTGCCCATGCTGGCCATCACCGGCGGCCTGCTGATTTTTTGGCTGGCCCTGGGCTACCTGCTGATTCAGCAAGAGCGGCAGCGCCCCTCCGCCAGCGGCGTGTAGCGGCCCAGCGGTATAGCCATAGTCACCTGGGTTAGGACAGCCACAAGCTAGATAAACCTTCGAACCTGCGAACGTTTTAGCGGAAATGTCCTAACCAGACTGGCTACAGCTACAAAAGACCGGCGAGCCTGTCACCAAAATTCGGCAATGCCCAGCTTTCTCAGCGCCGTTTAAGCTTCTTCAGGGGCGTTTCAGCGTTGGGGTTTAGGGTTGTCTAGAGTTCGGTTCTGTCTTGCTGGTCTTTTCATTTTGGAGTCCATCCATGGGTTTCGACGTACAGGGTAAAGTAGCGCTGGTCACCGGTGCCAACCGGGGCATTGGCAAGGCCATTGTGGAATCTCTGCTGGCCCACGGGGCGGTCAAGGTCTATGCCGCCGTGCGCCAGCTGGAGTCGGCGGAGCCGCTGGTGGCGGCCTACGGCGATCGGGTGGTGCCGGTCGCCTTTGACCTGGCCGACCCCGGCACCATTGAGCAGGCGGCCCACACCGCTGCCGATGCGGCCCTGGTGGTCAACAACGCGGGGGTACTGCGCAAGGCCAGCCCCCTGGCCGCCGACGCCATTGCGGCGCTTCAGTTTGAGATTGAGATGAATGTCTACGGGCTCCTGCGGGTGGCCCAGGCCTTTGCCCCGGTGCTCAAGGCCAACGGCGGCGGCGCGTTTGTGCAGCTCAACTCGGTGGTGTCGCTGAAGAGCTTTGCCGATTTTGCCACCTATGCGGCCTCCAAGGCGGCGGCCTATTCCATCACCCAGGCGCTGCGGGAAACCCTGGCCCACCAGGGTACGGCGGTGCTCAGCGTGCACCCCGGCCCAATTGCCACCGACATGGCCCAGGATGCGGGCATGGCGGCGGTGGCTGAACCGCCCTCCCTGGTGGGCGACGGCATTGTGGCGGCTCTGCAAGAGGGTCGGTTTCACCTGTTTCCCGACACCATGGCCAAACAGATGGGGGCGGCCTACGAGAGCTTTGCCACCCAGGTGGTGGAGGCCGACCTCAGCGAGGGCTAGGCCAATGGCTGGGTGCTAGAGGTGGCCGTTAGCCTTGCTCCGGGGCGCTGGTTTGGGCCGCCAGCTCCTGGAGCAGAGCCAGGGCTCGCTCGGCCTGGGCCACGGGCACAAATAAATGGTCGTGGTAGACCGCCGACACCGGGTTGACGCTAATGCCGTGGCGGGCAAGCTGAGCTGCGATCGCAGCTAAAAACCCCACCGCCTCCAGGCTGGAATGCACCGTCAGGGTAATCATGGCAAAGACGGCGGTGTAGGGCAGGCCCGCCCCATCGGCCTGGGGGCGGGGCAGCATCAGGGTGAGCCCTTCGGCTTCTCTAAATTGCCCCACGGGGGTGAGGTCGGGCGGGCAATTGGCCTGGGGGGGTAGGCAGCAAAACACGTACTCCTCGGGCTGCCGGAGGGGCCGCATGGTTGTGAGCAGTTGGCTGAGGTTGGTTTCTCCAGGCATGGGAGGGGGCTCGGTGACTTTGGCTGGCTGGCGTGCGGGGTATTTCGTCTGGACGTTGGAACGTTAGAACGTGTGAACGTGTGAACGTTTTGAGGGTTTTGGGGTGGTCTACGCGACTGGGGCTAAGGGGGCTGGAGCTGGGGTTTAGCCCTCTCGCAAAAAGTTTTCGGCCAGCTGGGTTTTGGCCAGTTTGCCGAGGGTTTGCATGGCCTGCTCGACGGTATCTGACCAGGGCACGGCGGTGTTGAGCCGAAAGCAGTTGCCGTAGCACTGGCCCGAGGCCGAGAACATGACGCCGGGTGCGATCGCAATTCCCTGGGCCAGAGCTTCTTTATAGAGCCGCAGCGAGTTGAAGCCTTCGGGCATCTCCAGCCACAGCACGTGGCCGCCGGTGGGTCGAGTCATGCAGGTTTCAGCCGGAAAGTAATCGAGCACCGCCTGCTGCATGCGCAGCATTTGCTCGTGGTAGGCGCGGCGCAGCTGGCGCAGGTGGCGGTCGTAGCCGCCGTTGGCCAAAAAGGCCGCCACGGCCAGCTGGGAAGCCATGGCGGTGTTTTGGTTCAAAATCGCCTTCAGGTGGGCGATGGCGTTGTGGTAGCGGCCCCCGGCCCCCCAGCCCACCCGCAGCCCCGGCGACAGGGTTTTGCTCACCGAGGCGCAGTAGAGCACCCGGTCTTCGGTGTCAAAGGCTTTGATCGCCTTGGGCCGCGACCCGGTAAAGCAGAGATCGCCGTAGACATCGTCTTCGATCAGGGGGGTGTCGTAGCGGTTGAGCAGCTCCACCAGGCGTTTTTTCTTGGCGTCATCCATGCAGCTGCCCAGGGGGTTGCTGAAGTTAGACACCAGCAGCACCGCCTTGACCTGGCCGGTTTGCAGCGCCTCTTCGAGGTGGGGCAGGCTGAGGCCGTCGCGGGGGTGGGTGGGCAGGGTGAGCGCCTTGAGCCCCAGACATTTCAGCGCCTCTAGCATGGCAAAGTAGGTGGGCGACTCGATGGCCACGGTGTCGCCGGGCCGGGTGAGGGCTTGCAGGCAAAAGTAAATCGCCTCGTTGGCCCCGTTGGTGATCACCAGCTGGTCGGGGTGGACCGAGCAGCCCGCGTCGAGCATGCGCTTGGCCACCTCGGCCCGCAGCTCTGGCACCCCCAGCGGCGTGCCGTAGGCGTGGGCCAGGTGGGTGTGGTCGCGCAACACCTTGCCCATCAGCCGGTTGAGCTGGGCCAGGGGCAGGTGCTCAAGGGCCGGTAGCGCCGCCCCCAGCTGAATCAGCGCCGGATCGCGCATCAGGCTGATCACCTCAAAGGCCAGGGAGATATCAATATCGGTGGCCTGGCGTGGCGGCGCGGTGGGGGCGGGCTCCTGGGGCAGTTGCAGCGTCCCCTGCTTGACGTAGTAGCCCGACTGGGGCCGCACCACAATTAGCCCCCGGTCTTCCAGCAGGCGGTAGGCCTCCATCACGGTGGAGGTGCTAACCGAGAGCTGCGATCGCAGCTTGCGCACCGAGGGCAGGCGATCGCCCGGCTTGAGGGTGCCGTCGGTGATCAGCTTTTGCAGGCGGTCGGCCACCTGTTCGTAGAGAATTTGGTCGGGGGCGAGGGGGAGGGGGGAGAGGGACATGGGGAGGGGGGGGATGGGAGAGGGTTTTCAGTTTTGTTCGCGAAGCGTCTCCAGAGGAGAAATTTTAAGTTTTTGGAGATGGGGAGGGTGGGGAAGTTAGGGGGG
>DATIVG010000391.1:0-7376 GCA_035466075.1 Nodosilinea sp. | reverse complement strand
CTACGCCATTAGCGACAACACCGAAGCCGCCCTGCGGGAATGGATTGAGGCGGAAAGCATCACCGAGCTGCGGCTGATGGACCCGGTCGATCATCCCTTCACCGCCTGGCTCCGGGGGCTCGATCTGCCCTGCCCACTCACCCTTCTCGACAACAACCTCTTTCTCTGGAGCGCCGCCGACTTTAGCGCCTGGGCCGACCAGCGTAAGGGTTTGCTGATGGAGAGCTTTTACCGCGAAGGGCGCAAGCGCTCCGCCGTGCTGATGGAGGGCAAAGACCCCATCGGCGGCCAGTGGAACTTCGACAAAGACAACCGCAAGCCCCCCAAGGGCAAGCTCAACACCCCCACCCCCCGCTGGTTTGAGCCCGACGCCACCACCCAGGCGGTGATCGACAAGGTGGAGGGGTTAACCATTCCCACCTTTGGCCAGGCAAGGCCCTTTCATTGGGCGGTCACCCGCGACCAGGCGCTAGACGTGCTAGAGGTGTTTATCGCCGAGCGGCTGGAGACCTTTGGCCCCTACCAAGACGCCATGGTGACGGGGGAAGACACCATGTGGCACGCGCTGCTGTCGCCCTACCTCAACCTGGGCCTGCTGCACCCGCTGGAGGTGGTGGAGCGGGCCGAGGCCGCCTTTATGGAGCGCGACCTGCCGCTCAACAGCGTGGAGGGCTTCATTCGCCAGGTGATGGGCTGGCGCGAGTACATGCGCGGCCTCTACAGCCACTTTGATGCCGACTACGCCGAGGGCAACTGGTTTGACCACCACCAGCCGCTGCCCGAGTTTTTCTGGACCGGCGAGGTGGAGATGAACTGCCTGCACCAGGTGATCGACCAGATCCAGCGCACCGGCTACGCCCACCACATTCAGCGGCTGATGATTCTCAGCAACTTTTCGCTGATTGCCGGGTTTACGCCCCAGGCGGTGGAGAACTGGTTTCACGCGGTGTTTATCGACGCCTACGACTGGGTGATGCAGACCAACGTGATTGGCATGGGCCTGTTTGCCGATGGCGGGCGGCTGGCCTCCAAGCCCTACGCCTCGTCGGCCAACTACGTGAACAAGATGAGCGACTACTGCAAGGGCTGCCGCTACAACCCTAAGGCGCGCACCGGCGCAGATGCCTGTCCGTTCAACTTTTTTTACTGGGATTTTTTGCACCGCCACCGCGACCAGCTGCAAACCCAGGGCCGCATGAGCTTTATTCTCAAAAACCTGGACCGCATGGATAGCCAGGAGCTAGAGGCGATACAGCAGCAGGCTAAGGATTGGCATCGGGCTCACTGCCCCTAGGCTCGGTGGCGGCGACGCAGGGCAGGTAGACTTTCACCTCAGTACCTTGGCCCAGCTCACTGGCGATCTGGATAAACCCGCCGTAGGACTGAACGATATTCAGTACGGTGGCCAGCCCCAGCCCGGTACCCTGATCGGCAGGTTTGGTGGTAAAAAACGGCTCAAAGATGCGATCGCGCAGGTCTGGGGCAATGCCAATGCCGGTGTCGGCAATGGTGACGACGACATAGTCGCCGACGTGGGCGTCTGGGGTTTGCTGCGCCACGGCCTCATCCACGGTGCAATTTTCGGCAGATATCGTCAGGGTTCCTCCGGTCGGCATGGCGTCGCGGGCGTTGACGCACAAATTCATCAAAATCTGGTGTAAATCGGTCGAGTTGGCCAACACCGGCCCAAGCGCTGGGTCAGCAATATTTGGGCGAAGACCGATCGAGGCTGGAAACGTATGGCGGAGCAGGGTGATGAGGTCCTGCAAGAGGGGCGAAATTTGCACAAGACTGCGCTTGCGCTCGGAGGTTTGCGTCGAGATCAAAATCTGTTTGACCATGTCGCTGCCACGGCGGGCGCTATCTTCTAAAATTTTCAGCATTTCCTGCGATCGCGCATCTAGCGCCGGCTGTTTCAAACGCAACACCTGAGCAATGGTCAGGATGGGAGCAAAAACATTGTTGAGGTCATGGACCACGCCGCTGGCTAAAGCACCTACCCTCTCTAGGCGCTGATCGCGTTCAAACTGATGTTCTAGTTGACTTAATACAGTAGTTTGCTCAGCGATTTTCTCTTGGGCTGACTGTAGCTGCTGCTGTTCTTGTTTTAGCCTTTGACTGGCGATCGCTAACTTTTGCTTGGCTAGATCTAGAGCCTTTTGAGTGACGTGCAGTTGTTGCAGGGCTAGGCATAATTCTTCCTGGGGCGATGCGGATTGGGCGATAGGTAAGGCTACAGGCGACTGATGAACATGGGTGCTTAAGAGAGATAAATGGCGAGATTGCTTTGCTGCTACCATGATGGCAATTTCTCCGTTTTTAAAAATGGGGGCGATTTGTCAATGTTGTCGGCTAAAAATTTATGCGATCGCGCTCAGACAGTAGCGCACAGAGCAACATAAATATAGCTTCATCCGCTGGCACTGGCTGATGGAGCAACAGGGTATGTCTAGTGTCGTCGTTAACGTCTAAGCGATAGTCATCGGCAATGTGAAAATCTTCTCTGGGGTAGCCCCAGGTCAGCAATTTGGGCGTTAATTCTCGAATGATAACTTCTCTAACGTTGACCTCTGGTGCTAGCAGTTGAGGATTTTGAAATAGCCAAAATGCAGATTTAGGACAGCTATAAATTAGCCGATTTACCGCTATCTCTAAAACATTTTTGGCATGGTTAGGGTTGGGGATAAAGGTGAGCAAATCTTTGAGTGTCTGAATGGTTTGGGGGCTTTTACGCTTGAGCAAGCTAACGGCGATCGCGATCGCTTTTTCGTTGTCAGGCGACGGAATCATGGCAGTAGATACAAACTGAGGGCTAGCACGACCGTGAGAGCCAAGAGACAACATCAGACTTACCATTGATTGACTGGCCTCAACTTAGAAAGAAACTGTGAATAATCTATGAATGTGAAGAATGTAACAGTTTTTTTCTGGGCATAAGCTTGGTTTATTGATTTTCCTTGAGGAGCGCTTGCATTTGCGCTACCAGATTTTTTGCGTCAAAAGGCTTTGAGATAACGCCTAAAATCGAGAGCTCAGAAAATGCCTCAGGGTCAGGCTGCGGAATGACAGAGGTGAATAAAATAACCGGGATAGATTGGGTGGCAGGATGGCTGCGCAGGTGCCGCAAGGTGGTAATACCATCCATATCAGGCATCATGAGATCTAGCAGAATGACGTCGGGTTTTTGGGCCAGGGCTAGGGCTAACCCCTCTGCGCCTGAAGCGGCGAGTAACGTTCTCCAACCGGCAACGATCTCGATGGAGGCTTGGGTAGCTAGGCGAATGTTGTCATCATCATCAACGATCAAGACTGTGTACATGGTTCGCGATAGTTTTTTTGGCCGAGTTTGAGGGGTTGGGTTAAAAGTCTTAGCTGTAGTAAAAGGTTAAGATCTCCCAAAATCTCTCTGCCCGGAGGGAATCTGCAAACATCCCTCAAGGGGGACTTGGAACGCCCCTTTTTAAGAAGGTGAGGGAACAACAGACAAGTAACACCAAGTCCGAGTCACACAACCCCGATTCCCAACCGGCGAAACCGTAGGGGCATTGCAGTGCAATGCCCCTATAAATCGGGGGTGGCCAAGCAGGATTTGGTATAAAGCGACAATCGACTGCTTGTTAACTAACCTCTGAACTGAGTCGGCCCAAGACTAGAATAAAATTATGAATAATTTGCGAATGTAAATAATTGTAAGAGGACGTTTGAAAAGTCCTATTTCTTGTAGCCAAAGTGGAGATCCCCCTAAATCCCCCTACCCTGCGGGAAGCCGCAAGCGTCTATAAAAAGGGGGACCTTTACCCCCCCTTTTTAAGGGGGGCGGGGGGGATCAGCAGGTGACTAAAGCTACAGCAAACTGCTTTTCAAACACGCTCTGAAGCTAATTTTCTTTGTTAATGCTGTAAATCTTGCATTGGGCGAACGCCGCTTGCCCCTGCTGGAGGTGCCCTGGAGACGCGAACGGCGTAGCCAAGCGGAAGGCTGGAGGTTGCTCTTTACTTCAGCTCCCCCAGCCGGTACCCCAGCCCGTGCACCGTTTCAATGACATGCTTGGGGGCCCCGGCGACTCTGAGCTTGGCGCGCAGGTTTTTGATGTAGGTCTTGACCGTGTCTTCGCTAGGGGGCTCTTGCCAGGTCCAAATATGCTCGACGATCGCAGCTCGACTCAGCACCCGTCGCCCGTAGCGCAGCAGCGCTTCTAGCAGGGCAAATTCCTTCGGCGTGAGGTGAATGGGGGTGCGGCTGTAGCTGACTTCGTAGCTGCTGGGGTCGAGGGTGAGCGGCCCCCAGCTCAGCACTGGGGTGAAGGAGGTTTGGCCTCGGCGCAGCAGTGCCCGCACCTGGGCCAGCAGCTCTTCGAGGTGAAAGGGTTTGACCATGTAGGCGTCGGCCCCGGCGTCGAGGCCCAGCACCTTGTCGGAGCTGGTGTCGCGGGCGGTGAGCATGAGCACGGGAGTCGTGAGGCCGCGATCGCGCATCCGCCGACAGAGGCCAATGCCGTCGAGCTTGGGCAGGGTGACATCCATCACCATCAGGTCGTAGGTGGCGCTGGTGAGCTGCTGCCAGCCTGCTTCGCCGTCGCGGGCCAGGTCAACGGTGTAGCGCTGGGCGACTAAAACCTCGGCCAGCGACTCGGCCAGGCGGCTGTCGTCTTCTACCAACAAAATGCGCATGGGGTGGCGGTGGGGCGCGGTCGGCGATGTTGAGAGATCCTAGGGCTATGCTGCCCCAGGTGTGAAGCCTGAACTGTTGCTTGCGATACAGACAGATCGGGTAGTCAATTGCCCCTACAGCTCGGTTCGCGGCCCCAGCGATTCCTTCGCCCCTGCTGTTGCCAGAGGCTGCTGTAACGACGCTGGGATCAAGCTATATTGGGTCTTTACCGCCGTCAGGAGGGCTGCCCATGGGTACCAGCAGCACCGTGATTGAAATTTTGTCTGCCGAGGAAATGCGCCGCACGCTGAACCGGCTGGCCTCGGAAGTGGTGGAGCGGGGGGGCGACCTGAACCGCCTGGTGCTGTTGGGCATTCACACCCGCGGGGTGCCCCTGGCCCACCTGCTGGCCCAGCAGATTCAGCGGCTGGAGGGGGTGACGCTGCCGGTGGGGGCGATCGACATCACCCTGTATCGGGATGATTTGGACAAAATCAGCACCCGCACCCCGGCCCGCACCGAGATTCCCTTTGACATCAGCGATCGGGTGGTGGTGCTGGTGGATGACGTGATCTTTAGCGGCCGCACCATTCGCGCGGCGCTGAATGCGGTGATCGACTACGGGCGGCCCAGCAGCATTCGCCTGGCGGTGCTGATCGACCGGGGCCACCGGGAGCTGCCGGTGCACCCCGACTACGTGGGCAAAACCCTGCCGACCGCCAAGGATGAGGCGGTGAAGGTGTTTTTGCAGGATGTGGACGGGCGCGATGGGGTGGAGCTGCTGAAGGGGTGAGGGTGTTACGTCTGGTGTGCGATCGCACCCACAGCGCCCCACTTTTCCCTAGGATAGGGGCGTTGATTTTGCGCTAAATTCCTGTGACTGCACTGCCCGCTGCCCCCGACACCCAGGCCCCGGATATTCGGGCTGACCAAACCCAGGCTAACCCAACCCAGGCCGACCAAACCCAGGCCCGCAAGGCCGACCACCTGCGCATTTGCCTGGAGGGGCCGGTGCAGTGCGCCCAGATCACCACGGGGCTGGAGCGCTATCGGTTTACCCACTGCGGCCTGCCCGAGCTCGACTACCAGGAGATTGACCTGGGCACCCAGTTTTTGGGCCACCGCCTGGGGGCACCGCTGCTGATTTCATCGATGACCGGGGGCACTGACATGGCCCACCAGATCAACCGCCGCCTGGCGGCGGTGGCCCAGCACTACGGCCTGGCCATGGGGGTGGGCTCCCAACGGGTGGGGGTCGAAAACCCCGACCTGATGGCGACCTTTGCGGTCCGGGCCGAGGCCCCAGACCTGCTGCTGCTGGCGAATCTGGGCGCGGTGCAGCTCAACTACGGCTACGGCATCGACCAGTGCCGCCGGGTGGTAGACCAGCTGGGGGCCAACGCCCTAATCTTGCACCTCAACCCCCTGCAAGAGGCGGTGCAGACCGGCGGCGACACCAACTTTAAGGGCCTGCTCGACAAAATTGAGCAGCTCTGTGCTGACCTGCCGGTGCCGGTGATTGTCAAAGAGGTGGGCAACGGCATTGGCGCTCCCCTGGTGAAGCGGCTGGTGGCGGCGGGCGTGGCGGCGGTGGATGTGGCCGGGGCCGGGGGCACCTCCTGGGCGCGGGTGGAGAGCGAGCGGGCGGCGGACGCCCACCAGCGGCGGCTGGGGCAAACCTTTGGCGAATGGGGCCTGCCCACCGCCGACTGCATTGTGCAGGCCCGGCGGGTGGCCCCCACCCTGCCGCTGATCGCCTCCGGGGGGCTGCGCCACGGGCTCGATGTGGCCACAGCCCTGGCCCTGGGGGCCGACCTGGCCGGGCTGGCGATGCCCTTTTTGCGGGCGGCCAGCGAGTCAGAGGAGGCCGTCGCCGCCCTGGCCGAGGTGCTGATCGCAGAAATTAAAACGGTGCTGTTTTGCACTGGGCAGGGGCACCTGGCCGGGCTGCGGCAGCCCGGACTGCTGACGGCGGTGGGCTAGACAGCCGGGTTTGAGCGGGGGCGGGCGGGGCGAATCATTCCGTTAGGGATCCCAATGGCTCGGTCTCTACCCCACGGTCGATACGGCATCCGCTGGGGGGCTGATAGGTTAAGGCCAATCGCCTTTTTGTCAACCTTTCTGCTGAAAACCATGAAACCCAATCTTCTACGCTACGCCGGTGGCCTGGGTGTGGTGGCGGCGGCCCTCCTTGGGGTGAGCCCTGCCCAGGCCCAGGGGTTTTGCTACATGGTGGGCCCCGAGGGGGAGGTGGTCAACCTCGACGCCCTTTGCGCTGAGAGCAACAGCCCGGCCCCAGCGGCCCCCCAGGCGGCCCCCCCAACCCCAGAAGACTCTGCCGTGGGGGAAGCGGCGGCTGAATCCCAGGGAGAACCCTCGGAGGTGACGCGGGTGAGGATTGTAGGGCCAGCGGTCACCCCCGACTCGAGCCCCGACTCGGGGGCAGCTACGTCAACGACCCCCAGCGCGGTAGAGTCCATCCCCGAGGGCCTGAACCCAGTCGTTGCGCCGGGCTCCACCCCGGCGGAGGCGGGCAGCCCCGGCAGCGCTCCCGCCACTGAGCCCGCCTCGGGAGCAGAAACGCCTGAGACCCCTGGGCGATCGCCCCAGTCCCAGGGGCCGACCTTTAACCAGGTGGAGACACCCAGCCGGGTGGTCAACGGCATTGTGATTGAGGGCGTCGATGAGGTGATTGTCACCCCCTCGGGGTCTGATGCTGGGGCCGA
>DATIVG010000390.1:0-7659 GCA_035466075.1 Nodosilinea sp. | reverse complement strand
GATCCCCCTAAATCCCCCTACCCTGCGGGAAGCCGCAAGCGTCTATAAAAAGGGGGACTTTTACCCCCCTTTTTAAGGGGGGCAGGGGGGATCAGCAGGTGACTAAAGCTATATCGACTCACTTTTCAAACGCCCTCTAAGACTTTTTCCCTCGAAACGTTTGCAGGTTCGCAGGTTTTAGGATGTCTTCATCCAGGTGGCTATGGTTATAGCTTGACCTGGGCCCGATCGGACTTTTGCTAGGCGGCGGGCTCTGGCTGGTGACTGGCGGCCAGCTGGGCTGGGGTCATGGTTTCGTAGCGCTCAAAGGGCTGGTGAATCCAGGGGTTATCGGCCAGGTAGACGACGTGGTAGTCGGGCTTGATCACCGACTCGGCTTTGTACCACAGCACCGCCGTGCGCACCTCTTCGATGTAGAAGCCGTACTTGTGCTGGAGCCAGGCCATCGATTTTTTCAGGCTGTAGCCGGAGTCAACCAGGTCGTCAACAATCAGCACCTGGCTGCCCAGGCTGGGGGTGGTCATGCTCAGGTCGCGGGAAAAGGTGATCGAGCCTCGGGTGCGACCGTCGGCCCCGCCGTAGGAGGCGGTGGATAAAATCGCCAGGGGCACGTCGAACAGGCGGCAGAGGGTATCGCCGATGCGTAAGCCCCCCTTGGCCAGACAGACGATCTGGTTAAACTCCCAGCCCGACTCGTAGATTTGAATCGCCAGCTTTTCGATGTCGCGGTGATAGTCGTCCCAGCTTACGTAGAAATCAGCCATGTCTATTCCCCAGTGCAACCAATTGCATTGCTGCCCAGCTCTAGTGTTTTGCCCAGCCGTGGTGTTTTGTCGAGGTAAGCGCTACAGTGCCTTAGCTGGACTCGGTGTACAGCCGGTTGGCTACGCCTGAGCTGTGCGGATGGCGGCAAAATTCTAGCTGGCTAGAACTTTGGGGCACCGGACGGGATCTCAGGTGGCACAGACATGCTGTAGGCACCCCGCAATGGGGAAATAATACACTGAGGACGCCCTGGGCACCGTTACCCTGGGCCTAGTTTAGCTGGCCCCGGCTGACCGAGCGGGTTGCCTGTCTCCGGTTGCCTATCCCCGGTTGCCTATTTACGATCGTTCCACCGAGCAATTGACCTATGGCTTCTTCCGTTCCCTCTACCGGCAACCGTCGGCCTGATCCGGGCAAATTTTCGCTCTGGGGCAAGCTGGCGTTTGGGGCTGGCGACATTGGCCCCGGCATGACGGCTAACCTGCTGGCGTTTTCGTTTTTGATTTTTTTGACCACGGCGGCGGGGCTGAGCCCGGTGGCGGCGGGGTCGGTGCTGGCCATTGGCCGCATTTGGGATGCGGTGAATGACCCCTTTATTGGCTACCTGAGCGACAACACCCGCACCCGCTGGGGCCGCCGCTACCCCTGGATTGTGCTGGGGGCACTGCCCTTTGGGGTGACGTTTTTTCTCACCTGGCTGGTGCCCGACTGGGGCGACACGGCGAAGTTTTGGTACTACGTGGTGATGTCGCTGCTGTTTCAGGTGTTTTATACGGTGGTGAATTTGCCCTACACCACGCTCACCGCCGAGCTCACCAAGGACTACGACGAGCGCACGGAGCTGACGGCCTTTCGGCTGGGGTCGTCGCTGTTTGGTGCGATCGCAGCTCTGGGTCTGGGCCTGGTGATCACCCAGTCGATCGAGGATATTCGCCAGCAGTACCTGGTGCTGGGGGGCATCTGTGCGGTGCTGTCGGTGCTGCCGCTGCTGTGGTGCGTGTGGGGCACCTACCCCTACGCGGTGCAGCGCAACGCCCTGCAGCCCGCCGCCGATGCCGAGCAGGCCCTGCCCTTCGGCCAGCAGGTCAAAATTGCCCTCTCGAACCGGGCCTTTTTGTTTGTGGTGGGCATTTACCTGTTTGCCTGGCTGGCCCTGCAGATGACCGCCAGCATCATTCCCTTCTACGCCACCTTTTGGATGGGGCTTGACTCCTACTTTTTGGCGGCGCTGCTGGTGCAGGGTACCGCCATTGTGATGATGGTGGTGGTCAACCAGCTCAGTCGCCGCCTGGGCAAGCAGGAGGTGTTTTACATCGGCATCGGCACCTGGGTGATCGCCCAAATTGCCCTGTTCTTTGTGCAGCCGGGGCAGGTGGCGGCCCTCTACCTGCTGTGCGTGGTGATTAGCTTTGGGGTGGCCACCGCCTACGTGGTGCCCTGGGCCATGCTGCCCGACGTGATTGAGCTGGATGAGCTCAACACCGGCCAGCGGCGGGAGGGCATTTTTTACGCTTTTATGACCCTGCTGCAAAAGGTGGGCCTGGCCCTGGGTCTGTTTTTGGTCAGCCTGGCGCTGCAATTTTCTGGCTTTATCAGCGAGGCCACCCAGCAGCCCGAGTCGGCGCTGCTGGCGATTCGCATTTTTATTGGCCCGGTGCCGATGGTGCTGCTGGTGCTGTCGATGCTGCTCACCCGGTTTTACCCGATCACCCGCCAAAAACACCAGGAAATGCTGCTGCTGCTGGCCGAACGCCACCGGGCTGAAGGCCTAGACCAGGCCGAGTGACGGCGGCTGGGTAAAGACGGCCCAATCACCGCCAGTCGCCTCGCCGGGGCCATCGCCGTTGGGTCAGCTGGGGGCCAATCCGGTGAGCTGGCAAATGGCTTGAACCAGCAGGTCGGGCTCGATTGGCTTGGACAAGTGGCGCTGAAACCCGTTGGCCAGGGCGTGGGCCTGGTCAGACAGGCGGGCGTGGGCGGTAATTGCGATCGCAGGTACCTGGGCCTGGGGTGCGGGCAGCTGATTCCTCACGGTGCGAATCAGGGTATAGCCATCCATATCGGGCATGCTGATGTCGCACAGCAGCAGGGCGGGCTGGGTCGAGCCCAGCAGCTGCAAGCCCTCGGTGGCGGTGGCGGCGGTGGTGACCACCGCCCCCTGGGCCTCCAGCACAAAGGCCAGGTAGTCGCGGGTGTCGGTGTCGTCTTCAATCATCAAAATCGGCAGGTTGGCCAGGGCCTGGGGGCCCGCCTCGGCGGGCGGGGCCGCCGGGGCAGGCGATGGGTCAGCGGCGGCGGGCACCAGGGGCAGGGCCACGGTAAAGGTGGTGCCCTGGTTGAGGCCCGGGCTCTCGGCCCAGACATGGCCCCGGTGCTGCTCCACCAGGTGGTAGACAATCGCCAGCCCCAGCCCCAGGCCCCCCTGGGAGCGGGTGGTGCTGCTGTCGGCCTGGCGAAAGCGGTCAAAAATGTGGGGCAAAAAGTCGGCATCAATGCCGAGCCCGGTGTCGCAGATGCGCAGCTGGGCGTAGCCCAGCGCCGCAGGGGCAGCGGCATTAGCCTGGGACGGCAGCTCGGCTACCACCGCCAGCTGGAGGTCAACCCGTCCCTGGCTGGGGGTAAATTTGATCGCGTTGGTGAGCAAATTCCACACCACCTGCTGGAGGCGCAGGGCGTCGCCCATCACCTCCAGGCGCACTGCTTGGCGATCGAGGTCGGCCAGGTTATCGACCAGGGCCAGGGCCTTGGCCTCGGCGGCGGGGCGCACGGTCTCGAGGGCGGTCTGGGCAATGGCGGCCAGGTCGAGGGGCTGGCAGTGCAGCTGGAGCTTGCCCCGCACAATCTGCGACACGTCAAGAATGTCTTCGATCAGCTGCTTTTGGGCGTTGGCGTTGCGCTCAATGGTGCTGAGGGCGTAGTCAACTTTTTGGGGATCGAGATCCCGCGATCGCAGCAGGTGGGACCAGCCCAAAATCGAGTTGAGCGGCGTGCGCAGCTCGTGGGACAGCACCGCAATAAACTCATCCTTCATGCGGTTGGCGGTTTCCGCCTCCTGGCGAGCCGCCTGCTCGCGAATCACCTGGGCGCTGGCCGCCTCCGCCTGCTTGCGCTCCGAGATATCCTCCACGGTGCCCACGTAGCCGAGAAACTGCTTTTGCTCAGACACCAGGCGAGCCGAGCGAATCGACACCCAGCGCGGCGGCAGGGCCTCGGTGTGAAACCGAAACTCCTGGCAATATTCCTGCCCGGCGGCCAGGTAGTCGGCCCAGGTGGCCTGGGCCTGGGCCGCATCGTCGGGGTGCACCGCCGCCAGCCAGTTGGGCAGGGCGGCGGCGGTGGTCGAGTCGCCGCAGATCGACTGATAGCGGGGGTTGGTGTAGACACAGTTGCCCGTCGGGTCGGTGACAAATACCCCCAGGGGCGAGCAGGTGCTGAGCAGCCGAAAGCGCTCCTCGCTCATTTGCAGCTCGGTGTTGATGGCGGCGAGCTGGGTGGCCTGCTGCTGCAACATGTCGCTCTTTTGCCGCAGGGCCTCGCTCTTTTTAAACAGCTCGATAAAAATCGCCACCTTCGACAGCAAAATGTTGGGGGCAATCGGCTTGATCAAATAGTCAACCGCGCCCAGGGCATAGCCCTTAAACATAAACTGCTCGTTGCTGCTAAAGGCGGTGAGAAAAATAATCGGCGTATCGCGGGAGCGCTGGCGCTGGCGAATCAGGGTGGCCACCTCAAAGCCATCCATCTGGGGCATTTGCACATCCAGCAAAATCACCGCAAAGTCGTCCTGCAGGAGACAGCGCAGCGCCTCCTCCCCCGAGGTCGATTTCACCAGGTTGGCCCCCAGGTCGCCCAAAATTGCCTCCAGGGCCACCAGGTTTTCGGGCTGGTCATCGACCAGCAAAATATTCACCGGGGATTCTGTCGGCATCACGATTCTCCCGCAGGGTCGCAGAGGTGAACGAGCTGGGGGGCAATCTGCGCCAGGGGCAGCACCCAGTCAATGGCGATGGCGGCCAGCGCCGCCCGCGGCAGGATTGGGCTTTCGGCGGTGGCGGGGTCTTGCACTATGGTGGTGCCACCGCGGGCCTTGAGCGCCGCCAGCCCTCGCACGCCGTCCTGGTTGGCACCGGTCAGCAGCACGCCAATGGCCCGCTCCTGGTAGGTGTCGGCGACTGACTCCAGCAGCACATCAATGGAAGGGCGGGCGTAGGCCACAGGGTCATCAATCGATAGGGAAAAGTAGCCGCGTTCTACCAGCAGATGGTAGTCGGCTGGGGCTAGATAAATATGCCCCGGCTGGAGGCGCTCTTTATCTTCGACCTCGTGCACCGGCAGGGCCGTAAACTGCTGCAAAAAGCTGCCCAGGCTGAGGTCAGATTCGCGGTGGCGGTGCTGCACCACGGCCAGGGCCGCCGAAAACCCTCGGGGCAGGCCGCCCAGCAGGGTTTTGAGGGCCGACAACCCGCCCAGGGAGGTGCCAATGGCAATCAGCTCGTAGGTCACTATTGGCGTCTCCTGTAGAGCTTTTCCGCTTTGACCAGATCGTCGTAGGCGGTTTCGTATTTGGTAAACCGAATGGTCTCCTGCTTGCCCAGCCCGAGAATACCAAATTTGCAAAGGCTGGTATAAAACAGCTCGTGCACCTGATTTTGGAGGGCCTGGTTGAAGTAGATCAGCACGTTGCGGCAGAGGATGACATTGAACTCGTTGAACGAGCCATCGGTGACCAGGTTGTGCTCGCCAAAGACGATGCGTTCCCGCAGGGCGGGGCGCAAAATCACGTTGTTGTAGTTGGCGGTGTAGTACTCCGAAAAGGTACGGCGGCCCCCGGCCCTGAGATACAGCTGGGTGTAGTCCTGCATTTGCTTGTAGGGATAGATGCCCTGGCGGGCGGTGTGCAGCACCTTGTCGTTGGCGTCGGTGGCGTAGATGCGGCAGCGCTCGTAGAGCCCTTCTTCCTGGAGCAAAATCGCCATGGAGTAGACCTCTTGCCCGGTGGAGCAGCCCGCGTGCCAGATCCGAAAGAAGGGGTAGGTGCGCAGCAGCGGCACCACCTGCTGACGAAAGGCCAGGTAAAAGCTGGGGTCGCGGAACATGGCGGTGGTGTTGACCGTGAGCCCCAGCAGCAGCCGCTCGGCACAGGCGCGATCGCGCAATACCTCGGCCTGGAGAAGGGCGACGGTGGGCAGCCCCTCTGTTCTGAGAAAGCTCTGAATGCGACGCTTTAGCGAGGCCTGGGCATAGTTGCGAAAATCATAGCCATACCGACGATATAGCCCTTCAATCAGTAAGTGGATATCGACATCGTCTGGTTTCAAGCGGTTTGCCACCCCCCCACCGGCGGGGCAGGGAAGAGATTGAATGGGGTAAATTGGTTTCTCAACAGTTTCTTTAAAAATTTGGGGTTGCCCCTGGCTAGAACTGACAGCGGCGGCGCTGGTGCAGGCCGTGGGGTTGACCTGCTTTCATTGTTGCCCAAATGTCGGCCCTGGCAATATCCCCCAGGGGGGATGTTGGCCTGCCCCGGGGCCTGTAGCTAGCGGTAGAGCCACAGGCGCAGCAGGGTGAGCAGCTGCTCGGTATCGACCGGCTTGGTGATGTAGTCAGAGGCGCCGGCTTCGATGCACTTTTCGCGGTCGCCCTGCATGGCCTTGGCGGTGAGGGCAATGATCGGCAGTGAGCGAAACCGCTCCTGTCGGCGAATCAGGCGGGTGGTTTCGTAGCCGTCCAGCTCGGGCATCATCACATCCATCAGCACGATGCCGACGTCGGGGTTGGCCCGCAGGATTTCGATGCCGTCGCGGCCGTTTTCGGCAAACACCACGGCCATGTCGTACTGTTCGAGCAGGCTGGTGAGGGCAAAGATATTGCGCACGTCGTCGTCGATGATCAGCACCTTTTGGCCGGCCAGGGCGGGGTCGCTGTGCTGGAGGCGCTCTAGCATCTGCTGCTGGCCGGGCGGCAGGTTGGCCTGCACCCGGTGCAAAAACAGCGCGGTTTCGTCGAGCAGCCGCTCCGGCGATCGCACATCTTTGACGATGATGGTTTCGGCCAGGCGGCGCAGCTGGGTGGCTTCGGCCTCGGTGAGGTCCTTGCCGGTGTAGACAATGATCGGCAGCCGCACCAGGGCCGGGTCCTGCTTGATCTGCTCCAGCAGGTCAAAGCCGTTCATGTCGGGCAGGCCCAGGTCGAGCACGATGCAGTCGCAGGGGTGCGATCGCAGCCTTTCCAGGGCCGCCGCGCCGGTGTAGACCGCCGTGCTGGTGACATCGCCGCCGCCAATCAGCTCAATGATGCTCTGGGCCTGCACCGGGTCATCTTCGATCACCAGCAGATAGCGCACCCGCCGCTCCACAAACCGCTTGATGTCAATCAGGGTCTGGGTCAAAATTTCTGGCGCCACCGGCTTTTGAATATGGGCGATCGCCCCCATCTGAAACTCCTGCTGCCGCTGGTCGTCCACCGTCAAAATATGCACCGGAATGTGGCGGGTGGCGGGGTCCTGCTTCAGCTGCTCCAGCACCGCCATGCCCGCCATATCGGGCAAATGCAGATCCAGGGTAATGGCGTTGGGCACAAACCGCCGCGCCAGGGCCAGGCCCGTCTGCCCCTGGAGGGCAATCAGCACCTTAAACCCCTGGCCCCGCGCCATATCCAGCAAAATGCGGGCACAGTTGGGGTCATCTTCAATAATCAGCAGCATCTGGTCGGTGGTCGCGCTGGCCCGCTCGCCCTCGCCCAGCAGCTGGTCCCGGTCATCCTCGAGGTTGGCGGGCAGCGGCGGCAGCAAGGTCGGCACTGGCTCCGGGTCGGCGGCCCGCGCGACGGGGGCGCCGGTCTTGGCCCCAAGCTCGGCCCCAGGCTCAGCTGGCCGGGGCCGCACCTGCAACACCT
>DATIVG010000389.1:0-2400 GCA_035466075.1 Nodosilinea sp. | reverse complement strand
TGGCCGCCGACTATCGCGGCCAGGGCCTGGGTGCCCAGCTGATCGAGCACATCACCACCCACCCCCGGCTGGCTGCGGTGGAGTGCATTCAGCTGTTTTGCACCCCTAAGATGCAGCCCTTTTACGAAAAGTACGGGTTTGGGCAGTCCGAGCAGTTGCTGATGGTGCGGCCTCGGGGGTAGGGGGCGAGAGGGGCGGCTGAACGTAGGCGTGAATTAAGTATTTAATGCCTTTCGTAGGGGCAACAGTGGCTTGCCCTAACCCAAATGGGTGCCTCAAGGCGGCAACACTGGGCGAAAAAGGTGGGATAGACGAGGCTGGCGGAGCCGTCAAACAGCGGCACTACTCGCCGGGAATTTGCAGGGCCGCCGGGGCCGGACAGAGCAGCTCTAAAATCTCCTGGGTGCGGGGGTGCGGCAGCACCAGGCGGTGGGCGTGCAGGCGGTAGCCCATGTCGCCCGGCACCGGCATGTCGCCAGCGGCGTTGTACTCCAGCCGGGGCAGGCCGCCGACCCCGTAGAGCGGGTCGCCCACCAAGGGAAACCCGGCGGCGGCCAGGTGAATGCGAATTTGGTGGGGCCGCCCGGTGCGAATGGTGACCTCGACCAGCGTGGCCTGGGCCGAGCGGTGCAGCACCCGGCCATCGCTAAAGGACGGCAACCCTCCTGGGCAGGCCGCATACACATACCCCAGCGCCGGGTGATCGACCTTGCCGATGGGGGTGCTCAGGGTGAAGCAATCGGGCAAATCGCTGGGGCCCACCAGTGCCCGGTAGGTCTTGCGCAGGGGGTGCGGTGCCTGGGGATCGTGGGCGGTGGCGGTAGACTCGCGCAGCTGGCGGCTGAGGGTCGCGCGCGCCAGGGCAGAGCGGCCCAGCACCATTACCCCCGAGGTGCCCCGCCCCAGCCGATGCACCGGCATCGGTGGATGGTCTGGGTAGCGCAGCCGGAGCTGGTGCAGCAGCGTATGGGTGAGAAACCCGCCACCCGGCAGCACCGGCAGCCCCGAGGGCTTTGCGATCGCAACTATGTCCTCATCTTCATAGAGCACCTCAAACTCCAGCGGTGCCTCCGGCTCCCGCCACGGTGGCCGGTGATAGGTAAGCGTCTCCCCCGCCTGGAGCGGATCGTCGGGGGCGAGGGGAATGCCCTTGCGGCAGATCTGGCCAGACAAGATGCGATCGCACCATACCGCCCGACTAGAGTGCCTGTAGCGACTGCTGTAAAAATCCAGTACCGATAGACCCGCATCGGCAGAGGTAATGCGATCGCTATAAACCCACCCTTCATTCATACCTTTTCCGTTGTGGAGAACTCCTTAGCACAGTGCATCGCTACGCGGATGCACCCTACGAGTCGGATGATCAACCCCTTAGATCTGCCAACAAGTCACTTTGCAAAACAGACGTTTAAACTGGCCCATCGATCTGTCCTTTCCGTTGGGTCCAGGGCGGCGGCACGGCCCTGGTCGTAGGCCAAAGGACGTGCGGAGCGGGGGTCTGGGGACAATCGAAATGTCCCCAGCAGTCGATCTGGCTTTTAACCGATCAATCTCGCTAAGAATTACCTAAGCGAGATTGTCACTGATGGAATGCTGGTGGGCACTGCCCACCCTACTGCGCTCTGAGAAATAGATAAGTAGCAACTGCCTAAAGCGCAAACAACCAGCACTTACACCAGCCGCTTCACCCGCTCCTTCGCCTCTGCCCGCAGCAGCTTCACCCGCCGAAACAGCTCCTCCCCCGTGTGAATGTAGCTCTCCTCATAGCTCATCGTGAACCGCTCCAGCTCATCCAGGCCATCCTCCAGCAGCCCCAAACAGTGGTAGACATCCGCCGCCACCCCCGCCGTACTCGCCGGATTCGCCATCGAATTAAACTTCCCCTGGGCCTGCCCCAGCCACCCCCGCCCCTGCTCCAGGTACGCCATAAACCCCTCCATCAGCTCATCGTCAAAGGGGTCAGCCGACAGCTTGCGAATCTCCGTTCTCAGCGGCGACATAATCTTGCCCAGCAGCCGATCCACCGGCCCGTACACCAGCTTCAGCCAGGCATCCTCCCGCGCCTCCGACGACTGTGTCGCCTTGCGCGCATAGCGATACACCTCCTGGGCATCCGCCGTGCGCTTGGCCCGATTCGCCGCACTCTCCACCGGGTCAGCCGCATCAATGCCCTGGCGCTGCTGGTCATACACCGTGCGCTTAGACGGGTCGCCAATCACCTCATAGGCCGTATTGATACGGGCAATGCGGTCGTGCGACGCCTGATCGCTCTGGCTGTCGGGGTGGTACTGCTTCGCTAGCCGACGATAGGCGCGCTTAATCTCCGCCTGGCTCGCCTGCTCGTGAACATCGAGGGTTTGGTAGTGGGTCTCTTTTGCCATAGGGACATTTTAGGGGAGC
>DATIVG010000388.1:0-2917 GCA_035466075.1 Nodosilinea sp. | reverse complement strand
CTGATCGCCCGCTTTCAAGACTTGCCCCTGGAGTTTGAGCCGGGCAGCCAGTACCGCTACAGCAACTCGGGCTATGTGTTGCTGAGCCAGGTGATTGAAACGGTGTCGGGCCAGTCCTACGGTGACTATGTGCAGGACAATTTGCTCACCCCCCTGGGGATGGAGAACACCGGCTACGATCAGCCCTCCCCCGGCCTGGCCCAGGGCTACCGGGGCAATGGGCAGGACTACCAGAGCGTGCCCTCCACCCACCCCACCACGGCCCAGGGAGCGGGGGGGCTATATTCCACCGTGGGCGACCTGGCGCGGTGGAACCAGGCATTGTTTGGGAATGTTCCTGGCGATCGGGCCGTGTTAAGTGAAGCTGCGATCGCTGCCATGACCACGCCCCAGGTTGCGGTAGACATGGCCGCCGCCCCCGATCTCTACTACGGCTATGGGCTAGTCATTAACAACCAGTCAGACAACCGGCTGATTGGCCACGGCGGCGGCATCAGCGGCTTTGTCAGCAGCCTGCTGTACCTGCCAACGCAGGACGCGACGATCGTGGTGCTCAGCAATGTGGAATCGATTAACCCCGAGCAGATTTCGGCGGGTCTGGCGGCCATGTTGCAGGGAGAAGCTTACGATCTGCCCCAGGCGCTCGATGCGGTGACGGTGGAGGCGGCGGTGCTAGAGCGCTACGTGGGCACCTATCAATTTGCCCCGGAGTTTCAGATCGCCATCACTGTCGAGGATGGGCAGCTGTATGCCCAGGGCACCGGGCAGCCTGCGATCGCCCTCTACCCCGCCTCCGACACCGAGTTCTTCGCCCTGGCCCCAGATCTGCGCATTGTCTTTAACCTCACCGCCAGCGGCGCAGTGGAGAGCCTGACCCTGATTCAGGGCGGCCAAAACACCGTGGTTCCCAGATCAGTCCCTCGGTAAGGTAAAAAAATCTTGAACCCTAGTCCGTTTAGCCAGCCGGGTATCACCCTAGGGTTCATAGCCCCAACTCAACACCCAGGTCTTGGATGAATCTGCCCCCTCCCCAAAGCGCACCCTGACAGGGCAGATTAGCAGAGTGGTGTGCTGAGTAGTTGCCTGCGCGCGTAGCTAGTTCCTGTACCCACAGGAGGTCCTGCATAGCTGCATGGTAATTTGTCCAATGCTGCGGTGGACAAATGTGGAACGTTTCATGAAAGAGGTGAAGAGGGATTGTGATGCTGCGGCACCCGACGAGGTTGCAAGCTTTTAACCCACTTGTGTCAGTCAGTCCTTTGACATCGGACTGCCAAGGCTAATCTTCTGATGTGACTACCGATCAGTTGACGCTGCGCCCCTTTGAGGTGCTACGGATTGCAGCAGGGACAGTAGCTAGGGTCTGCCGCGGATGGTGAGTCGGGGCAGCGGGCATCTTGCTGGTGCTGGCATTGCTGGCAGTGGTATCGCACTGACAGGGGCAGAAGCGTGGGGGCGCCACAATGGCCACAGGGTAAGCCGGGCCAGCGTTTTACTTCGCTAAAGCCGGGGCAGCCGCAGGCGGGGCAGGCTTGGGCAATAACCTTGAGTAGCGCTTCGGTAGCCTGGGCAATGACTCCCATGCGGGTGGGATTGTAGAGCGCCCGCAGGTCGGTTTCAATGCGGGCCTGGTGGCTGGGAGACTGTTGCACCGCTTGCTCAACGGCGGCGGTCAGCACCTCTGGCACCGTAACGCCCTTGGCGACAACGGTGCCGACATCCTCAACTTTGACGATGATGCCATGGCTGGGAAAGCCCACAGCCGCGGCAAAGGCCAGCGCTTCGTCAGGTCTGCGGACGGTTTGACTGCGGTAGTTGGTGTCCGTGGAGAGGGTCTCGCCGACGATTTCGAGCTGGTGCTTGTGGTCGAGCAGCAGCACTACTTCGCGATCGCAGGCCACAAACGGAATCTGCGGGTGCGGCCCAAAGCTGCCCTCGCTGGCGATCGCCAGGCTTTCTCCCGTTTGGCGGAGAACGGCCGCCGCCTTGAGCCGAGCCGTGGTGAGCTGATCGGACGGACGTTTGACATCGCCAGCAAAGGTGCCAAAGGCATCGGTATCAAAATCAGCGGGCACCGCCACGATCACCCCCAGATGAGCTTCTAACAGGGGGGCGATCGCCTGCTCTTTTCGATGCATGGTGGCCAGCATCGCTACTCGACCGGCAAAAAAGTCTAGCCGTTGAGCCATCATAAACTGCCTCCTCGTGGGCAAACTGCCCCTGATCTAACCCGCCCAGATCGTAAACCGGATCTTGGTAGCTCGCGGGGGCGGGTATCGGTTACCAAACTCCAGCGGCTCCGGCAGCCGGGTGGCCCCCGACGAGGAAACCCACCCCGGCCCTTCTTTGGGGAGATCGACCGAGGTGGGCTGGTTCAGACACCCAGGCAGAGGTGAACAGGGCTGCTGTTGGCGATGGAGGCCCCATTCTTCTGCCTTTGGTCATCTCTCTCTGAACCAGTGCTGTAAAACCTTACCGTCGCCCATGGCGTACTTGCCTTTATAGAGCGGCCTCAACGTCTCGCGGGCACAAAATAGGGCCACCCAAAAGCTGGGGCATGACCCCGACTTTTGGGGGCTGGGTTGTCTTGATTCAGCAGCCGTCGGGCCCGCAGAACGTGTGCGCGTACAGGACCTCCGCGTCACAGATATAGGCAATGCCCGCATAGTCGTTGAAAAATTCCACTGCAACCCGATCCGCAATCTTCTCGGCCATATCCCGACTTTCGGTGAGTACCTCGAACTTGATATTCGACTCAGTGTCAGAAACGCTGGGCTGGCCCGACGAGCGCACGTTGCGACTGCCTTTACCGCCAGTCTCCAACACCGTATAACCGGTGGCCCCGGCTTCATCGATGATCTGGGCGACTTTTTTCAGCAGCAATTTCTCGGTGATGAGCACGAGCTTTTTGGCTGAC
>DATIVG010000387.1:0-4662 GCA_035466075.1 Nodosilinea sp. | reverse complement strand
GGTTTTGCGATCGCCTCCCAGCACTGCCAAGGCTTTTAAGTCTAGCTGGGCGTTGCCAGGGATAACGGCGAGGCACACACCGTTGCGATCGCCCTTGGCCACCAAGGTTTTAAATACTTGTTCCGGCGGTAAGCCCAGCTTCTCGGCGGTGCTTTCGGCGGCTAGGTCGTCGGGGTCAACCTCGTACTCCAGAATCTCGTAAGGCAATTTGAGGCGATCGAGAATGCGGGCAGCGTTGGTCTTACTCACGGGGCAACGGCAGATCTCTGAAACGTCAAAAAAAGGGTTCAAAGTAAAAGGTATCAGGTTCAAGGGGTATACCCTGAACCTGATACCTTAAACCCCTGATCCTTTTGCTTGCCTCTACTTGATGAACAGCATCTCCTGGTAGGTGGGCAGGGGCCAGAGGTCGTCGGCGACTTCGCCCTCCAGGGCGTCGGCGTACTCACGCACCTTGTCCATCAGGGGGCGCACCGTCTGGGCGCAAAACTGCATGTGCTCTTCCACCGACATAAAGTGCTTGGTCATCATGTCGCTGAGTTCGGCCACCGCCGCCATCATTGACTTGGTCAGCTCAGCCACCTTGACCACGCTGTCTTTGCCAAACTCAATGCCGATCTCATCGAGGCTGTCGATGGTCTTGGCCAGCTCACCCATATAGCGAATCGCCGCCGGATAGATGATCGTCTTGGCCATGCTGACCACCAGCTTGGCTTCCACCTCAATGTGCTGGATGTACTGCTCGGAGTAGGCCTCAAAGCGGCTGCCCAGCTCCACCGGGGTGAGCACCTTTTCTTTGCTGAACAGGTCTTCGATGTACTGCTCGCGCAGCACCGGCAGGGCGTCGGCGGTGGTGCGCAGGTTGAGCAGCCCGCGCTCGTTGACGGCCATTTCGTGCCACTCCGTGGAGTAGCCGTTGCCGTTAAACACCACGGCTCCGTGGTCGCGAATGATATCGCGCAGCAGGTCGTGGATGGCCACATTGAGCTCCACCCCAGCCCCCAGCTTGGTCTCCAGCTGGTCGGCCACCCAGTCGAGCGAGTCGGCCAGAATGGTATTCATCGCCACCAGCGGCCCCGAGACCGACTGGCCCGAGCCCACCGCCCGAAACTCAAAGCGGTTGCCGGTAAAGGCAAAGGGAGAGGTGCGGTTGCGATCGCCTGCATCCTTGGGGAACACCGGCAGGGTGGCCACCCCCAGATCCATGTCGCCCTTCGCCTGAGAGCCCGTGACCTCGCCCGAGGCGATCTGGTCAAACACATCCTGGAGCTGGCTGCCCAGGTAGATCGAAATAATCGCGGGCGGGGCCTCATTGGCCCCCAGCCGGTGGTCGTTGCTGGCGCTGGCAATCACCGCCCGCATCAGCGGCCCGTACTTGTGGACACCGCGAATGACGGCCCCGCAGAACACCAGGAACTGGGCGTTGGAGTGGGGGGTGTCGCCGGGGTCGAGCAGGTTGCCCTGGGTGGAGTTGCCCACCGACCAGTTGACGTGCTTACCCGAGCCGTTGATGCCCGCGAAGGGCTTCTCGTGAAGCAGGCAGAGGAAGCCGTGCTTTTTGGCCGTGTTGCGCAGCACGGTCATGATCAGCTGCTGGTGGTCGCTGGCCACGTTGGCCGCTTCAAAGAAAGGGGCGATCTCAAACTGGCCGGGGGCGACTTCGTTGTGGCGGGTCTTGGCGGGAATGCCCAGGCGGTAGAGCTTTTCTTCTACATCCTGCATGAAGACCTGGACCCGCTCGGGGATGGCCCCAAAGTAGTGGTCGTCAAACTGCTGGCCCTTGGCGGGGGCTTTGCCAAACAGGGTGCGACCGGCCAGCAGCAGGTCGGGGCGTACGCTGGCAAAGCTGGCATCGACCAGGAAGTACTCTTGCTCAGCACCGCAGCTGGAGTTGACCGGGGCGACGTCGCTGTGGCCCAGGAGCTTGAGCACGCGGGTGGCGGCCTTGCTCATGGCGGCGTTGGAGCGCAGTAGCGGAGTTTTCTTATCCAGCGCTTCGCCAGTCCAGGACACAAAGACGGTGGGAATGCAGAGGGTGACGCCGTTCTCGGTCTCCATGACGAAGGCGGGGCTGGTCACATCCCAGGCGGTGTAGCCGCGGGCCTCAAAGGTAGAGCGAATGCCACCGTTGGGGAAGGAGGAGCCGTCGGGCTCACCCTGCACCAGCACTTTGCCCGAAAATTCTGAGATCACCGAGCCGTCGCTCTGCACGGAGATAAAGCCGTCGTGCTTTTCGGCGGTGGCGTTGGTGAGGGGGTAAAACATGTGGGAGTAGTAGAGGGCTCCCTTGGAGATGGCCCAGTCTTTCATGGCGACGGCCACCACATCGGCCACCGACATGTCGAGGGGGGCGCCGGTGGTGATGGTTTTTTGTAGCGATTTGAAGACTGATTTAGGCAGGCACTCCTGCATTTTGCTGAGGCCAAAGACATCCTTGGCCCAGAGGTCTTCGAGCCGCCCCGGTGGGTTTACCGGTACCTTGGGGCGGCAGGCAATACTGGCGATGGCCTGGGCGCGCAGTTCGTTTCCACTCATAGCAGTCTCCTAGATAAAAAGTTAAGCGGGCGCTGGCGGGAACAGAGGCGGAGGCGCGGCTCAGCCACTCAAAACACTACCGGGGGGCGGCCAGATGGGCCGCGATCGCAGCCCTGCGCTGGACGAGAAAAGCCTGAGGGGTCTGCGGGTTAGACAGCTTAGAAAACCACAGTGCAGCACCAGAAATCGGCAACCCCAAACGGGAAATTTCTGACCACATTGCGCCTTGTCTCAGTGGCCTAAAAGCACCCCTCAGACAAACCTAAAAACCTCAAAACGACCTAAGGTAAATGACCCAACGACCTAGATGTGACGACCCTATAGCCAACCTAGGTCTGCATACCCTAAGCCAACCGCAATCTTGGGCCTGGCTGGGGATTTGAGCCATCCAACCCCCGGCCCCAAAACGAACTAACTCCTGATTGAATGCTGTCAGCTGAGGTGATTAAGCCCTGCTCGCTCGCTCCAGCGAGCGTTGATCAAGCCCTCACCCCAGCCCCCGGCATCAGCCAACTAGTTAACCCGAACCCAGCTCGAACCCGAATCAAACCCAAAGAAATTTGCACTATGGATACTAAGGGCAAAGTTGGGGCGTTTTTGTAGTCAAGAATACCTTTACTCAGCAATTCGGATTCCCTGAAGATGGGGGAGATGGCCGCTGGGTCAGGGTTGGCGGCCCAGTTCGGCCCTGGCCGATGGGGTCGAGGCGCTCCTTTCGCCGCCGCTGTAGGTCAAAATAGGTAACAATCACAAAACCCTACTACGACTCACCACGACTATGCCGCGCATTCGAGACATTTTGCACGCTGGCGAACCCGGCCAGGGCACGACCATTCAGGGCTGGGTGCGCACCAAGCGCGAGGCCAAGGGGCTTACCTTTGTGGAGGTAAACGACGGCTCGTCGATGGCGGGGTTGCAGGTGGTGCTCAATGCCGACCTGGCGGGCTATGACACCGTGGTCAAAGACCTGACCACCGGCTCGTCGGTGGAGATTGGCGGCACCCTGGTGGAGTCGCCCGGCAAGGGCCAGCGGGTGGAGTTGCAGGGGGAAACCATCACCGTCTACGGCACGGCGGATGGCGAGACCTATCCTCTGCAGAAAAAACGGCATTCCTTTGAGTATCTGCGGACGCTGGGGCATTTGCGATCGCGCACCAACACCCTGGGGGCGGTGTTTCGGGTGCGCAACGCCTGCGCCCAGGCGATCCATCAGTTTTTTCGCGATCGCGGCTTTTTGTGGATGCACACGCCGATCATCACCGCCAGCGACTGCGAGGGGGCGGGGGAGATGTTTGCGGTCACCGGGCTAGACCTGGCGAACCCGCCCAAGACCGCCGACGGCAAGGTGGACTACAGCCAGGATTTCTTTGGCAAGCCCGCCTACCTCACCGTCAGCGGCCAGCTGGAGGCCGAGATCATGGCGATGGCCTTTAGCGATGTCTACACCTTTGGCCCCACCTTTCGGGCCGAAAACTCTAACACCTCTCGCCACCTGGCGGAGTTTTGGATGGTGGAGCCGGAGATGGCCTTCTGCGATCTGAAGGGCAATATGGACCTGGCGGAGGAATTTCTCAAGTACATCTTCCACTCGGTGCTGGAGCAGTGCCCGGAGGATATGGAGTTTTTTAACCAGCGCATTGACGACTCGGTGCTGGCTACCGCCGACAACATCATCAACAACACCTTTGAGCGGATCACCTACACCGAGGCGGTGCGGCTGCTGGAGGGGTGCGATCGCACCTTTGAGTTTCCCGTGGAGTGGGGCATCGACCTGCAATCGGAGCACGAGCGCTACCTGGCCGAGGAGCTATTCAAAAAGCCGGTGATTGTCACCGACTATCCCACCGGCATCAAGGCGTTTTACATGCGCCTCAACGACGGCGGCGAAACCGTGGCAGCCATGGATGTGCTGGCCCCCAAGGTGGGCGAAATCATCGGCGGCTCCCAGCGGGAGGAGCGCCTCGACGTGCTGGAGCGCCGCATTCAGGAGGCGGGCTTGCCCGTGGCAGACTACTGGTGGTACCTGGATCTGCGCCGCTATGGCACCGTGCCCCACGCGGGCTTTGGCCTCGGCTTCGAGCGCCTGGTGCAGTTTATGACCGGCATGGGCAACATTCGCGATGTCAT
>DATIVG010000386.1:0-20796 GCA_035466075.1 Nodosilinea sp. | reverse complement strand
ACTCAAATACCGCTTGAAAATTTTGCTGAGTTAAATCAGCAGCTAGAGGAGTTCGAGGACAGTTTGCACGACTTGCGGAAGCAAATGAAGGGCGTACGCTACCAGGCCGAGTTTTTTTCAGATTTTTATGGAGATGCCTATGGCGAAAGACTTGAGGAATTTAAGCTAATTCAAGATGTCCTCGGTCAACTTCAAGATAATGTCGTGCTGCGTCAGTTTCTTGAGTCCACGTTAAACACCGATGTAACCCAGGCGTTACCCACCGTAGAGCAAAAAATACGACAGGATCAAGCCGATTTTTGGCAGACTTGGCAACCGCTCCAGCAACGTTACCTGGATTTGGAATTTCGGCAGTCTTTGCGATCACTGCTCACCATGCCCCAGGCCCAGACTTTACCCCCTTCCCCTAAACGCAAGTCATCCTCCCCAGCCAAAACAAAAGCTAAAGGTCGCAGTTCTAAAGCAACCACCGATTAACTACGCCTCTGCCTTTGCTGCGGGGAGTCTTTTAACCCTGAAAACCCATTACCCCCAGCGGAGAAGGTACCCATTCAGGAGACTTGGTATGATTAGTCCCACATTGGAAATGGGTGTTGATCCCCTTAACACCGCGGATCCTCAGGCTTTACTTTCGACCCTACAAGCCCTGCGCCAGACCGTTGAAACAGAAGGCCTAGCCACCTTTAACCAATGGCGATCGCACATTCGGCGTTCAGAGTTCCTCCCCAGCGCCCTCAATCTAGCTCAGTATCTCGCCCTCAGACGCCATGACCTACGTTCCCTACAGGTGGCCCTGATGCCCTGGGGCCTATCCTCCCTGGGCCGCATCGAAGCACGGGTGATGCCCAACTTGGATGCTGTCATTGCTACCCTGGAGGTCATTTGCGGCGCAGACCCGACCCAGCAAAACCGTCCGCCCATCGAATCTTTCTTTGAAGGTAACCAGCTACTGCGTCAGCACACTGAGGAACTATTTGGTCAAACCTCGCCCCATCGGCGGGTCAGAATTATGGTGACCTTACCCACTGAAGCCGCCACCAACTACGACCTGGTGAGGGAAATCATTCACCGAGGGGCCACCTGTGTCCGGATCAATTGCGCCCACGACAATCCAGAGACCTGGCAACGCATGATTGCAAACGTTCGTCAGGCAGAACTAGACACCGGCACCGCCTGTAAAGTCATGATGGATTTAGCTGGCCCTAAAATTCGCACGGGGCCGGTGCTGGCTCCCCTCGATACAAAACGGGTCTTTCAAGGAGACTACATCCTGCTATCGCGGTGTATGCCCGACCCTGGCCCTGACTCCGCCACTGGGGAGGCCATACCCGCCCCAGTGGAGCAGTTTCAAACCTGCTGCACAGTGCCCGAAATTCTCGATCTGTTGACCGTAGGCACCGCCGTTTATATCGACGATGGCAAAATTCGCACCACCGTGGTTGACACCCAGTGCCCCGACCTCAATGGCCAGCCAGGGCTGTTGCTGCAAGTCACCCATGCCCGCCCAAAGGGGGTTAAACTCCGCCCAGAAAAAGGACTTAACTTTCCGAATACGGTACTGCCCCTGAGCCCGCTCACTGAGAAAGATTTAGAGGATTTGGGCTTTGTTGCTGCCCACGCCGACATGATTGGCTATTCCTTTGTGCAACGCCCGGCCGATATTGAGCTACTTCAGCACGAATTAGAACAACGCGCTGGGGTACGCCCGACCCGACCCGCTATCGTCGCCAAGATTGAAACTGCCGTGGCCGTGGGCAACCTGCCCGAGTTAATTATCCATGCAGCGGGTAAGCAGGCCTTTGGCGTCATGATCGCCCGGGGCGATTTGGCGGTTGAAATTGGCTACCAGCGGCTAACCGAAATTCAAGAAGAAATTCTCTGGCTCTGCGAAGCCGCCCATGTGCCGGTAATTTGGGCCACCCAGGTGTTAGAGAGCCTGGTCAAAGATGGTGCCCCCTCCCGAGGAGAAATGACCGATGCCGCCATGGCTGAGCGGGCTGAATGTGTGATGCTCAACAAAGGCCCCTTCATTGCCCAGGCTATAACCATTCTGGATGATGTACTCACCCGCATGGAAACCCACCAACTGAAGAAAACGCCCCAGCTACGAGCCCTGCATTCTTGGTGAACGCGCCGGAGCTAGCGGAGCAGTATCGCTACCACCCCGATCTGCAAGACCTGCTGCCGATGGCGACCTCTGACCCGGCATTAAATGGGTTAGCGGTCTGTTGAGTTGAATAGTTGCCTGCGCGCACAACTAGGTGTTTTGGCGTACCTTGCACCTATGCCCACAGTAGGCCCTGACGTAGCTGAGTGGTGATTGCCCAACAAATTTTGGCACGCTTCACGAAAGAGATGCTGAGAGAGATTGTGGTGCTACTCTGCGGCGCGTGCAACTAGCCTGGGTCACTATGCGGTTTAATCTAGTGTGTACAAGGGCTAAGATATGGGAAAATTTTCTAGCTATTTACCCAGATCCGGATAATATTTGGAAAGTTTCCAGTGATTTGGCAGATTGAGGCAGATATGCCGAGGCTTTACGCCTATCCACCCTTATTAGGGGCAATATGCAGAAACTATCTCTCTAATAAGATTGCTCCCTGGCAAACATGGATTCCGACCAGTTCTACACTTTCGACACAGTACGTGAGGCCATCCATCGTGGCGACGCTGAGTATGTTCAGAAGGCTATCGACGCTGGCTTCGATCCCAACACACAAGATTCAAAACGGTGCACTCCATTGATCTTCGCAGCACAGTTTCAGCATCCCGCAATCGTAAGACTACTACTCACGCACGGCGCTGATCCCTTGCACAAAGATTCGTACGGGTACGACGCGTCTGATACAGCCGCATTTTATGGTGAATGGAGAATGGGCGCTTACACCGACGAATCAGGAGAGATACAGTCAATCTTGAGGGCGCACGTTGAATCACCGAATAGCCGCCTATTTACGCGGCTACTGGCGTGGTTGAAGCATGGATTTCTGACGTAAGATTCGCCGGGCGAAGTCAACTCGCGAGAAGTCAGCGCACCCTCGCATGCACGGGAGCAGCGATGGCCAGCGGATTTTGAAACCAGCGACAACTCCCGCCGCCCCGTGATGCGGATCGTTAGGGGCTTTGAGATTTCTCTGTACAGCCGATTCTGCTTCTCAGGCTGACTGAGGCCTATGGTTAGGGAGTTTGGTGAGATGGACACAATTGAAATGAGACATGACATTCCTGTCTGGGCAAAGCAAAGGGTGACCCCAGAGGATCATAGTTTTGTCGAAGTGCGTCGGTTGCATAGTCAAGGTAGAGCGCAAATCCAGTTGCCTGACCTCAAAGAGCTAAAAGGCTGGGCTAAATCTCATGACTGGCCGACGCCGTGGCTTGGTTTCAAGAAAGCATTGCTCGATAAGCTGTTTGAAAGTAATGAAACCTATACGCTGGCGCTCAACGAAAGCGGCATCAACATCCATATTCCCATCACAGAACACACCCTCACGATTGCAAGGCTCAAGGAATTGGATGCATTGTATGAGGAAAGGGAAGATACGGGAGTCTTTGGATCACGTCCTACTGGCTGGGGGAGTCTGGTCAATGAGTTGCGGAAGATCCGTCACCTTGTAGAAGGGGGCATTACGGTGAGGGTTGAAGAGACACAGACGGTTCTGAACACGTGGGAGAGTTTCTATAGTTGGGCGCACGGGCGTTACCACATGCTTGAAGACGGCTACGACAGTTGGATAGGTGATGACGTCTCGTAAAGGCAAGAGGTATCAGGTTTTTTGAGGGTATTGTCTGCCACTCAACTTATGCCGTTAGGCTATTCTATGCGCACTGTGAACTCGAACCGCATCCAACTTCTATCGCCACTCACGCCAGCAGAGTGCGTGTCACGGCTTGCAGGGGTCATAGATACGGAACGCTCGGCAATTTTCTCCTTGGCGCGTTCTCGGCCCGTGGTTGGTCGGGTCACAGACTCGTTTTTGCGCCTTCGCAGGCGCATTGGATACCGCAACTCGTTCCAAAGCTTTCTGACAGCTACGATGCGACCAGAAGCAGGAGGCACACTCATTTCTGGCACGGTGGCTATGCACCCTTTCGTCCGGGTATTCATGTTTATGTGGCTTGGTGGTGTCCTCCTACTCGGTGGCACGATGTTTATTGCCACGGTCAGCTCAATGGTCATCGGTTCTGACAGTCACCATCAGAACGCATGGATGGGAGTAGTCATTCCACCTGCAATGCTTGCGTTTGGTTTCGGTCTGATGTGCTTCGGGCGCTATCTAGCACGTGAAGAGGCTCGTTTTCTCACGGACTTTCTAATTCGGACCCTTGACGTACATGACCAGAATCGAGCAGCCTAACAATACGCTGCGCCGGAAGGTCCCAGCATTTCTAGTTGATCTGCAAAGGTTATCTGCGTCCGGTGAGCTTGGTAGTTGGACTTCAAATGAGAAAAAAAAGATACATCATATTAGGAATCTTATTGGCATTAGTCATAGTCCTTACTTTGACTGGTGGAATTTATATATACACTGGCCCTCAATATAAATTTGATCGTCACTATGGAAATTATGAGGAAGGAGAAGGATTTATTCCTAAACATTTTCATCTTGAATACAACGCTACAGATACTCCACTAATTCCGGTGTTATTGCATAATGTTCATTCAGAGCTACCAAAGAATATCAGTTTAAGCAAATATGACATTACCTACCTAAAGACACATGAAGGGTTCACCAGTTTCAGAATAGATGAACTGACGATAATATACGAGAATGGCAAAACAGTGATCTTGATGAATGATAAACAGCCTGAAGCCACGAGAACTTTTCAAGTCACGGAAGACTGGTTCGACGCAATAATTTTCAAAAATGCAATACAAGAAAAATCAAGTTTCAAGTATCGGATTAAAGGTGTCTCTTTTTCAAGGGATGGTTCTTCTTATCCTTTTAAATATGTCGAAAAGCATGAATACGTCGACCGCATTAGAATAGGGACGCGATTTCAAAAATGGGCTAGTATCTAAAATATTGTCCAACAAGACATTCCAGCGGACTCGCTGAACTTCACGTTCGGCCATGCGAGGAATTCTGTGCTCCGACGTAAACTACTGATTCTCGGAATTATCGCTCTCGCATCCGGGTGCGGAAAGCTCTCAGTTGTCGAACCTGGCCGCATCAAACGTGCTCCTGCGCCTTTGCGATTTGGTCTGATGAGCTACATGTCGCCCGCCGATGTCCACCGGCTATTCGAAGACTTTCCGAAAACGATTGTCGAAGATTCCGCATCGCCGCCGAGGGAGACTTGTCCACGATTTGACGTCCTGACGCTTTCGTTTGTTGATGTGCAGGACCTTGCGTATCCGGGCGAACTCAACGTGGGTTTCATCAATGGAAGGCTTCACTCCGTCTGGTTTTATCCCGAGGCCTCCGGATCATACGTGACTGCATTGACTGACTCTGGGGTTGCGTTCGATTCAGAGGATGAGTTTCATCCTTCAACGCATGTCCGCGGATGGACTTACACCGCGCATGATGGTCGCCGGTACGTTGGTTGGGAGGACGAACGGCTCAGGGACGAGATTAACGACTGGATCATGGCGTGCTCGTAACGCGGAGGCCGAACAATGAAATGTACGAGAGGACGGGTGGTGCGGTTTCTCGTCTGCTTGAAAGTCTTTCGCCCGCCCCCATGATTTCTGCCGTTAAACCGCCTGTAATCAACCTATTTTCTGAAACATCGACGTTGAATAGGCAGAATTATAGGGTTTCTAATCACGTTCCAGTGGCAAGGACGCGGCGAGGAGGGCGGCCTGGGTGCGATCGCGCAGCCCCAGCCGTCCCAACATATTGGTCACATGGTTCTTGACAGTTCCCTCGGAGAGGAACAGAGCTTCGGCAATTTCGCGATTGTTGGCTCCCTGACCAATCAGCACCAGGACCTCCCGCTCCCGTGGCGTTAAGTCGTTAAATCCAGGAGGAATTTCAGGCTTGAGGGGTTCAGGTTGGGCCACCACCATTTTTTGCAAAATGCCGGGGCCAAATTGGGCATATCCGCGATGCACCGCGCGAATGGCCTGGGCTACTTCCTCCGAGGGGGTGTCTTTAAGTAGATAGCCGACGGCCCCTGCTGCCACGGCTTGCTGGACCAGTTCGTCGTCTTCAAACGTGGTGAGCACCAATATTTTTAGATTGGGATACTGATGCAAGAGTTCGCGGGTGGCCGCAACGCCATCCATGACGGGCATGCGGATATCCATCAACACAACATCGACCGCGTTAGGTGTGGTGAGGAGGGCCTCCCTACCATTTGCCGCTTCGCCGACAATCTCCAAATCTGCTTCCAGAGACAGCAGTGCCTTGAGTCCCTGACGCACGATCGCCTGATCATCCACCAGCAAAACGTGAATCATGCTACCTCCGAAGGTAAAGGTAACCAAACTTGTACCGTGCAGCCCTGGCCGGGAGCGGTGGTTAACTGCACTTGCCCCCCTTCCGCCTGGGCTCGTTCTTGAATGCCACGTAGACCAAACCCTGTTGTGTTTTCCTGAGGATTGAAGCCCATGCCGTTGTCTTGCACGGTAATGTGCAATCGTGATACGTCTGGCAACGCCTGAATCGCGATGCTAACTTCACTGGCCTGAGCATACTTGCAAATGTTGGTGAGGGCTTCCTGCACAAGACGATAGACTGTTAGCTTCAACGATTCGGGTAGGGGGGGAGAGTCCACCGACACATTGGGGGTAACCCCCGTAACCTGCTGGAGTCGTTGAGTGAGGGGCGCGATCGCCTCAGCTAAATCCTGCTGGGCCAAAGGCGTTTGCCGCAGAGTCGTTACGGCTTGCCGTGCTTCGTTGAGGGCCGTGGATCCCATCTCTTTGGCCTGCGCCACAAAGGTTCTGGCCTGGTCAGGATTGGTGTCCCACAGCTTTAAGGCTCCCTCTAGCTGAATGTTTAACCCTGTCAAAGCATGACCCAACGAATCGTGGATTTCTCTCGCAATCCGGGTGCGCTCCTGATTCATGGCTAGCTTTTCAATTTGTGCTGCTGATTCGCGGAGTCTTTGATTGGCTAGTCGTAATTCTTCTCGCCGTTGCCGCTCCGACAAGAGCGCATTCATAAACAGCAGCAAAAACACCAGCAGCACCAAAAACATCACCATCAGACTGAGCCGCACACCGATGAGTTGCGAGACCAGTCGTCTACTGGAGCGCAAGGGGAAGGCCTGCTCCAAGGTCGCCAACCGACGCTGCACCACACTGAAAAAGAAGATAAACGTGGCACTGGTCACCAGCAAGCGACCCCAGAGGCCAAACATCAGGCAACTTCGCATGACCAAGACGACTTGCAGCAGCGGAAACAGCCGCAGGCCAACGGCACTTAAGTGGGCGGCCATGACTAACAGGCCAAACTGTAGCGCGACATGGCCGATTTGCAGTCCCAATGGCCTCGTCGGCAGCCAAAGTCCTAAGGCTCCAAATCCTAGAATTGTCAGTAGGGCCAAGACGGGAAACCCACCGCTGCGGGGCAGCACACTGGGAGAAAATTCGCTGATTAAAGCGATCGCCATTAGCATCCATTCTCCGTACAACAAAAATGGAAACGGATGATTATCCAAGCGAATGGCGCGAATCGATGGCATGAAAGCAGTTAAGGGTGGTGCATTGTCTTATCTAACCCCACTTCAGTCTGCATAGAACATGACTAAAGTCATGGGTGCGACATGACCTCCTGGCCAATATTTGGCGTTGTCTCCTGGCTAAATTGAGAGCGTTAGAGTTCACGGCTCACTGGGAGACTTAACCATGAAACGCTTCTTTCATCTCGGACTCATTAGCCTGGCCGCTACCGCAACGTTGATGATGGCTCCGCTCACCCTAACGGCTGCCAATGCTCAAGCGTATCCCCTGCTTGAGGAACTCGAACTGAGTGACGACCAGCAGGCAGCCGTGCAGGACATTTTTCAAGACCTGCACGGCAATTTAGACGACATCCTGACCGACGAGCAACTGGAACAATTTCAGGCAGCGTACCGAGAATTGCAAGATGTGCAAGCAGCCGTCCAGGCGATCGACAACCTGACAACTGGTCAAAGGAGAGGCATCCGCAGGGTGCTGCAAAACACCCAAGCCGATTTGCGGGAAGTGCTCACTGACGAACAACTGGCGGAACTACAAGAAATTCGTCAACAACCAACTCGCCAACAAGGTCGCTAAAACCGTCGTCGTTAACAAAACTGAGACAGAAACCGAGGATTCGACCACCTCCTTTCCTCTGAATGACCCCATTCGTTGACGTTGTAATCACACAGAAATCCCATGAACACCTCTTCCGTATCGTCCGTAGAAAAGATGCAGACCCAGCGAGTCGAGCGCTTTTTTCAAGTATTGGGTTGGGTTACTGATCGCCTCGATCTCAACGTGCCACCGATTGTGGAAATGGACTATTTGCGATCGCTTCCCCCCGGCACCCTCGGCCGTGCCTGGGCCGAACACCTGGATGTCAATGGCCTTGCCCCGTTCGTCCGAGGGCCGCGCCGCCAACAACTCCATGACGGCATTCATGTCTTAACCGGCTATGACATAGACCCCGTAGGTGAAGCTGAAGTGCAGGCATTTTTACTCGGGGCAAAGTTTCGGTTAGCGAACATGCTCATTGGGCTGGGAGCGCTGCGGGGCATTCAGCGGCAACGGCGGCAACAGATCCTGTCGCTCAGTCATGAGGAGGTGCGATCTCGCTTACTCACGGCCTATAACCGGGGTCGCAACGCCTACTTCGATCCTGATACCTGGCAACCGGAAAATCTGTGGGCGCGATCGCTCGTCGAGGTGCAAGCAGACTTTGGAATTTAAGGAGATGATGAGTCATTCAACTCAAAATGATGAAACAAGCCCTCGGATTTCTCGCTAGCCTGATTGTCGTAATCATCGCCTTCGGAATTTGGGCCTGGAATTCGGAGACAGCCCAGGACTGGATGCTCGAAAAAGCCGTGACCGCACAGATGGCAAGTCCTGCCAGCATGGATAGCTATGAGGGGCTTAAAGTCTTTCTTTGTGGTACCTCTTCCCCAATGCCCGCCCGTGGGCGGGCTCAAGCCTGTGTTGCCGTTCTCGCTGGGGAATCACTGTATTTAGTTGATGCCGGTGCTGGCTCCGCTCAGGTTGCTACCCTTGGGCGCTTGCCGCTAGAACGCCTCGCAGCAGTCTTCCTGACCCACTTTCATTCCGACCATATCGCTGCGCTGCCTGAATTCAACCTTAATTCCTGGGTAGCTGGGAGGCCCAAGCCGATGACCGTATATGGTCCTGATGGCGTGTCGGAGGTGGTCAATGGCCTGAATACCGCTTATCGGCTCGACTCAACCTATCGGGTGGCCCATCATGGCGAGGAGCTTTTACCTCCCGAGCTTGGGGTGATGCAGGCTCAATTGATGGAGGTCGGCACGGTGCTTGAGATGGGAGATCTGTCCATCACCAGCTTCCTAGTGAATCATGATCCAATCCGCCCTGCGGTGGGTTACCGATTCGATTATCGGGGCAGATCCGTAGTCATTAGTGGCGATACAACCATTACACCGGGCCTCATCGAGGCCGCTGCCGGGGCAGACTTATTACTTCAAGACAGTTTGTCGCTGCCGATTATCGAGACGCTTGAGCAGGCCTCAGCAGGGTCGCGATTTGGGAAGATTTTGCATGATATTCAGAATTATCATGCGCACACGAGCGACCTTTCAGACTTAGTTGAGCAGAGTGGGGTGCAGCAGCTTGCCCTGTACCATCTGGTGCCACCGCCTCAGAATGCTCTATTCAAGAAGATCTTCTCGCGGGAACTGCCCAAAGGTACGGTGCTCACCCAAGACGGCATGATGTTTGAACTCCCTGCAGCCAGCGACAATGTGTTAAGGATCGATCCCTAAATGGGGGGGAATTCAAAAAGGTGGGCAGATTGCTATGAATGTAATGCGTTAAAAATAATCGAGTAGTTGCCTCCCGGCGCAACTAGCCATTCTGGCTTGCCCCACCCCTATCCTCACAGGAGACTCTGCGTGGCCTGACTGACTGACACAACGTCGCAAAGCCTTGATCTCTCCTAGGTTGGGTGGCGCGATAGCAGAACCCAACCTAGGTTGGAGATGTGTCAGGCAATCAGCTGCGTGGCTGAGTGGTGATTGTCCAGCGCTGCGCTGGACAGGTTTTGGAATGTTTTGCGAAAGAGCGGCTGAGAGATTGTGGTGCTACTCTGCGGCGCGGACAGCTATGCTGTTCTTGAAGCGTTCAATACAACTGGTTTTGCCGGTCGATTTACTGCCCACGCGATGCCGATTCCTAGACAAGACCCGCTGCTATGCCTCCCAAGCGTCGGTGTAGATGGCTACACATGGCAATCGCGGTATTTTGCAGGAATCAACTCAGCGACCCCCAATCCGCCATAATCGATTTGCGCTAGGCAGCGGAGCTGTTTTAGCCCCAGGGTACTCGTCAGGGCTATCAACAAACCCTACATTTCATGCAGCAGGGGAGCGAGCAAACCCTATAAGGTCAATACCCTCAATCCTCTGAACAGATGTTCAGTGGTAAGATTCTCAGCATCATAGAGAAAAAGCTAGGGAACCCAATCGATGGCTAATTCTCGTTCTACAGAGCCCTCCCCCATTGAAGCGACTGACGCCCCCAGCTGTGACGCATCGCATCGCTAGTGCATTTAGACAATGTGCGCAAGGTGCAGTCTGAGGTGCTGAGCACCGAGAAGGCTAAGCGGATGGCGAAGTTTTTTAGAGCGCTCTCTGAACCCCACCGGCTCAAGCTACTGTCGACACTGACCCAGCAATAACTGTGTGTGTGCGATCTAGCTGCTGCGGTGAAAATGGGTGAATCGGCGGTGTCGCACCAGCTGCGGGTACTGAGATCGCATCGTCTGGTTACCTACCGTCGCCAGGGTCGCAACGTCTACTATGGCCTGGCCGACGACCACATTATGTCCCCATACCAGGAAGTGGCCGGACACATGGATGAGTGACGTGATCCCTCTTTTGAAGGTTATCGAGTCACGGTGACTTTACTATGATCTATAGACAAAGAGGCTCACCCTCACCCCCAGGCAAGCATTTATGTACTACATAGTCGAAACGTCAAAGCCTTTTGAACAGGCCGCCACCGATCTTGAATTGGCCGTTAAGCATTATGGCTTTGGCGTTCTCCATATTCATGACCTTGGGGCAACACTGCGTAGCAAAGGACTTGAGTTTGAAGAGCAGTGCAAGGTGTTTGAAGTTTGTAATCCCCAGCAGGCAGCAGCTGTCATGGCAACGGATATGCGGCTGAATATGGCACTACCTTGTCGGATCTCGGTCTTTACTGAAAAAGGTACAACGAAAATTGGCTTGATCAAGCCTGCCCAAATGCTTGCAGCCCTGTCTCAGGATCCGGAGTTAGCTCGAATTGCTGAAGAGGTTGAGGGAAAAACTATCCAGATGGTTGATGAAGCAAAATAAATGAAAGTCCTCTTCCACAATTGTTTGAATGCGGCAGAGAGGTGATGAAAACAGTTTTAGGCAGGCTAACGCTCTAGGGACTGGTCTGCCCAAGATGCAGGGTCTTCTAAAGGCTCTAAATGGGTGAATACAAATGTGCCCGGAAGGGATTGGGCGATCGCCAGCTCCAGTGATTCACAGAGGTCATGCCCTTGCTTAACTGTCCAACTACCTGGCACCAACACATGTAGCGAGACAAACCGCCGGGCACCGGCCACCCGAGTTCTTAACGCGTGAAATTGGATTCCCTCAGCCTCAAAAGGCTTCAACGCATCGGCAGCAATCTGACGCTCCTCCGCCGGTAAGGCCGTATCTAACAGGCCCATCCCTGTTTCGCGCAGCAATCTCAGTCCCGCCCAAACAATATTGGCCGCGACAACCAGAGCAATAATCGGGTCAAGAATTAGCCAACCCGTAATCGGAATTAGAATTAAGTAGGTGAACAGAATTAAACATAGCGATGGAGGTAGGCTGAAGAGGCGCCTATCCAGGTTGTTCCAGCTATGTCAACACCTCCCCTGCGAGTTGAACTGAGTGCAGAGGAAGACCGCACCCTGCAAGACTTACGAGTGGCGTCTGGAGTGCCTCAACGCACCAAAGACCGGGCTGAAGCACTGAGGTTAAGTCATCGGGGATGGACACCCGTCGAGATAGCTAACTACCTAGGCTGGCAAGTTGCTACAGCCCGTACGGCAATTCATCGGTGGCAACAGGAGGGTCTATATGGGCTATGGGATAGTCCCCGTCCAGGACGTCCACCACAGTGTACGGCAGCGGTGATGACCGCGTTGGCGCAGCACCTATCGACGGAGGAGCGCACCGTCAATAGTCGTCAACTAGGGCAGCATCTGGCTGATGTCCATGGCATCAACCTCAGTCGAGGCCACTTGAGGCGATTACTGAAAAAAAAGCTATCGGTGGAAACGCACCCGCCACAGCCATCGTCGCCGCCAAGACCCGGTGCTGCAAGCCCGGAAACAGGCTGACTTAGACCTCCTCCAACAGGCCGCCTCTCAGGCGCTTCAATTTTGCCTCGAATCATCAAGCCAATCCTAAATTCCTCACAACCTAGCAGGCCTACGTTTATTTAAGGCCACCTACTTACTCCCGAAGAGTTAACTTCTGCCGCCAATTTTTAGGCTATTGAGTTGTTGGGTAATAAGCTAACAAATCCTTGAAAGCCTTTTCTAGTAAGCATTTCAGAGATTTCACTTCAAAATCCTTGAAAGCTTTGCTGCAGAAGGGTTTCGGCGCTTTTAATCACTATTCCCAAACAGGTCTAATGGCTACATCCTATGATAGAAAAGGGATACAGCCTTAGCGTAGGTTTCTGCTCCTTTACTACTCAAACCCCAGTACCAGCAGTAAGACTATGTCTAAACCCGCCACACGCTATGAAGACTTCCTGCATCCGGCTGGGTTAGCGTATTTCCTGTCGGCTGAGGATTCCTTCCGGTTGGCGGTGGACTCCATCCCAGGGCTGGTGTGGACTTCGCGCCCCGATGGGCACATCGATTTTCTCAACCAGCGATGGCGGGACTACACGGGGCTAAATCTGGAGGAGGCCAGCGGTTGGGGCTGGCAGCAGGCGGTGCTGCCAGAAGATTTGGCCGGGCTGCTAACCTACTGGAACTCAGTATTGGTATCGGGTGAACCAGGCGAGACAGAGGCTCGTCTGCGCCGCCATGACGGCGATTACCGCTGGTTTTTGTTCCGGGCCATTCCCCTGAGGGACTCTGCGGGAGCGGTTCTCAAATGGTATGGCACCAATACCGACATCGAAGACCGCAAGCGGGCGGAGGCGCTACTGGCGGGCGAGAAGCGAATTCTCGAAATGATCGCCAAGGGGCAGCCGCTCTGCCGCACACTACACGCGCTTTGCCATCTGGTCGGTGAGTTGTCGCCGGGGTCTCTATGTTCGATCCTGCTGGTGGATGGGGATGAATACCGATTTCAGCAAGGGGCGGCTCCCGATCTGCCGGATAGCTACAACCGCGATATGGATGGCAGGGTATTCGAATTTAGCAGCGGTGCCTGTGCCCGAGCGGCCAGGAAGGGTGAGCAGGTGATCGTCCCAGACATTGCCGCCGACCCGCTGTGGGAGGATCGGCCCGAGCTGCCCCTCAGCCATGGCTTGAAAGCCTGCTGGTCCTCACCAGTTTTTGCTCAAGACGGCAGGGTGATTGGCGTTTTCGCCATCTACTCGCGCACTCCGTGCCTGCCCACCACGCACCAGCTTCATCTCATTGATCAGCTCACCGACATCACTAGCATTGCTATTGAACGTGACCGGTCGGCGTCGGCCCTACAGGCGTCTGAGCACCTCGCGCGCGGCCAGCTCAGTGCCCTCACCCACACCCTAACCGAACTCGTTCAGGAAACACAGCCCGAAAAACTGCTTGAACACGTCCTTCACACCATCAACCGGCAATTGGGTGCCTATGGCCTTGGGGTCTGGGAAATAGGGGAAAACACCGGTAGAGTGCAGCTACTGGCCAACTATGAGGAGGAGACCTTTCATCTGGCTACCCCTGAACAGGTTCAGATGGCTCAACCGATGGCCCCTCCAGAAAATCATCCGGTCTGGACGGTCTTTTTCAAAAGTGGCGAACATTGTGTGCTGGGTGATCTGGAAGCCGTGCCACCCCGGGTGAAGCTGCATACTCCCTCTGATCAGCCCTGGCATCCCTGGATGGGCGAATCGGTGGACAATCCAGAGGTTCGAGAAATCATCGCCCGCATTGTCCAAAAAGGCATCGTTGCCACGCTCTGTGTTCCCATGCTGGTCGCCGGGAATGTTGTCGGTCTTATCAGCATCCGGTTCCGGGGCAAGCGCTCCTTCCATTTTCAGGAAATCGAGCTGGCCCGTGCCCTGGCCCACCAGGCCATGCTGGCCATCCAGATTATCCGTCTGACCGCCCAAAGCCGTGACGCTGCCGTAGTCGAAGAACGCAACCGTCTGGCCCGCGATATCCACGACACCCTGGCCCAAGGCTTTACCGGCATCATTGTCCAACTCGATGCGGCCGAAGATGCAACATCCAAAGGCATGCGGCTAGAATCTGACGCCCATGTCGCCCGCGCCAGCGAACTCGCCCGCGACAGCCTGGGCGAGGCCCGGCGCTCTGTTCGCGCCCTCCGCCCCCTAGCCTTGGAGGAAAAAACGCTATCAGATGCTCTCAAAGCACTGTTTCTGAAAATGACGGTGGGCACGTCACTCCAGCTACATTTCTCCTGTCACGGTGCCAGCCTCGAACTGCCGCCGATATGGGAAGAAAATCTGCTGCGGATCGGCCAAGAAGTGCTTACCAACGCTCTGCGTCACGCGGAGGCTACCCGCTTCGATGCTGCGATCGCCTTCACCCAAACCGGATTTTCCTTAGAGCTTAGCGATGACGGTCGCGGATTCAATCCCAACGCCAGCCATGACGGCTTCGGACTAATCGGCATCCGGGAGCGGGTCGAAGGTATGGCCGGAAACCTACTGATCCGCAGCGCGCTGGGGGAAGGAACCTGCGTGCGCATCGACCTCTCATTCAGCTAAATCTGTGGCATGAAACCCTCCTCAAACCTCTGCTCGCCTGGAAAAATCCGCGTTTTAATCGGCGATGACCATGCTGTGGTGCGGGAAGGGCTGGCCGCGATGATCGGTCGTCAGGAAGACATGACTGTTGTGGGTGAGGCGGCCAACGGCCTTGAAGCTGTCGCTGCCTGGACCGAGCACCATCCCGACGTGACGCTGCTCGATCTCCGCATGCCATTGCTCGACGGGGTCGGAGCAATCCAGGCCATCCGCACGCAGGACAACTCAGCGCGGATCATCGTGCTCACCACCTTCGACACGGACAACGATATTGCCAGAGCGGTCAAAGCGGGGGCGAAAGCCTATCTGCTGAAGGACGTGCAGCGTGAGGAGCTACTGGGCTGCATTCGACAAGTCTATAGGGGTGAAACCTGCATCGCGCCGGGGCTGGTGGCGAAGCTGGCGGCTAGCCTCGGCACCACGGAGCTAACTGCCCGAGAGCTAAGCGTCCTCGCCCTGTTGGCGAAGGGCAAGAGCAATAAGGAGATCGGGCTGAGTTTATACATCAGCGAAACCACCGTGAAGTCTCACCTGCGCAATATTTTTCCCAAGCTGAATGCGCTTAGCCGCACCGAAGCCATCTCCGAGGCCAGTCGGCGTGGCTTGCTGAGCCCCTGAAACTTGGCTGTCTCTCCTTCAAAAGGAGTAGAAAAAACCTGGTCTGATGCTGGCTAGACCCAACCCGAGGAAATTGGCAATGATGAGCCTGTTGTTAACCAACCGGTCATCACGCCATGGGCACGATCACCACCAAGGACGGGACCAGCATTTACTATAAAGACTGGGGCAGCGGCCCCGTTGTTACCTTCAGCCACGGCTGGCCGCTTACGGCGGACGCTTGGGAGTCGCAGATGTTGTTTCTCGGCTCCCAAGGCTACCGCTGTATCGCCCACGATCGCCGGGGTCACGGGCGCTCTAGCCAGCCGTGGGATGGCAATGATATGGACACCTATGCCGACGATCTAGCACAGCTGTTTGAAGCGTTAGACCTAAAAGACGTCACCTTGATCGGCCACTCCACCGGTGGCGGCGAGGTGGCGCGCTACATTGGCCGCCACGGCACTAGCCGCGTGGCTAAGGCCGTGCTGATGGGAGCCGTGCCGCCGCTCATGCTCCAGACCGAAGCCAATCCCGGTGGCCTGCCGATGGAGGTGTTTGATGGTTTCCGTGCCGCCTCCATCGCCAACCGGGCGCAGTTTTATCTAGATGTGGCTAGCGGCCCGTTCTTTGGCTTCAACCGCCCTGGCGCGCAGGTTTCTCAGGGCACCATTCAATCCTGGTGGGCCCAGGGCATGATGTCTGGCCACAAGAACGCCTACGACTGTATCAAGGCGTTTTCAGAAACTGACTTCACCGAAGACCTTAAGAAATTCGATGTCCCCACGCTGATTATCCACGGCGACGACGACCAGATCGTCCCTATCGGCGCATCCGCCCTGCTTTCCTCCAAACTCGTTCCCAACGCCGTGTTGAAAATCTATCCGGGCGGTTCCCACAGTCTCGGCGACACCAGCAAAGACCAGCTCAATGAAGACTTGCTCGATTTTCTCAAATCCTGACCCACTCAACTCTTCCCACCATGGCAAAACTGCTTTACATCCAAGCTTCGCCGCGGGGCGATCGCTCCGCCTCCATCGCCGTCGCAGAGCATTTCATCGCCACCTATCAAGCCAAAAACAGTGGTGACCAGATCGAAACGCTCGACCTCTGGGAAGCCAACCTGCCCGAATTCGACGGCGACACGATCAACGCAAAATACGCCGTCTTGAACGGCCAGGAACATACTCCGGAAGAGATCGCAGCCTGGGACGCGGTGGTAAAAATCGCCGATCAGTTCAAAGCCGCAGACAAGATCCTGCTGTCACTGCCGATGTGGAATTTCAGCATTCCCTACAAGCTGAAACACTACATCGATATCCTTGCCCAGCCGGGGCTGACGTTTAGCTTTACCCCGGAGGAAGGCTACAAGGGCCTCGTCACCGGCAAACCGCTGGCTGTGATCTATGCCCGCGGTGGCGCCTATGGCCCAGGCTCTGGGGCAGAGGGCTACGACCAGCAAAGCGCCTACGTCAAGCAGATCTTCGGCTTTATCGGTTTCACCGACATTCGGGAAATTCTGGTGGAACCGACGCTCTCTCCCACCAAGGATGAGACCGTGGCAGCTGCGAAACTCGTCGCTGCGAATCTAGCGGCGGAATTCTAAATCCTACCCTTTGGCAACCCTTATGAAACTTGAAGCAAAAGTAGCCGTCGTCACGGGAGCATCCAAGGGCATCGGGGCGGCGATCGCTAAACATCTTGCAGCGGAGGGCGCATCCGTAATCGTCAATTACGCCTCCAGCCGGGAGGGTGCTGACCGTGTTGTTGCAGAGATTACCAAAGCTGGAGGAAAAGCCGTCGCTGTGCAGGCGAATGTCGCCGATCAGGCGGACATCGTCCGGTTGTTCAAGGAAACCATCGGGGCCTACGGCAAACTCGATATCCTGATTAATAATGCCGGGATCTATGAGTTTCTGACCCTGGCCGAGATCACCCCAGAGCACTTTCATCGCCAGTATGACCTCAACGTTTTGGGGCTAATTCTCACCACTCAGGAAGCCGTTAAACACATTGGCCCCGATGGCGGCTCGATCGTCAACATGAGTTCAGTGGTCAGCACGCTGTCGCCCGCCGGTTCTGCGGTGTACAACTCCACCAAATCGGCAGTGGACGGCCTCACCCGCTCTTTTGCGAAGGAACTCGCGCCCCGGCATATCCGAGTGAACTCGATCAACCCCGGATTGATCCAGACCGAAGGGTTTCGAGCCAGTGCGATCTCAGGTCATGGTGACGCCGTGGCAGCATCTACGCCGCTGGGGCGCATGGGGCAACCTCATGACATCGCTCCTGGGGTGGTTTTCCTCGCCTCCGACGACTCCTCTTGGATGACCGGCGAAACCCTCTACATCACTGGAGGGCTGCATTAAACCCATTGTGAGTTCTGCCGTCAATTTGGCTGGGCAAGAAGAAAACCAAAGCTAGGAGAAGATCAAATGAAAGAATCATCTTTTGCTGGAGTCGGTGGACTTAACATTTTTACCCGCTCGTGGCAGCCGAAGGGACAACCACGTGCCGTGGTTGTCATTGTTCCCGGATTCAATTCCCATGGCGGTCAATATTTATGGGTGGCGGAGCAATTCGCTGCGAGAAATTTAGCTGTGTATGCGCTGGACTTGCGCGGACGTGGGCGTTCGGACGGCGAACGCTTCTACGTCGAGAAAGTCGAAGATTATGTTGACGATGTGGCGAGTTTTGTGAATATCGCAAAGGCGGAAAATCCAAATTTGCCGATCTACGTTCTTGGACACAGCGCAGGTGGTGTCGTTTCCAGCGTCTATGCGCTCGGCCATCAAAACGAGATTAATGGGCTAATCTGCGAGAGCTTTGCGTATGAGCTTCCTGTACCGGATTTGGTTCTCTCGTTCTTGAAAGGTTTGAGTCATGTCACACCACATACGCACGTTTTTAGTTTGAACAACAGAGATTTTTCCCGCGATTCATCGGTAGTCGAATCAATGAATAATGACCCTCTCATTAAGGCTATCCGTTAGGCAAAAGTCGGCCAACGCCATAGGGGGCCTAGGTTTTGGTGACAAGACGAGCCCCTTCAAGCATGTGATGGAGCTTGGTGTAGCCGCGCCATAATGTTTTAAGACCCGGCTCACCATCGCCTTTGCGGGCTAAAAAGCCTCCTAGACGAGCTATCCAAAGCATCGCTTGGCGCATCGTCGGCGGTGTTTTGGTGCGACTTTTCGGGGCAAACTTACGACGCAACAACTGCCACTCCTCAGGCTGTAGGATAGCGTCGCAGGACGCCTCTGGCGTGAGACGGGCCTGATAGGTCATCGACATCAATCGCCAGGCCACGATGCTGTAAGTGGCGAGTGCTTTGAGCAATCGGTCTCGATGCTGCAGTTGCAAATCTTCGAGTTTGCAGCCGCTTTTAAGGGTGAAATGAAACCGCTCGATGAGCCACCGATAGCTGTACCACCGGACATACTGGCAGGCTTGAGCATAGCTCTCTAACGGCAATGTCGTCAGAAGCTTCCAGCGAATCGGCTTGCCCCCATCAGCAGGGACACCGATTTCCTCCACCCACAAGGCATTGAGCTCGATGGGCTGTAGCGATGGCTTCTGCCGGGCCAAATGCTCCGGTACCGCCAATGTAACCTGCAAGCCTCGCAGTTGCACCTGCGCGATGCGAGCCTCTCGCTGGGGCGTTCGCTGAACCTCGACCTGGAGTTCTCCGAGCACCGGGGCCTCAGCCATGGCGGTGAACAGTTTGCCCCAGGTTTGTTTGAGGCTGCGATTCGTCTTCACCCGAATCAAGAGCTCGCTGTTGGCTTGGCGGGGCTGGGCAAAGAGCTCAAAGATATCGGCTTCCCGGTCGGCCACCTGTACGAGTTGAACCGACTCCGACACCTTGGCTTCAGCCGCACTCAATGTGGTGAGCCAGCGATAGCTTTCTTTTGCCTCTATTGGTTTGTCACGATTTCGCGCTTGAGCCGAGCGGTCTTTCTTTTTCACAGGGGGCGCCTCACGCACCCACGTGTGTTGATGCAGCAGGCCCAACGGCTCACCCTCACCGCTGACCGCAAAGCAGTTGTGAACCTTGATCCCTTGCTGTTGGGTCTGATTGAGGTAGCCAAGGCCAGCGGTCTGCGGGTGACTCGTAAAGTCAAAGTCGGTACTATCTTGAATCGACAACACCGTCTCACAGGTCCGGGCTCGGGCAACGGTGCCCTCGATATGACTGTTGAGAATCGCCTCGCTGCTCACCTTAGGATTTGACCAAAATCGATAGATGCTCTGCGCTTCGCTACTGCTTTGACTCGCTAACGGCACACTGGCTGTGGGATGTCGGCTCAGGGCCGTCACAATCCTGCGCAGGCGTTTAGCGTGGCGCAGGTCTTGAAAATGTCGCGGATTGATATCTCAGCTCATCCAATCGTTCATAGCGTAGCTCCACAGTCACTGCAGCTTTGATCTTACGCAAACAATCGCCCAAATGCCCTCCCTGTAGCGCTTAGACAAACTTGTGCCTAACGGATAGCTTTTTAAGGGGGGCAGGGGGGATCGGCAGGTGACTAAAGCTACAGCGACTCACTTTTCAAACATCCTCTAAAGCCTCTCTTATGAATGACTTCTCATGACCTGCTATTGAGTTCACCTTTGCAGCAAACCCTTACTGTCTACTGCAAAAAGCTTGTCATCTCAGGAGATCAGTGCATTAGGCGCTCGGCGTTCCCGGTTTCAGGTTGCTGTAGACAAACCGCTCAAAGCTGCCCTGGTTGAGCTGGTTCCAGGCATAGACGCGATCGCGGAACCCCTTCCAGTCTTCATAGATCGCCTTAAAGTCAGCATCCTGGGCGGCAAACTCATCGTAGAGATCGGTGGTAGCAGCCTGGGCAGCAGTCATGATTTCAGCGCTAAACTCCCGCAGTTCAACCCCGCTCTCCACCAGGCGCTGGAGGGCTTCATTGTTGCGGGTCTCGTAGCGCGACAGCATTTCCAGGTTGGCCTCAAAGGCCGCCGTTCTCACCATCGACTGGTAGACCTCCGGCAGCTTGTTCCACTCATCCAGGTTGATCTGCACCTCCAGGGTGCTGCCCGGCTCCCACCAGCCGGGGTAGTAGTAGTACTGGGCCACC
>DATIVG010000385.1:0-2409 GCA_035466075.1 Nodosilinea sp. | reverse complement strand
CCGGCTACGGCCCCGATGGCCTGAAGCCAGCTCAGCCCTAGGGACTGGGCAAACACCACGCTGGCGACAATGCCGAGCACCACCGCCGTGGTTACCAGGCCCACCCCCACCCCCAGCAGAATGAACCCGCTGATCAGCCGTCGGCTTTCGTAGTTGGCCTCCTGCACCGCCACATCCAGGTGGGTATCCACCAGCACCATGCCGAGCCGCAGCAGTCGCCGCAGGTAGTCTTCGAGTTGGTCAAAGGCGGAGTTGGAGCTGGAGCTAGCCACGCTTGCCTCCCAAAATCAGGCCCAGCACAAAGCCAATGCCCAGGGCGATCAGCAGGCTCTGGCCCAGGTTGCCGCGGGCCCGTTTTTCGAGCTCGGGCAGCATCTCAGCCTTCAGCTCTTGGATCAGGTGCTCGGTGCGCGATTCCAGATCGTCGAGCAGGGTTTCAATGGTAGAGGATGGGCTGGGGGCCTCAGCGACCTCGGCGGGCTGGGAGCCATTGGTGGCGAGGCTGGCAGCATCCGCCTTGACCAGGGTGGCGAGCTCGTTAATTTGGCGGCGAATCAGGGTTTGGGTGCGGTCGGTTTCGTCGCTGATGTAGGCTACCGCCAGGTCGAGGTCGCCTTCGGTGGCGACCAGGTTGTCTTCGAGCAGCTGGGGCCACTCGGCCAGCATCAGCGGCACCAGGGCGTCGAAGTGGTGCTTAAAGGCCGACTGGGGGGCGGTGGTGGTGTGACTGGCCATAGCTGACTTCCGGAGGAGGTGAACGGTGGGCGCTTTAGTCGCTGCGGTTTAGCGGCTTAGTAGCTGCGCCGCTGACGGCTGCGGCCCCGACGGCGAAACACGAGGTACAACAGTACGCCCACTACGATCAATACCAAAAGGGGGACGGCGATCGCGAGTACCGAAAGGATGGTTGAGCTGGCGAGTTCTGTGGTGGAGACCGCAACGTTGCCGACCGGGCCGCCGGCGACGGTGGAGGCCAGCCGGGCCAGACCGGTAAAGGCCTGGGTGCTGCTGGCGACACCGCCCCCGGCGATCAGCGCCAGGCTCCACTGCAAGAAGGGGTTCATGTCGCCACCGGTGACGGCGGCGGTGAGCACGGTACCTGCGATCGCAGCGGCGGGCAACTCCACCGCATCCATCAGGTTATCGACCACCGGCACAAAGTACACCAGCACCTCCAGGGCGGTCGCCGCCGCTATGGCAATAATGGCCGGGGTGGTGCCCATCCAGGCCATGCCGGGCGACAGGGTCAGGTAGCCCTGCTGGGCGGCAACGCCCGCAATCAAAAAAGGCACCAAAATTCTAAACCCGGCGGCGGCGCTGAGGCCAATGCCGATGGCAATGTGCAGCAGTACGTCCATTCTTTCCCCACGCTAATCGTCCTAGCGCCTAGGACTTGACCAAGTTAATCGCCATCGGCCTCAGGAGGTCTGGGGTTTAAGTCCTGCCGCGAGCCTTCAACCCTAGCCCCCGCTATCTTGGGCTCGGCAGACTACTAACGCCCTAGGCCCTAGTGTATGGGGAGATCATAAGAAACTGCTCAGAAACCGCCCCGACCGGGGTTAACTTTTCTACCGCCCGGCGGCTAGTCATCGCCCACCGGCACCCCTGGCACCACCGGGTCCTGGCCCAGGGAAAACACCTGACCGTCAATAAACAGCCGGGTAATGCCCTTGGCCTGGAGGTAGGGGCTGGTGGTTTGCAATAGCGTGCCGTCGGGCACCTTCACCACCCGCTGGTTGCGGCGCGAAAACCGTCGGGCCACGTTGTGGTTTTCAAACACCGGCAGGGTGCGCGCATCGCCCTCTTCTTCTGGAATTTGGCCCAGCTCCGCGAAGGTGCGCAGGGGCAGCACCACCAGCTCCGACGAGGTGCGCTCGACCACCACGTAGCACAGCGGGGGCAGCGCCGCCGCCGTCAGGGGCGAAATCTCCAGGGCTTCGAGGTTGGAGGTGGCGGTGCCCCCGCTGCCTTCCCAGGAGTAGGCCTCGTCGCCGTCGTCGTCGTCATCCCCGTCGTCGTCATCGTAGTCGTCGCCGAGCACCGGGTCATCGTCCCAGTCGTCGTCGCTGTCGTCGCTGTCGGCACCGTCGTCCTGGGTTTCCACCGCTGGGGCTTCCACCGGGGCGGCCTGGGCCGACTTCAGCACCGGGCGGGCGGGCTTTTCGGGGGCCTCCACGGGGGCGGGCTCAGGTAGCGCCGGGTCGGGCAGCGACAGCTGGGTGGGCTCAGGCTCGGCTGTCCCAGGCTCAGCCGCCATGGGCTCTGCCTCCGCCACATCAGCGGCCCGCGAGCGGCGCTTGCGGGCGGGTTTGGCGGGGGCGGCGGTGACCTCAGGCTCGGCCTCGGTCTTGGCTTCAGCCTCGGCCTCGGCCTCGGTTTCGGCCAAGGGCTCAGCGGCGGGGGGCTCAG
>DATIVG010000384.1:0-2107 GCA_035466075.1 Nodosilinea sp. | reverse complement strand
GGCGATGCACTGGCTGGTGGTGACGGTGTGGCTGCTGTTTTTGGGGGGCTACAGCGCCCTGGGGCTGTAGCCCCCCGCCAAGGCTCAGTAAGGCTTGAGCTTCAGCAGCTCCAGCAGATGGTCGAGCTGGGCGGCGACGGTACTCTCCCCGAGGCGCTGGGCCTGGGCTCGGGCCGTTTCTACCAGGCGGTTGGCCTCGTCCTTTTGGCCCTCCAGCACCAGGGCCGAGGCCAGCCCCTGATGGCTCTCCAGGTGAAAGGGGGCGTGGCGCAGCCGGGCCCGGCAGTCGGCCATGGTGGCCTGGCGCTTGGCCTGGCCACCCCCCATCAGGTCGAGGGCCAGTTTGGCCTGGGCGGCTGTCATCGACGACGAGTTCCAAGGGGTCAGGGGCGGCAGCCGCAGAAACTCCTGCACCTGGCGGGCCAGGCTGGCGTGGGCCTCGAAGGTGCCGGTGTAAACGATAGACAGGGGAATGGCCTCGCCGGTCTTGAGCACCACCGTCAGGCGTGAGGTGTCGGTATCTTTGTCGGTGGATTGCTCGACCCGCATGCCCAGCAGGTTGGAGAGAGGGTGCTGGTGGGTGGTGGCCCCCCGCAGCCCCCACAGCCGTAGCGAAAACTGGTTGGTGTCTTTGTCAAAGGTGCAGTCGATGGTTCTGTTGCTCAGCAGCAGCAGCAGGCCCCCAAAGCCAAAGGCTCCTAGAAATACCAGCCCCAGCCAGCGGGTGTCCTGCCGCAGGCGGAGGGAGGGATCGGTGGGCGTTTGCAGAAATTGGTTGATCTGATTGACCCGGCGGCGCTGGCCACCCCCGTTGGAGGTGTAGAGGGAGGACAGCGGCAGGGTCTCCTCGTCGGTGACCAGCAGTACCCTATAGAGGGTGTCGCCGTCGTCAAAGTCGATGTCGAGGGTGGCTTCGCGCAGGCTGGCGATGGGGAACTGGTGGGTTGTGGTCTGGCGCGGCCGCCTGTGGGTGAGCTGGCACTGGCTGGTGAGGCTGCGATCGCACCTCAGCTCCGAGGTTTGGGCCAGCAGCAGCCACCCCATCGCTCCCGCCCCAAAGCACACCAGGCTGACCCACCAGGTCTGCCAGGCCTGCGATCGCAGCCTCAGCCGCCGCGCGGTTCGACTCACCTTCATTGGCACCCCCCATATTTTGCAACAGACCAGTTTTGCAACAGACCAGTTTTGCAACAGACCAGCCTGACACAGACGCTTGAACTCGACCGGCGGGCCCAGAGCGACCCAGCCCCTACCCCCCCAAGGTGCCCAGACAGCCCAGAGCAGCGGCATTTCTCAACTTTTATAACGGCTTCAGGCTCAGTCTGTGGTTTTCCCCACCGGTAGTGAACCCTAGGCCTGGGGAACGCTAAGCCGCATCTGCCCCGCACAGTTAGCAGCCCCCAGCCATCCCAAACGTAATGCCCATGAATGACTTCTTTAAAGGCTTTGAGCAACTGCTCGAACTGGCCAAAACCCTAGAGGAAAAAGCCGAAAACGGTGAGCTAAAAACCAACGTGCAGATCAACGCCCGAGGCCTCAGCAGCATTCCCCGCCAGGGCAACATTCCCGATATCGGCGTCAGCCGCATGAACCGCAATGCCAGCCCCGCCGACCTGGGCCCCGATCCCGCCATCGAAGAAGTCATCATCACCCCACCCCCCGCCGCTGACGGCTCTCCCCCATCTCCCTCACCCTCCCCATCTCCCGCGTCCCCTTCCCCCAGTTCCCCACCCCCCGCATCGCCCCCGCACCACCCCACCATGCGCGATGTCGGCGGCCTCTCCGCCACCCTGCAAGAGCTGCGCGAACTGGTAGAAATTCCCCTCAAGCGCCCCGACGTGCTGGCCAAACTGGGCCTGGAGCCCACCCGCGGCGTGCTGCTGGTGGGCCCGCCCGGCACCGGCAAAACCCTCACCGCCCGCTCCCTGGCCGAAGATCTGGGGGTCAACTACATCGCCATCGTCGGCCCCGAGGTAATGGGCAAATACTACGGCGAGGCCGAGCAGCGCCTGCGGGCCATCTTTGAGAAAGCCAAAAAAGCCGCCCCCTGCCTGGTATTCATCGACGAGATCGATAGCCTCGCCCCCGACCGCAGCAAGGTCGAAGG
>DATIVG010000383.1:0-10480 GCA_035466075.1 Nodosilinea sp. | reverse complement strand
CTACGCCCATGCCCCGGTCAAAAATGCCGACCCGCAGACCCTGCCTGCGGCCCTGGCGGCCCTGGAGGCGCTGCCCAAGCCGGTGCTGATTCACTGCCGGGGCGGGGGGCGGGCCACGGCGCTGGCCCTGGTGGCCACGGCCACCCAGGCGGGGCTGGGGCGCGACCAGTTTGTTGAGCAGGTGACCGCCCAGGGGATGGCGCTTGACCATCCGCAGATTCAGCAGTTTTTGCGGGAGCACTATGGCGACCCGGTGCCGCCGGAAACGGTTTAATTTGCCGATTTTCGCCTACGGCTGCACCACGTCGGGCAGGGGGCGCTTGAGCTGGTAGAGCCACAGCAGCCCCCCCAGCCCCAGGGCAATGCCGCCCAGGCTGACCACTTGGGCCATTTTGAGGGGGCCGAGCATGAGGCTGTCGAGGCGCAGTCCCTCGATCCACAGGCGGCCCAGGCTGTAGGCGGCAAAGTACACCAAAAAGATGGTGCCGGGCTGGAGCCGTCGGGGATGGCGCAGCCCCCAGAAAAATAGACCCAGCACCAGGGCCAGCACCCCCAGGTTCCACAGCGATTCGTAGAGAAAGGTGGGGTGGTAGTAGGCGACGTTGGCCAGATCGGGGGGGCGCTGGGCGGGGGGAATGTAGACCCGCCAGGGCAGATCGGTGGGGCGGCCAAAGGCTTCGGAGTTGAAGAAATTGCCCCAGCGGCCCAGGGCCTGGCCCAGCACCAGGGCGGGGGCGACCACATCGGCGAGCTGCCAGAAGGAAAGTCGGTGGCGGCGGGCAAAGAGCAGGGCCGCGATCGCACCTCCCAACATCGCCCCGTGGATCGCAATGCCCCCCTGCCAGATCGCCAGGGCATCGAGGGGGCGGCTGGCGTAGCGCGACCACTCAAACAGCACGTAGTAGAGCCGGGCCCCCGGCAGCGCCCCAATGATCAACCAAATCGCCAGGTCGCCAATGGTGTCGGGGTCTAGCCCCCGCCGCTGGCCCAGCCACTGGGCCAGGTTGATGCCCAGCACCAGGGCGATGGCAATCAGCAGCCCGTACCAGCGCACGGTGATGGGCCCCAGCTCAAAGGCGATCGGGCCGGGGGAGGCCAGCTGCCCTAGGGTGCCCATGGCTGAGATGACCAGACCATCGTGCATGGCGAGATTATGCATGGCCAGATTGTGCATGGCTAGACCTCCTGCGTACCGTCAAAACCCAGGCCCTCAGTATGGCCTGTTTGGCGACCGCCGGGGCGGCACCTGGCCCTGATGCTTGGCGCTGACGGTTGGCGCCGACGGTTTACCCAGAAGGCTGCTGAGTTTTGGGAAGAGCCGTAGTATAACGGTCTAGAACGGAGTAAACAGCCGGAGGCGACCACTGGGGTGGAGACCCTGGCCTAAGACTGTGCTCCAAGGTTTGATTTGGCGCGAGTTCTCGATAGTTAACGCTTGATCGTTAGTCCTTGATCGTTAGGGAAAGGGGTTGACCTATGCACCGTTGGATCTGGCTGGGGGTGGGGCTGGGGGCCCTGGGGTTGGTTTGCCAGGGGAGAGCTGCGATCGCGGGTGCCCCGCCGCTGCCCATCGCCCAGGTAGAGACCACTGACAGCCGATCTCCGGTCGGCACCGTAGACCCCGACCAGCCCATTCAGCTGGAGATTGTCAATGTCTCGCGGCTCGATGCCGCCATCGGTGCCGTGCTGGTGCAGCCGCCCTCCGACGAGCGCCTGGCCGCCCCCGGCGAAACGGTGACCTTTGGCCGCCTGCACACCAGCTTTTTGCCGCCGCCCCTGGAGCTCGATATCTTTGCCAGCGACCCGGAGGTGAGCCTCGACGGCGTCACCATCCTCGTGCGCGACAATCGGATCACCGTCACGGTGGCGGCCCAGGCGGGGGTGGCGGGCAGCACCCGGTCGGTGCGGGTAAATGCTGCGGGCGAGGTCTTTCTCGACTAGGCAACCCGCCAATCACCCGTCACCCCGTTCGCCCTGAGGGATTCCCCATGATGCATTCCGTTCGTCGGCTGTGGGCCGCTGGCCTTGCGATCGCAGCTCTGCTCACCGGTCTCGGCCTCGACGCCGCGCGGCCCCAGCCCGCCCGCAGTGCCGACACCATTCGCCTGGCCGTGGGGGGCCCCCTGGTGCTGTCGGTGTCGGTCGAGTCGCTCGAAACCTTTGCCCAGACCGGCGAGATCACCGGCGACCTGAAGCTGATTGCCCGCTTTGTGGACGCCGACCTGCTGGCGCTGCTGCGCGGCGGCCTCAGTCGCCCCCTGCCGCTCAACGCCAACGCGGTGGCCCACCTCACCTATTCGCCCCTGGGCCACGACGCCCTGTTTAACCTCGGCAAGCTGCTGCGCCCCCACCCCGAGGTCAACGGCTTCCACGGGCTGCGGGCGGCGGCCATCAACGCGGCGGTGGCCAACCCCCAGGGCTGGACGCTGATCGACCTGCTGCGGGCCTTCCCCAACCCAACCATCAACGTGGAGCTCGACGATCTGCTCACCCTGCGGCGGTCGCTGGCGGTTTACCTCAGCTACAACCGCGCCGTCATTGAGGCGGTCGAACAGCAGGCCGCCGCCGAGGCCGCCGCTGAGGCCACTGGACAGACCTTCCCCGCCCTGGCCACCCTGGCCGACCTCAGCCAGCCCGGCCCCTACGCCGTAGACAAAACCACCGTCGTGGTCGAAAACCCCGCCCTCCGGCAGACCGACGCCGGGCTTACGGTCAACTACGACTTCCCCGTCGATGTCTACCTGCCCCAGGGCGCTGGCCCCGCGCCGATTGTGATCATCTCCCACGGCTTTGGCGATGTCAAAGAGAGCTTCACCTTCATGGCCGAACACCTGGCCTCCTACGGGTTTGTGGCGATTTTGCCCGACCACGTGGGCAGCGACCTCAACTACCGCCAGCAATTTTTAAATGGCCGCCTCAACACCCTGCTCAGCCCGATGGAGTTTATCAACCGGCCCCAGGAGATCAGCTTTTTAATTGACGAGCTGGAGCGACTGGTGGCCGCCTCCCCCGACTGGGCGGCCCGGCTCAACCTGGAGCGCATCGGCGTCATGGGCGACTCCCTGGGGGGCACCACCGCCCTGTCGCTGGCCGGGGCCGAAATCAACTACGCCCGCCTGGCCTCGGTGTGCGGGCCCGAGAGCTTTAGCCTCAACTTTGCCCTGTATTTAGAATGCCGGGCCCGATTTCTGCCGCCCCAAAACTACCGCCTCAACGACGACCGCATCAAAGCGGCCTACGTCACCCATCCCCTGGGCGGCAACCTGTTTGGCCCCGAGGGCATGGGGCAGATCGACATTCCGCTGCTGATGGTGGTGGGCAGCAATGACATTGTGGCCACGGTGGTTACCGAGCAGGTTCACCCCTTTGTGTGGACGCCTGAGAACCCCAAATACCTGGCCCTCTTGCAGGTGGGCACCCACTTTTCCTCCAAGCCGGGGCGAGTGCTGGGGTCGGGCGGCGGCGGCGAGGGGGCGGCCAACCAGATTATCGGCCTGCTGGCGGGCCAGCACCGCGATGTGGGCACCCGCTATTCCAAAACCCTGAGCGTGGCCTTTTGGCAGACCTACCTGCAAGACGAGCCCGACTACCTGCCCTACCTCAGCGCCAGCTACGGGCTCGCCGCCAGCGCCGACCAGGCCCTGCGGCTCGATATCATTCAGTCGCTCACCCCGGCCCAGCTGGAGGCTGCCTACGGGCGCACCCCGCCGATTCCGGTAGTGCCGCCGCCGGTGGCCGCGGTGCCGCCGCCGCGCCAGGAGAGCGTGCTGGCCGAAATCGAGCGCACCCGCGTGCTGCGGGTGGCCTTTCGCAAAGACGCGCCCCCCTTTGGCTATATCAATGCCGACAATGCCTGGGCCGGGTACTGTGGAGAAGTTGCGATCGCGCTTAGCCACCACCTCGCCGCCACCCTCAACTATCCCGTCGGCATCCAGGTGGTCGAGCTCACCTCCACCCTGCAAAACCGCTTCGATCTGGTGCGCGACGGCAGCGCCCACTTCGAGTGCGGCCCCAACACCATTCGCCAGGATGTGCCCGGCGTGGCCTTCTCCACCCCCTTCTACATCACCGGAGCCCGGTTTTTAGTGCCCCAGGCCCAGGCCGACACCAACTTCAACCAGCCCGGCCTGCGGCTGGGCGTGCTGCAAGACACCACCACCGAAACCTTCCTGCGCCAGAGCTACCCCAACGCCAACATCGTCACCTTCGCCGGAGTCGCCGACCGCGAGCAGGCCGTCCAGGCCGTCGTGGCGGGGCAACTCGACGCCTTCATTGGCGACAGCGTGCTCTCAACCGCCGAGCTAGCCCGGCAAAACCTGCCCGCCGAGCAGTTTGCCCTGGTGCCCTCGGTGCCCCTCACCTGCGAGTATTACGGCCTCATTCTGCCCGCCGGCGACCCCCAGTGGCGCGCCACCGTCAATGGGTTTCTGCGCGAGTCAGAGGCCGTCCAGGCCACCCTCGACCAGGATGTGCGAGAGCTAGACTACTGCCTCAACCGCTAGGGCAGCGTCAACAATAGACATTAGGGTTCTCGTAGGTTGGGTGGCGCGATCGCAAAACCCAACAAAACTAGCTCTGGCGTTGGGTTTCTCCTCTGGAGACGCTGCGCGAACACTTCGTTTCACCCAATCTACACATTTAGGCTTGACGGATCACTGGGCTCAGCCCCAAGCCGACTCCCACAACCCTGCTTCCCAAACGGCCACACCGCAGAGGCAAACGGCATTTGCCCTATCCGAGGGTAATCAGGGAGAATAAAAGTTTAGTATCAGCCCCAAAAAACGGCAAAACAAAGCCCCAGATGCTTGGTGCGCCTGGGGCTTTGCGAATCTGAAGCTCTTGTCCGTTAGGACATCGCCTGAATAATGTAATCAAAGTAGGGCGCGGCTTCGATGGCATCTTCATCCGGCAGCAGGTTGAGCGAAGCCTCCTTAAGGCAGCGGATCGCCTCAGCCATGCCGGGCACGGGCACATCGAGGGCGTTATACATTTCCCGAACGCCCACGATGCCAATGGCTTCAATGGGGGTTTGGTCGCCAGCCAGCACGCCGTAGGTGACCAGGCGCAGGTACCAGCCATAGTCACGAATGCAGAGCGCGCGCTGCTTTTGGCCGTAGGCGTTGCCGCCGGGGGCGATAAAATCGGGCCGTCGCCGCCACAGCTCTTTGCTGGCCTGGTCAACAATCTTTTTCTCATTTTCAGACAGAGCGGCGGCAATGCGGGTGCGCTGTTCGCCGGTCTTCAAAAAGTCTTCAATGGCCTTGAGCTCGCCCGTGGTTGGGTAGCGCAGCTCGTCGTCGGCATTCAAAATAACTTGGCTAACAACAGACATAGTTAAAAATGACGGGGATGACCTTTTTCATTGTTAGTTTAACGACTTGGGGGCGATCAGGGAAAGTTAAATTCTCATTTAGTTAGCGATAAACCGGGGCTAAATGAGGGGCACTGGTGCCAGGCCAAGCGGCTAAATCGGCTGATTTTCGGCGGTTGTGCCCCCTGAGCTGGGTTCTAGAGAATGAGAGCAGTCCAGGCTATTTGTAACGTTTTCGACACATATTTCAACACCCGCTCCAGATGGCCTGAAGTCTGCGGGTCTTGGCAATACCACTGCACTGCGGCCTGGGGCCAGGTCGCTGAGCCAGGCCCCAGTAGCCCTGCCCTTGAAGTTTTTGCGGGCGGCCTCATAGCAGGTCGGCGCGGGGGCGAAAGCGCTCCGTCTGCCGCAGTTCTTCGTAGAGGGCCTTTTCGCGGTCGCTCAGCCCGGTCGGCACCACCACTGCTAGCTCCACAATCTGGTCACCCCGCCGTTCTTTACCAATCGGGTAGCCCCGCCCCGCCAGCTGAATGATTTGCCCCGTTTGCGCCCCCTGGGGCAGGGTGGTGCGCACAGGGCCATCCAGCGTTGGAATATCAATAGTGCTGCCCAGGGCGGCCTCGCTGGGGGTAATCGGTACCCGGCAGTACAGGTCATTGCCCTGGAGAGTATAAAAAGGATGTGGGTCTACCTGAATGCGCAGGTACAGGTTGCCACCACCGACCCCCTGGCCCCGTAGCCGAATGCGCTGGCCGGTGACCATCCCGGCGGGCATATTGACCTCCAGCGAGCGGCCATCCTCCAGGCGAATGCGCTCGCGCCCGCCGCGAAACGCCTTCTCCAGGGGAACGGTCAGATCAGCCTCGGCGTCACGGCGACCAGCGGCTGCACCGGCAGTGGCGGTGGGGGCGGCGTAGTCGCTGTCATCGCCAGCACCCCGGCGACCGGGGCGGCGGTTGAGCAACTGATCGACAAACACATTGAAGTCAGGAAACTCGCCAAACCCAAAGTCTTCCAGGGAAATGCGCCCGCCAAAGAGATCGCCGACCACCGACTTACCCTGGCCCTGCTTAAAGCCCTCCTGCTGCCAGTACTCGCAAAACTTCTCGTACTGGGCCCGCTTCTCGTCGTCAGACAGCACCGTGTAGGCTTCGCTCAGCAGCTTAAACTGATCTTCCGCCGCCTGGTCGCCGGGGTTGAGGTCAGGGTGATACTGCCGGGCTAGCTTTCGATAGGCCTGCTTAATGTCGCCAAAAGCTGCTTCTCGGGAAACCCCCAGAATTTCGTAGTAGTTCCGAAAATTCTCCATAGAAAGCGGGCGGGTGGCAGGCAAAGGGCAGTGGGTGAGAGTGAGCCAGCTATCAGATGGGCCCAGTCTGGGCTGAGCCCATCCCGGCGGCAACAGTCAGCGTCGGGGCCGCTGGAGGCCTAGAGCCACTCATCGCGATCGCTCCAGTTGTCGCCCTCATAGCGCGGGGCGGGGCGGCGCTCGCTACGATTTTCCTGGCGCGGGGCAGCCGGTGGCCTGGGGGGCTCTGAGCCTCGCTCAGAGCGAGAACGGTCCGCCGCCGGGGGCTCGGGCGTACGATTGGTCGAGTCGGGCTGAGCCCAGGGGTCATCGTCCCAATTATCTTGGCGCGGCGCGGTGGGGGCAGGGCGGTCGTAGGAGGGGTAGCCACTATCTCGGTAGCCACCGTTGCCATACCCAGCCTCTCCGTAGCTCTGGCTAGGCTCAGGGCTGTCATAGCGCGGCTCGGGGTCATTGTAGTTCCCGCTGCCATAGCCCCCATTGCCCGAGCTGGGCTGGCTGGGGCCAGGCCGCTGGGGGCGGTCGTAGCCTTGCTGGTCGTAGCCTTGCTGGTCATAGCCTGGGTCGCTGTAGCCCTGGCGACCATAGCTTTGCTGGTCGTAGCCCTGCTGGTCGTAGCCCTGCGGGTCGCGGGTTTGCCCGTAGCCTGGGCGGCTATCCTCTCGGCCATAGCCCGACTGCTCATAACCAGGGCGCTGCCCCTCGCTGGCCGGTCGCTGGCTTGCGCCAGAGGGGCCATAGCTGGGTTGGTCATAGCCCGGTTGGCCGTAGTCTGAGCGGCTGTAGTCAGAGGCGGGGGGCTGGGGCCGACTGGGCTCTGGAGGCCGGTCGTAGCCCTGATCGCCATAGCCGCGATTGGCAAAGCGATCGGTTTCAGAACCGGGGTTGCGGCTGTCGCCATAGCCCGAGTTGCCGTAGCCCGCGCCGCCGGAGCGATTGTCATAGCCTGGGTCGCTATAGCCCTGACTGCCGTAGCCCTGATTGCCATAGCTGGGGTTACTGTAGCCCTGGCCACTGTAGCCGGTGGTGCCGTAGGCGCGGTTATCGTAGGCGGGGCTGCCGCCGTAGCGCTGCTGTCCGCCAGTGCCACCGCGGTTGTCGTAGTCCCAGTCGTCGTCCCAGTTGCCCCAGGACGTAGATCCCTGGTAGCCGTAGTTGGGCCGGGCGTCGAGATCGTCGTCAAAGGCAAAGGTTTTCTTGAGGGTGCTGCCGATCTGGCCGAGAATGCCGCCTTCAGGAGCATCTTCGGCTTCGTAGAGGTAGGCTTCGCGGTTGAGGTCGTAGAGCTCGTCTTGCAGCTCGGCCTGGGCCATGTCGATGCCGCGCTCGTCGCTCTGCTCTAAGTAGTCGCGCAGCTCTTGGACCAGTCCTTCAATGCGGCGACGGCGATCGCGGGCAAACTGCATGCCAAAGTCGAGGGCCACCTCTCGCAGCAGCCGCTCGGCCTGGAAGGTGAGGGCTTCGGCCCGGTTGCGCTTCTCGACCCGCTCCCGCTGGAGGCGATCGGTTTCAGCAAACTCCTCCGCCTCACGGATCATTCGCTGCACTTCGCCCTCTTCCAGGTTGGAAGCACCCTGGACGGTCAGGCTCTGCTCGCGCCCGGTGGTTTTATCCATGGCCGACACTTGCAGAATACCGTTGGCGTCGATATCAAAGGAGACCAGCACCTGGGGCACGCCGCGCGGCGCGGGGGGAATGCCCATCAGCTTAAAGCGGCCCAGGGACTTGTTGTCGGCCCCCATTTCACGCTCGCCCTGGAGCACATGCACTTCCACAGAGGTCTGGTTGTTCTCCGAGGTGGAGAAGATATCGGAGCGCCGCACGGGAATGGTGGTGTTGCGGGGAATCACCTTTTTCATCACGCCGCCGATGGTCTCTAGACCCAGCGATAGCGAGGTGACATCCAGCAGCATGATGTCCTGCACCTCCTGGGTGATGATGCCCGCCTGGACGGCTGCCCCCACGGCCACCGCTTCGTCGGGGTTGACGGCCTGGCTGGGCTCAAGGCCGATCAGCCCACGCACCAGGTCTTGTACCATGGGCATGCGGCTGCCGCCCCCCACCAGTACCACCTCGTCAATGTCGTTGGGGGTGAGGCCCGCATCGCTGAGGGCCTGCTTGAGCGGAGCCCGCAGGGCGCTGACCAGATCCCCACATAGCCCCTCAAACTGCGAGCGGCTGAGGCGGGTTTCGATGTGCTTGGGGCCTTCGGGGCTGGCGGTGATGAAGGGCAGGCTAATTTCGGTACTGGCGACGCCGGACAGCTCGATTTTTGCTTTTTCCGCCGCTTCGGTCAGCCGCTGGAGCGCCTGGCGATCTTTGCGCAGATCAATGCCCTCTTTGGCAAGGAATTCATCGGCTAGCCAGTCAACGATCTTGGTGTCAAAGTTGGTGCCGCCGAGCTGGGTGTCACCGGAGGTGGAGCGCACCTCAAAGACGCCGTCGCCCACATCCAAAATGGAGACGTCGAAGGTGCCGCCGCCGAGGTCAAACACGAGAATGGTTTCGTTTTGGGCCTGGTCGAGGCCGTAGGCCAGCGCCGCTGCAGTGGGCTCGTTGAGGATGCGCTTGACCTCTAGGCCAGCGATGCGACCGGCGTTGCGGGTGGCCTGGCGCTGGGCGTCGTTGAAGTAGGCGGGCACGGTGATGACGGCACCGGTCACCGGCTGGCCCAGGTAGCGGCTGGCTTCATCGGCCAGCTTGCGCAGCACAATGGCTGAAATCTCTTCGGGGGCAAAGTCTTTTTCGAGGCGAGGGCAGCGAACTTTGACGTTGCCGGCCTCGTCGCGGCGAATGGTGTAGGGCACCCGCTTAGAGGAGGGGTCGAGCTCGGCGTAGCGGCGACCCATATAGCGCTTGACGCCGTAGAAGGTGTTTTGGGGGTTAAGTACCGCCTGCCTGCGGGCCATCTGCCCCACCAGGCGCTCGCCCTCTTTGCTAAAGGCCACCACCGAGGGGGTAGTGCGCATCCCTTCGGCGTTGGCAATTACCACCGGCTTGCCGCCCTCCATTACAGAGACCACGGAGTTGGTCGTGCCCAGGTCGATGCCAACTACTTTTCCCATTCGCTCTGGCGTCTCCTTATCTGTCTGTCTGCGTGCTCGGGTGGGCTTGCTGGGGCCACATGCTGCATGAAGGTTAGCACCGGGTGGGCATCGCTTCTGCCAACCTATCTACATCCACTGTCTCAATGATAGTCTGTCGCGGGCTGGCCTAGATTCTACCCTATGGTCTGGTCTCTACATGCCTGGGGTGGCCAGGTTGCGGAACCGGGTGAACTGGGGTTCAAACAGCAGTTTAACGGTGCCGGTGGGGCCGTTGCGGTGCTTGGTGATAATGATTTCGGCGATACCACGATCGGGGGTGTCGGGGTCGTAGTACTCTTCGCGGTAGAGCATCATGATTAGGTCTGCGTCTTGTTCAATCGCTCCACTCTCACGAAGGTCACTCATCATGGGGCGTTTGTTGGTGCGTGACTCGACGCCGCGGCTGAGCTGGGAGAGGGCGATGATCGGCACGTTGAGCTCGCGGGCGAGGCCCTTGAGCGATCGCGTCATTTTTGACAATTCCTGCACGCGGTTGTCGCCGCCGCCTTCCATGAGCTGGAGGTAGTCGATCAAAATCAGCCCCAGGGCACCGCCCTGCTCGGCCTGGAGGCGGCGGCAGCGGGAGCGAATTTCGGTGACTGAAATGCTGGGGGTGTCGTCGATGAAGATGGGCATCTGGGAGAGAATGCTGATGGCGTGACCCAGTTTTTCCCATTCGTTTTGGGCGATGCGCCCGGTGCGCAGGCGGCTGCTTTCCATTTCGACTTCGCTGGAGAGCAGGCGATAGACGAGCTGCACCTTCGACATTTC
>DATIVG010000382.1:0-16074 GCA_035466075.1 Nodosilinea sp. | reverse complement strand
CGCAGCGCCAGGGTGGTATGTACCGCCCTGGCGCTGCGCTGATCAGGGGTGGAAATGCGCCTGATATCCTGAGGGCGGGGCTATGAACGCGACAGCAGACCCAGGGCGGGAGCACCCAGCGCCAGGGCGCTCAGCGGGGGCTAAAGTTTTCTTGAGCGGCAGAGTTTTGGGCGATGCCTTGGCCAGCGACTACCGCTACACCAGGGTTTGGCGCCAGGGCGAGCGGGGCTGGCAAGTTGCCGGTGGCAGCGACAGCGCGGTGGCCTAACCGCCTCAAGCCAGGCGAAACCTGGCCCGGCCCGGCCCCCAGGCTGTCGGCTGGCCGTGGCCCGCGCCGGGAACTCGATAAAGTGTTATCTGTGATACAACTCCCCCGGGGGCTTTTCCCAATTCTTAGAGGATGCTGTAAAAGCTAAGAACAGCCGTTGGCGAATCGGGTCGAAGCTTGGGCTGAGGCAGTTCGCTGGGGAGGCTGTAGTTTGCCCCTGTACTTGAGAGAGTCGTAAACACAATGCGCGATCGCAACCGTCCTTTTCACCTATCGCGTCGGCAGGTGGTGCGGGGGCTGCTGGCCTCCTCGGCCTTTGGGCTGACCGCCAAATTTAGCACCGGCTGTGCCCAGTCGCCCAGCACCGGGGGCGAGGCCGCCACCGACGCAGCCGCCCCCGAAGAGGTGGTGGTGGGCTTTATCTACGTCGGCCCCAAGGATGACTTTGGCTACAACCAGGCCCACGCCCAGGGGGCAGCGGCCATGGCGGCCAACGTGCCCGGCATTCGCCTGGTGGAGGAGGCCAGCGTGCCCGAGACCACGGCGGTGGCCGAAACCATGCGCAGCATGATCGAAATCGACGGGGCCAAAATGCTGTTTCCCACCTCCTTTGGCTATTTTGACCCCCACATTCTGGCCCTGGCTGCCGAGTTTCCCGAGGTGCAGTTCTTCCACGCCGGGGGCCTCTACCAGGAGGGGGTGCACCCCAAAAACGTGGGCAGCTACTTTGGCTACATCGACGAGGCCCAGTACGTGGCCGGGGTGGTGGCCGCCCACATGAGTGGGTCGGGCAAGCTGGGCTTTGTGGCGGCCAAGCCCATTCCCCAGCTGCTGCGCAACGTCAACAGCTTTACCCTGGGGGCCCGCTCGGTCAATCCGGAGGCCACCACCCAGGTGATTTTCACCGGCGACTGGTCGGTGCCGGTGAAAGAGGCCGAGGCCACCAACAGCATGGCCGACCAGGGCATTGAGGTGATCACCTGCCACGTCGATAGCCCCAAGGTGGTGATGGAAACCGCCGAGCGGCGCGGGGTGATGACCTCGGGCTACCACGCCGACCAGAGCTCCCTGGCTCCCGAGGGCTACCTGACCGGGGCCGAGTGGGATTGGTCGAGCATTTACACCGGCCTGGGCAAGGATGTGATGGCGGGCAAAACCCTTATGAATGGCGGCATCCCCCACATTTTGCGGGGCGGCCTGGCCGACAGCTTCTGCAAACTGTCGCCCTACGGCCCGGCGGTGAGCGCCACCGCCCAGGCCGCGGGCGACGCCGCCCTGGCGGCGATCAAGTCGGGGGAGCTGGTGATCTATGAGGGGCCTCTCCAGACCAACACCGGCGACGAGGTGATCGCGGCGGGCACGGCCCTCAAGACCGACGACATTGAGCTGGAGAAAATGGACTACTTTGTCGAAGGTGTGATTGGTTCCATTAGCTAGGTCATAACCATGGCGTCTACGACAACCTGGCGGCGTTCGCTGGAGTCGGTGGCCCTGCCCATTGGGGCGGTGCTGGCGGCCCTGGTGATATTTGGCCTATTTTGCGCGCTGGCCGGGGCCAACCCCCTGGCGGTGTACGGCTCGATCTATCGGGCCGCCTTTGGCAGCTGGAGCGCCTGGCAAAACACCCTGATTCGCGCCTCGCCTCTGATGCTGACCGCTCTCTGCACCGCCCTCCCGGCCCGGCTGGGCCTGGTGATTATTGGCAACGAGGGAGCGCTGGTGATGGGCGGTCTGGCGGCGGTGCTGGTGGGTCTGGCCCTGGGGCCGAGCCTGCCGGGCACCCTGGTGCTGCTGGCGATGGCCCTGGGCAGCCTGGTGGCCGGGGGGCTGTGGATTGGGGTGGCGGGGGCGCTGCGCCACTACCGGGGGGTGAACGAAACCATCAGCAGTTTGCTGCTGAACTATATTGCGATCGCACTGATGAACCACCTGGTGCAGGGCCCCCTGCGCGACCCCGCCTTTGTCAGCAAACCCTCCAGCTTTGAGATTGCCCCCGCCGCCTGGCTGGGCACCCTGCCCGCCACCCGCGTCCACTGGGGCCTGATCTACGGCCTGGTGGCCTCGGCCCTGGCCTACATTTTGATCCAGCGCACCACCTTTGGCTTTGCCGCCCGCACCGCTGGCGGCAACGTGCGCGCCGCTCGGATTGCGGGCCTGCCCGTGGGCAAGCTCACCCTGGCGGTGTGCTTTTTGGCGGGCTCCTGCGCCGGTCTGGCGGGCATGGTCGAAATCGCCGCCGTGCAAAAGCGCCTCAACGAGTCGATTGTGTCGAGCTACGGCTACGCGGGTATTTTGGTGGCCTTTGTGGCCCGCCACAACCCCCTGGCCACGGTGCTGGTGTCGGTGCTGCTGGGGGGCATTTTGGCCAGCGGGGGCATTTTGCAGCGCTCCCACGACCTGCCCGACGCCACGGTGCTGGTGTTCCAGGGCATTGTCTTTCTCTGCGTGCTCTACAGCGAGTCGCTCTACGGCCGCCTGCCGTTTTTTCAGCCCCAGGCCGAGCGCGCCACCGCCGCCGCCTAACCCTTCTGTAGTATCCCGACCTTCTCCCATTGATTGTTTCGAGCGTTTTTAGCAAAGGCAAACCATGGCAACCGAAGCACTAGGCTGGTGGGGCGTGCCCCTGGGCATTTTGGCGGGCACCCTGCGGGGCAGCGTTCCCTTTTTGCTGGTCAGCCTGGGGGAATGTCTGACGGAGAAAAGCGGCAAAATCAACCTCGGCCTGGAGGGCACCCTGCTGATGGGGGCAATGAGCGCCTACGCCATCTCCTACCTGAGCTCGGGCATCGTGGGCCCCGCCCTGGCCCCCTGGCTGGGGGTGCTGACGGCGGGGGTGGCGGGCATGGGCCTGGGGGCCATCCACGGCTGGCTGTCGCAGCAGCCCCGGGTCAACGATGTGGCGGTGGGCATCGCCATGATTATTTTTGGCAGCGGCCTGGCCAACTTTTTGGGCAAGCCCTTTATTCAGCCCCAGGCCCCCCAGCTGCCGACCCTGGCGGTGGGCGGCTGGAGCGGCCTGGCCCAGGTGCAGTCGGCGTTGCAGATCAGCCCGCTGTTTGTGCTGGGGGTGGCGATCGTGCCGGTGATGAGCTGGTTTTTTAAATCGACTCGGTGGGGGCTCTACGTGCGGGCGGTGGGCGACAGCCCCGACGCCGCGCGGGCGATGGGCATTTCAATTTTTTGGGTGCGGATGGCCAGCATTGTGGCGGGCAGTTTTTTGGCGGGCATTGGGGGGGCCAGCCTGTCGCTGTTTTACCCCGGCGTGTGGACCGAGCGGATTTCCAGCGGCCAGGGGTTGATGGCGGTGGCCCTGGTGATTTTTGCCCGCTGGCAGCCCTGGCAATGCCTGTGGGCCTCGCTGCTGTTTGGGGGGGCCCAGGCGCTGGGCCCGGCATTTCAGTCGGTGGGCATTGACTCGTACTACTACCTGTTTAACGCCGCCCCCTATATTTTGACCCTGGGAATTATGATTTTGACTTGCTCGCCCAAGCGCACCCTGGCCGGGGCCCCCGGTGCCCTGGGCAAAGAAGATTGACGCACGGCGGCGGCTGGGCCGCCAGGTTTAGCTGAGTTGGGGGGGTGGCATTACAGTGAGATAATTGAGCGGGTGGAAGGTTTCTAGCCGCCCTTACCCTCGATTTGGACAACCCCCTATGACCATTGCTGAGCAGCTCATTCGGATGGCGGAAGACGAGCTGACGGAGTACAGTACCGATGCCCGCAAAATTGAGAAACTGCGCCGCAAGTTTAGCTTTGCCGTGCCCTATCCCAAGCAGGGGGCCGTGCGCGAGGAAGTGGCGGCCAGCATTCCCAACAACTTTTTGGCCAAGCTGATCGAAGAAAACCGGCAGACGGTGGCGCTGCCCTTTTGGGGCATTGGCGGGCTGGGGCTGCTGCTGGGCATTTCGGGGCGGCAGCCGCTCGATTTGATCGCCACGGGCATTGGTTTCTACGTGGCGTTTCAGGTGCAAAAGTGGGGCTGGGAGCTGGAGGCCAAGCGGCTGGTGCTCAAAACCCTCGACGAAATTGAGGCCAGCGTGAAAAATCCAGAGCCCTAGGGCTTCTCATCCATTCTGGCTAACATCCCTATTCCCACCGGCGTCGCCCCGCCCGACCCCAAACCCGGCTAGGGGCTGGCCCCGTCAGATCTTGACCTACCGACTTTGCTATGGCTGTATCTCTCGTCGATCAAACTATTCTCATTACCGGTGCCAGCAGCGGCATTGGGGCGGCCTGCGCCCGCGCCCTGACCCCCACCGGGGCGCGGCTCATACTGGCGGCCCGCCGCTTAGAACCCCTCCAGGCATTGGCCGCAGAGCTGCAACAGCAGCACGGGGTAGAGGTGCTCACCCTGGGGCTCGACGTGCGCCAGAGCGAGGCGGTGGAGGGTGCGATCGCAGCCCTCACCCCCCCCTGGCAGAGCATCGATATTTTGATCAACAACGCCGGGCTCAGCCGGGGCCTCGACAAGCAGTACGAAGCCCCCCTCGACGACTGGGAAACCATGATCGACACCAACATCAAGGGGCTGCTCTACGTCACCCGCGCGGTGGTGCCGGGCATGGTGGCTCGGGGCCGCGGCCATGTGGTCAACGTGGGCTCCATCGCCGGACGGCAGACCTACCCCGGCGGCAGCGTCTACTGCGCCACCAAGGCAGCGGTCAGGGCCCTCTCCGAGGGGCTCAAGCTCGACCTGGTGGGCACCCCGGTGCGGGTCACCAACATCGACCCCGGCCTGGTCGAAACCGAGTTTAGCCTGGTGCGCTTTGGCGGCGACGCCGACCGGGCCCAGGGCGTCTACCAGGGCATGACCCCCCTCACCGGCGACGATGTGGCCGATGTCATTGTGTTTGCGGTCACGCGCCCCGCCCACGTCAACCTCAGCGATGTGCTAGTGGTGCCCACCGATCAGTCCTCGGTATTTCACGTGCATCGTCGTCCCGAGTAGGCTTCCACTAGACCACGAGTAAGCCCAGGGCCGCCGCCGACCGGCCCGGCCTGGGCGCCCGCAATCAGCCATCGCCATCAGGCTTAAGACCTGCCCGACAGCCGTCCGCGGGCAATGGCGATCAGCCAAGGTGCTGCCCCCGTTTTGCGGTTGGTCATTGAACTGTCCTGAGCGAACTGACCAAAGCGAACAGGCCAAAGCTATACAATGGGCGATGGCACGTTCTTTAGCTCAAGCTTGACTATGACCCTCTCTGTTGGCGATCCCGCCCCCGACTTTAGCCTGCCTGACGCCACCGGCAAGACCTACAGCCTGGCCGACCTCAAGGGCCAGCGGGTAGTGCTGTACTTCTACCCCCGCGACAACACCCCCGGCTGCACTAAAGAGGCCTGCGGTTTTCGCGATCGCTATGCCGACTACCAGGGCAAAGCGGCGGTGGTGCTCGGCGTCAGCACCGACGATGCCAAGTCCCACGGCAAGTTCATCGACAAGTTCAGCCTGCCCTTTCCGCTGCTGGTCGATGAGGGGGGCGAAGTAGCCAGCCGATTTGGCGTTTACGGCCTGAAAAAGTTTATGGGCAAAGAATATATGGGTATTACCCGCAGCACCTTTATCATCGGCCCCGACGGCAACCTGGAGAAAATCTACCTCAAGGTCAAAGCCGAAACCCACGCCGACGAGGTGCTCGCCGACCTGGAAACCCTATAGTCTATGCCCTATTTTGCCCATGCCCTGCGCACCCTGGTGGGGCTGCTGCTGCGCCGCCCCATTTTGGGCACCTGCGTCATTCCGCTGCTGGCTGACGGCACCATCGTGCTGGTGCGCCGCCGCGACAACGGCCTGTGGAGCCTGCCCGGCGGCATCGTTGACTGGGGCGAAGATGTGATCACCGCCGCCGCCCGAGAGCTCAAGGAAGAGGCGGGGCTGGGCACGGTGGACCTCGACCGGCTGGTGGGGGTCTATTCGCAGCCGGGGCGCGACCCCCGCTTCCACTCGGTGTGCGTGACGGTGGCGGTACGGGTGAGCGGCACCCCCTACGCCGCCGACCCCCGCGAAATTTTGGAGGCTCGGGCGTTTACCCCTGCTATGCTGCCCTGGGAACGGCTTTCCCACGACCACCGCCAGCATTTGCAGGATTTTTTGAACGGCGCTACGGTTTTGGCCTAAGCTGGCGGGCAAATCTGCCGCCGGGCATCGTCAGTCGGCTGATTTCCTGGGAGAATAGCCAGATCTACCGAGCACCGCCGCCATGCCGCTACCCCCCGAAATTCACCTTCGCACTGGCCGGATGAAGCTGCCCCAGGGCAGTCTGTTTTGGCATGAGGGAGGCAAGCCTCACCCCCAGGCCGCCACTGTCGTGCTGCTGCACGGCTCGTGGTACGACAGCACCCAGTGGCTCTCGGCCCTGCCCACCTGGGCCCAAACCCACCACTGCCTCGCTCCCGACCTGCTGGGGTTTGGCGAATCGTCGCGGCCCGGGGCCTACTCCGTCACGCTCCAGGTCGAGGTGCTGGCCAGCTGGCTAGCGGCTCTGCGGGTGGGGCCCTGCCACCTGGTCGGCCATTCGCTGGGGGCCTGGGTAGCCGCCCAGTACGCCCTCAGCTACCCCGATCAGGTCAAAACCCTGACGGCCATCGCCCCCGAGGGGGTGAGCGATCGCAGCAGCCGTGGCCGCTGGCGGCGCGATCGCTGGTTGGTGGCCCCCTGGTCGCCGCTGCCCCTGGTACTGCCCTGGCTGGGCAAAAGCCCCTGGGCCCAGGGGTTGCGCCAGCGCCGCCGCCGTCTGCGCCAGTCGCCAGCGGCCTGTCAACTGCTGTTTCGGCGGCGCAGGTCAGCGATTCAGGCGGAGCTGCTTCAGCAGCGGCTCGGAGACTGGCAGGGGCCGACCCTGGTGGTGGAGCCCACCGCCGCCGACCCGCTCACCCAGCGCCAGGGGCAAACCTGGCTGCGCCTGCTGACCGCGCCCTACCACGAGCTGGTGGCCCCCGCCGACGGCCCGCTGGGGCTAGACGAACAGGCGCTGATTGCCGTCTGGCACCGCCTGCCTATGCCCCAGAGCACCTTGCCCAGCCAGCGATGGCCAGCGGGGCGGACCGCACCGGGCGGGTCTAACCCTGGGGCTGGCACTGCTAACCCGGCACCTCTAGCACCGCCATCAGCAGTTGAGACAGTTCCTCCGCGCGGTTGAGCACCATCAGGTGACCGCCGTCGGGCACCACCACATCGGCGCTGCGGTGGCCCCAGGGAAAGATCTGCGTTGGGTGACCCTGGGTTTCGCCCCACCTGCGAGAACTTGAACGAGCGTCCCTAGAGCGTCGAGGCAGAAACCCGGTTTCTGGGTCAGAAGATCGGTCATGCCGTTAGGGCAGCGCCGAAGAAACCGAGTTTTTAGCCCTATGGCGTTTTAGCAACCGCCCTCGGCGGGCGGGCACTGCTGGCGCAGCCGATAGAGCCGCAGCCGCAGATCGGCAACGGCGGTGGTGATCGCCACGCTGCCCCACCGCCGTTGCCACAGCCCCGTCGCCTGCTGGCACTGGTCGATCCGCTGGTGCAGCTCAACCCAGGAGGACGATTGCTCAACCCCCTGCTGGAGCGTCGCCAGCGGCACGGCCAGCCGCGCGGCCAGACTGGCCAGCTGCTGCCGGGCCAGGGCCGACATGGGCTGGCCGGTGGAGTAGCGTCGCCAGTAGCTGCGCAGCTCGCGGCGGGCCCGCAGGTTGGCCTCCACCGCCGCCCCCGGCTCAACCAAAAAGGCCTGCTGGTGCTGCCCCAGCTGCTGAAACTGGGCCAGGCGATCGGCCAGCCCCAGGGTGGCGCGCCCCTGCTGCCGCGCCGAGGTGGTCACCCGCATCAAGACACTGTGGCGAACCTTGGCCCCCAACCTCAGCAGCGCCGTGTGAAAGGCCACATCCTCCGAGGTTTGCACGGGGGGGAGCCCGCCCGCTCGGGCATACATCTCGTGGGTGACGGCAAAATTGGCCCCAAAAAACTGATAGTGCCGGGGCGGGCAATCAAAGGGGTCGGGGTCGAGATAGTCTTCCAGCTGCTTGATCAAATATCGATAGCCCACAAACCGCAGGTAGGTAGCCCGCGTTTGCGCGTCTAGGGCCTCGCGCTCGACCCGCTGGGTCACCGTGCGCCCTCCCACCGCATCGGCCCCCCGCTCAAACTCGTAGAGCATCGCCGCAATCCACTGGTTGTCCACCTCGCTGTCGCCGTCGGTGGAGGCAATGATGCCGCCGGGTGTTCCTACCCAGCGGCGGCGCTGATAGGCCTCATCCATCAAGATCTGGCGCACCCGGCCAATGTGGGCGTCTGCTGCCCCCAGACATTGCTCGATTAAGTGGAGCTGAAAGTCGGGATGCTGGTGGGCAAATTGTCGAACGATGGCCGCCGAACCATCGGTGCAGTTATTGGCAAATACGATCACTTCGTAGTGGCTAAAGGGCACCGGCTCGCCCCGAAAATTGACCTGCTGAGCCAGGGCAGACAGCATTTTTTCTAAGCTTTCTGCCTCGTTACGAACGGGCACAATCACAGACACTCGGCTCTGCGCCAGGGGCGGTTTAGCAATCAGGCCGGGGGCGGGCCGAAAGGTAAAAAAATCTAATTCTCTTAGGGAGCAATCGGGCTCTGCCTCCACGCAACTACCTTGCATAGCGATCCTTTTTATAGCGGGTTTTAAAGAATGCCGTGAGCTTCTTAGAGCTGCATTAAGGCATGTCTCAAAAATAGAGCGGTCTCAGCAAAAGCAGAATCCTTCCTCTGGCAGGTTTGCGATCGCACATCCGCAGCCCCACCCCGCCAAAGGATAGATATAGCTGTAGCGAGGCTGGTCAAGGCATTGCCGCTAAAGCGCTTGAAGGTTTGAAATTTCGAAGGTTTGAAGGGTGATTAGGGTTTTGGCTGTCCTAAACCAGGTGACTACGGCTATGGCTACATAACTGGGCCGCTAGAAACTCTTTAGAAACCGCATCGGCCGCCCTAGAGCACCATCTTGGCTTTGAGAATCGGCCCTTCGTCGCGCTCTTCAAGCTGGCCGATGCCTAGAAATTTGCCGCTAGACTCGTCGAGCACTCGGTAGGGGGTGTGCGGCGGTATCACCTGGGTGGGCGGAAACTTTTGCCCCTGCTGCCAGCGGCGGGCTAGCTCGGCAGGCAGTGCGATCGCAGGTAGATGCCCCAAACAGGCCGCAGGCTCCACCAGGGTCAGCGCCTGCTGCGCCACCAGGCTCTCGATGGTCTCTAACGTCAGGCTGTGCTCGGCCTCAAAGCCTCCGCTGCGGGTGCGGGTGAGGTGAGCCAACGTGGCCCCGGTGCCCACCCGCTCGCCCAAATCCCGCGCCACCGAGCGAATGTAGGTGCCGGGGCCGCAGTCGATGGCCAGGGTGAGCTCCGGGCGCTGGCCCGGCAGCCAATGCTCCACCCGGAGCCCGTGAATCACCACCATTCGCGAGGGCACCGTCACCGGCCTGCCCCGCCGGGCCAGATCGTAGAGCCGCTGCCCCTGCACCTGGATGGCGCTAAAGGCGGGGGGAACCTGCTCAATGGTGCCCTCAAACTCCGGCAGCACCGCGCTCACCGCCCCTAGCGTGAGCTGCTCCGCCGGGGTCTCGCTCAGCACCGCTCCCTCCAGGTCGTCGGTGGTGGTGGTAAGGCCAAAGCGCACCACCGCCCGGTAGGCCTTGCCCTCGGGCAGGTAGGGCAGCAGCCGGGTGGCCCGCCCCACCGCGATCGGCAGCACCCCCTCAGCCAGGGGGTCGAGGGTGCCGCCGTGGCCCACCTTTCTCAGGCCCAGCAGCCGCCGCACCGCCCCCACGCAGTCGTGGGAGCTCATGCCCTGGGGCTTATAAAAATTCAAAAATCCCTGCACGCTGTCTCCCACGCCCTACTCCGTTGCGCTACTCGTCAGCGCCCCACACCTCAGCCAGCCGCCGGTCGCGCCCACAGCCGGTGCGGTAGTACTTGTAGCGCAGCGGGTGCTTGAGGTAGTAGTCCTGATGGTAGTCTTCGGCGGGGTAAAAGGTCTGGGCGGGCTCAATGGCCGTGACAATGGGCGTGGTCGCAAACTTGGGCGCGGCACTGAGGGCCTGTTTCGACTGCTCGGCCAGCGCCTGCTGCTCGTCGTCGTGAACAAAGATTTTCGCCCGGTACTGGCTGCCCTTGTCGCAAAACTGGCCCTGGTCGTCCACGGGGTCGATGTTGCGCCAAAACACCTCCAGCAGCCGGTCGTAGCTCACCTGGGCGGGGTCGTAGACCACTGCCACCGCCTCCACATGGCCGGTGCCCCCGGCGGAGACTTCGCCGTAGCTGGGGTTGGTCTTGGCGCCGCCGGTGTACCCCGAGGTGGTAGAGACCACGCCGTCAAGCTCGTCAAAGGGGCCTTCCATGCACCAAAAGCAGCCCCCGGCAAAGGTGGCGGTGGCCAGGTTGGGGGCTGCCGCCTGCTCGGCCTCGGGCAGGTTGTCGGCGGTGGCGTAGAAGGGCAGGGCATCCCAAATTAGCCCCAGGGTGGCCAGCAGCAGCAGGCCCAACAAAAACCGGCGCAGGGTGGTCATGGCGGCGTTTTACTTATTTTTACTGATCGTTGATGTCACTCCCAGCTTACGACAACGGGCTGAGAATCTCCCTAGCTACCGCCGCCCGTGCTGGTGGGGCGTGGTCACCTCGCTTTTTCGGCCCGCTTTTTCGGCCCGCTTTGTATGATGGGGGAGTGTTGCGGTGAGGCCACGGGCTGCCGCTATGGACGGCGGTAACGGGCCGCTACACCGGGCTGCCGCCACGGTATTGCCCAAACCGCCCCGGCTGTGGGCCGTTGCCCGTCTATTTCAGACTGTTTCAGAGGTTCAATCCCCTGTGATTTTGTCGTCTCCTCCCTCCATCAATCGCGGTAAATCGCTCTACGAGCAGGTGTATCAGGCGCTGCGCTCGGCCATTTTGACCGGGGCCTTGCCCCCCGGCGATCGGCTGGTGGAAACTCAGCTGGCGGAGTGGTTGCAGGTGAGCCGCACGCCGCTGCGAGAGGCCCTGCGCCAGCTGCAGCAGGATGGTCTGGTGACCGCCGATGTCAGCGGCGGCCTGCGGGTGACGACCATTACCGCCGCCGATGCGGAGGAGCTCTACGACTGCCGCCTGGCCCTGGAGGTGTTGGCGGTGACCGGGGCCTGCACCCAGGCTACCCCCGCCCAGCTGGCGGCCATTGCCGACTGTGTGGCCAGGGCCGAAGGGGCGACCGCCAACAGCTACGGCAGCCTGTCGCCCGAAAACCTGCTCGATGTGGACTACCAGTTTCACCATCTGATTGCCGAAAGCTCGGGCAACCGGCGGCTGGTATCGCTGCTCGATACGCTGTTTGATGCCATGGCCCTGCTGCGCATTCAAACTCTCCAGCGCAACCCCAATGTGCTCGATATTCGCCTGGAGCACCGGCAGATCTATGAGGCGATTGTCAGCGGCGATGCGGCGGTGGCGGTGGCGACGATTACCCAGCACCTGAAGGCGAGCAAGGTGCGGGTGGTGACGGAGATTGAGGCCGGGCAGCCCGCTGTGGCTGAAGCCTAGGGTGGTTTTGTCGGGGCGGGGATCGCGGTCTGATAGGATCTTTGGGCCAGACTGTGATCAGGAGGAAATGTGATGTCTCAAACGCCAACGACCGGGGCCGATGCTGTGGATGCGGCGATTGCCCAGGGGATTGACCTGGACGGCAGCCCGATTCCGGCGGCGAAGCTGGATCTGTACCACACTGTGATGGCGAAGGAGGCGGGGCGGCAGCGCAGCGGGGTGTCTAACTCGATGCGATCGCGCATTGTGCGCATCGGGGCGAAGCATTTTTCTGCCGATGAGCTGAACGCGATGCTGACAGGGGCTGACTTTGCGCCGCTCAAAGACAAAGAGATCGCCTATTTCTACGGCGGCAAGTAGAGGCGTTTGTAAAGCCAGATCGGTGACTGGGAAGGGGTATCTGTAAAGCCAGATTTGCGGCTGGGGGCGTTCCGATTGCCCCCAGACCCCGTCGGGCAGGGACGTTCCGCCGCCCTGCACCCACGGAAAGGATGGGGCGATCATCGGTTTAAACCTCTGTATTGCAGATTGACGGGTTGTCCACCATGACGAGGCTAATCAACCTGACAACCGTAGGGTGGGCAATGCCCACCACAACTTTGGTAAAGATGAGGGTGATTTACGCTGCGCATCAGCAACGCACCCACCAATCAAACACCGGCAGAGATCAATCTCCCAACTGAAGCCGCGCCTCGGTGGCCAATGCCTTGAGGTCAGCTAAGGACGGCCCCTCAGCGCCTTCCTCTGCCCCGGCCTCGCTGAGCCACAGCAGGTACTCGATGTTGCCTGCGGGGCCGAGCAGCGGCGACCAGGTGAGGCCTCGGTAGGCCCAGCCCAGGGTTTGGGCGGCGGCGAGGACGCTGGCGATGGCGGCGGCCTGGTCGTTGGGGTCGCGCACGACACCTTTTTTGCCGACCCGATCGCGCCCCACTTCAAACTGGGGTTTGACCAGCAGCACGGCTTCTCTGGGCGGGGCTAGCAGCGCCCAAAAGGCGGGCAGCACCTTGGTCAGCGAAATAAACGACACATCGATTACCCCCAGGTCGGGGCGGGGGGCAGGCGCGCCAGGGTTCTCGGTGTAGAGCTGCTCGGGGGTGAGGTGGCGCAGGTTGGTGCGCTCGCGCAGCACCACGCGGGGGTCTTGGCGCAGGGCCCAGGCCACCTGGCCGTAGCCCACGTCAATGCCGTAGACCAGGGCGGCCCCCGCTTGCAGCAGACAGTCGGTAAAGCCGCCGGTGGAAATGCCGCCGTCGAGGGCGATGCGGTCGAGGGTGGCAATGGGGAAGGTGGTGAGGGCCTGGGCCAGCTTTTCGCCGCCCCGGGAGACAAAGCGCGATCGCACCTTTACCAGCAGCTCCACATCCTCGGCAAAGGCGGTGCCGGGCTTATCGACCACGGCGTGGTTGACCTGCACCTCCCCGGCGCGAATCAGCCGCTGGGCCTGCTGCCGCGACTCGCACAGGCCGCGTTCTACCAGCAGGGCATCGAGGCGCTGTTTAGCCATCGGCGGTGCTCCTAGGCGGCGGCGCGGGGGTTGAGGCCCCGCCGTCCGGCGATTTGTTCGAGCTGTTGTTTGACCAAATCTAAACCGGCCTTGGTGCTTTGCTGGTCGTACAGGTCGCTGGCCTTGAGCAACGCCTGCACCGCCAGGCCATCGGTGCCCATGTTGGCGTAGGCCAGCCCGCCATTGTGAAAGGCTTCGGCGCAGGTGGGCTCCGCCACCATCACCGCAGTGAACTGGTCGATGGCCGCCGGGTAGCGGCCCAGGGCAAAGGCGGCGCAGCCCGCCTCAAACTGCTGGCGCACCCCGTCGCCCAGGGGGGTAGACAGCTCCACCACCGGGGCGGCAAACAGGGCGCTGTTGCCCAGGGGGCGGCGGTAGGCCCACACCATGACTCCCATGCCAAAACCCAGAATTGCCAGCACCACGGCCAGCCAAATCGCCAATTCCACAGGGTTGATCTCCGCTACTTCCAGGCTGTTAAATCTGCGCAGCTGTATCTGCGCCACCCATTTTCGCTGCCTATCTGAGCTGCCCGTCTGCGCAGAGGGCTCTGCACCGTGACAGGCCCGCCGCCAACAGCCCACAGTAAAAACAATATCACCGACCCGCAGATTCCCCCTTTGCCGGAAAACCAGCCCAGTAGGCTGAAGACTCTATAACTGGATTCCGTCTATCGTCCTCTCGCCCTCACCCTAACTATGCGCCCTCTGCCCAACCGAGCTGCGATCGCACTTCTCATTGCCGGGGGCCTGGCCCTGGCCAGCTGCCGACCCAGCCCTCCGCCCAACTCCCAGACCAGCCCCCAAAGCCAGACCATCGCCACCATCCAGGCCATCGTAGCCGACCCCGTCTCGGTCAGCCTGGCCCAGGCCGCCCCCCAGCCCGCCCAGCCCAACCAGGCCCTGGCCTACGGCGACCAAATCCGCACCGCCAACGCTGCCCTGGCCGAGGTGGGCCTGGTCACCGGAGCCGTGTTTCGCATCGGCGGCAACGCCGCCCTCACCCTGCGGCCCAACCAGCTCCAGCTCGACGCCGGGCAGATGATCACCTGGGTCGAAGGCCAGCTAGAAGCCCCCGTCGATATCGTCACCCCCGCCGGCATCGCCGGCATTCGCGGCACCACCGTCTTTGTCAACATCGCCGACGACCCCAGCGCCCCGGTCGAAATCTTTTCCTGGGAAGGCCAGGTTGCCTTTCGGCTGCCCGGCAGCGATGCCGAAATCCTGCTCAACAGCGGTGAACAGCTCTTCGTCCCCCCCGGCACCACCGATATCGAAACCCTGCGGCAGCAGGTGCAGCCCCTCGATCAAGCCACCGCCGCCCAGCGCCTGCAAACCAGCCCCCTCCTCAACGGCTTCCCCCAGCCCATCCCCACCCGCCCTGAGATCCAAGCCACCGTCGATGCGCTGGAATAACCCGTCAATGGAGAAGATAAAAACCTCTAGTCGTCACCCTCACCCTCCTCAGATTCCTCCTCCTCGCCTTCAAGAGGCTCAGCCCCAGTCGGCTCTAGCTCCTCCTCAGCCTCTCTATCTCCGCCAGCATCACAGGCAACGGTCATCGTAGAAAGACCAAGCACCAGCGGCAAAACCATCCAGCCAGATAGTTTCATAGCGTTCGTTCCTTAAAAGTAATGAAAGCAGCTTACAGTCAGAGCAAAAGGCCAGTCTCTATCGGAGGTATAACCTTCCCAACCTAAACCAACCTGACGGCATAACGCCCCTCCTGGGGATCGGTACTCGGAGGGTAAGGTGGGTCAAACTCACTGCAAACTACCAATTACCCAACCTATCTCTAGAGTTTTGCCAGTCAATCAGCCCTACGCCTTTCTAAATGGATTGGTGAGCATGAGTGCATTGTCTATTTTTTGGCCGTCTTGAAGGTCTTCGCTGTAGAGACAATCGCACCCCACTTCAAGCGCACTGGCAATGATTAGACTGTCAAAGTAGTTATATTGATAGCGCTGGGAAATATCTAGAGCTTTGCGAATAGTGTCTAACGAAACAACAGCTAGCTGATGCTATTGACTCAGTTCATCAACAACAGTCCTAATTTGGCGATAGCCTAGCGAAAACTTGCGTTTTAGGGTGTTGATAGTTTCGTTCAAAACCTGAGTACTAATCCAAGATTCGCTAGCTTGGGCACATTCGCAAGCCCGCTGCTGCTTGTCTGGCTCATCTTGAGAATAGCCATAAATAATGATGTTGGTATCGAGAAATGCTTTAGCGTTCATTCGCCTCGTCTCGATTGAACTTGAAGCCTTTCGTATTTAGAGACACGGCTTGAAACCCACCAGCACTATGGGCCATTGGAGTTTTCACTTTTGATTGAGCACGTTGGCGCACAAACTCCACAAACTCTAGAACCAAGCTGGCCTCTGTTTCGGGTAGCGTTTTGACGAGTTCATAGATAGCGTCGGCTGTACTCATGAGTCCCTCCTAAAACCGTAGGGTGGGCACTGCCCACCATTTACCTTTATTGTAGCTAGCCATCCCTACGGGCGGCTGAACGGCATTCTCGGCGGGGCAGTCTTCCACATCAAATCGATTTCTTCGGGGGTGAGGCCGTAGGCTCAGTTGACCAGCTTAGAGATTCGGTACTCTAGCACCAGGCTATCGCGGCGGCGCTGCTAAATAGGCAGGGCATAGTCGCCGTAGTGGGCACCGCCCATCCTTGTCATAGCCAGCCAGCCACAGACAGCCAAACGGCATCCTCGCTGGGGCCGTCTTCCGCACCCTGTATCATGGAGGAGTTACATGTCGTTACATCTCTGGCCATGGTCGCTGAACTGGTT
>DATIVG010000381.1:0-7068 GCA_035466075.1 Nodosilinea sp. | reverse complement strand
CACTACACCAATAAAATACCGCCGACCTCCACTCTGTCTGAGCAGAAAAGACCAGCGGTATTGGTTTTAAATTGATTCCAATCTGGCCTCTAACTATCTTCAGCCAGACCAGTTTTGCAGAGACAATCCTGGGGCTTTCCTAGGTCATTTCAGGAGCAGGAATCTCAGCTCTGACCTTGGGGCGGCCCGGCAAAAACGTATTGAGCAAAATCGCCGTTAACCCACCGGTAGAAATGCCCGAAGAAAAGACATTCTTAATCAGCGGCGGTTTGTCGGCAAAAATTTCTGGGGCATAGACTACGCCCAGGCCCAGGGCCAGAGTGACGGCCACAATGACGGTGGACCGGCGATCTAGGCCAGAGGAGGCCACAATGTTGAGGCCCGCCACGGCAATGGAACCAAACATCACCAGGGTAGCCCCGCCGAGCACCGACTGAGGAATCACCTGGAAAATGCCGCCCACAATGGGCACCAGACCGAGCAGAGTAAAAATACCGGCCACATAGAAGCCCACGTAGCGGCTGCCCACCCCGGTCATTTGGATAACGCCGTTGTTTTGGCTGAAGGTGGTATTGGGGAAGGTATTCAGCAAGGCCGCAATGGCGGAGTTGATGCCATCCCCCAGCACCCCACCCTTGATGCGCTTAAAGTAGAGCGGGCCCGACACGGGCTCACCGGACACCGCGGAGGTCGCGGTCAAGTCACCCACGGTTTCAATCGCCGTGATGACGTAGAGAATAATGAACGGAGCAAAGGCCGCGAAGTTAAAGTCTAGGCCAAAGCGCAGGGGCAGCGGGAAGCGAATGAGGGGCAGGCTGCTGAGCGAGCTAAAGTCCACTAGGCCCAGCACGATGGAAACAATGTAGCCAACAACCAGCCCGATGGCGATCGCACCCATGCGCAGAAAACGGTTTTGAGACAGGGTTAAAAACACCACAATTGCCAGCACCATGCCGCCCAGGGCCAGGTTTTGAGTGCTGCCAAAGGTCTCATTTTGCAGGGCAACAGCACCACCAGCAAAACTGAACATGCCGGTTCTAATTAAGCTCAGACCAATAATCATCACCACTGAGCCGGTGACAACAGGGGTGATGATTTCTTGCAGCAAATGCAGAAATCGGCTGAGAATAATCTCGATGGCAGAGCCAAAAAAGCAGACGCCAAAAATTAGCGCCAGGGCCTGTTCGGGGGTGCTGCCAGAGGCAATGGCGGCGGTGCCAACCCCAATCACCGGGCCCAGAAACGCAAAGCTAGTGCCCTGCAAACTCAGCAAACCAGAGCCCACCGGGCCAAACTTGCGACACTGAATAAACGTACAGATGCCGCTGGCAAACAGCGACATGCTGACGATAATGCCGGTGATTTCGGGGGTGGTACCCAGGGCTGCACAAATTAACAGGCCGGGGGTAATGATGCCGACAAATGCAGCGAGAACGTGCTGTATCGCCACAAAAATGGCCTCTCCAACGGGAGGCTTGTCATGCAATCCATAGAGCAATTGTGATTTTAAGCCATCAGTAGCAACGGCTGGCTCTTGCTCAGCGGTTCCACCATAGTCTGCCTGTGCCATACGCCCTCCAAATGGGATTTTTAGATGTGCTCGATGTCTTCGATTTAACAGAAGAATTGCAAGCAACCTAAAAACTTTTTGTTTGTCTCGCTACAAAAGATTGCCTTGTGGCTGCAAATGTAGCCTTTGCCGGGTCTAAGCCCCAGATAGGGGAGGTGTTTACCCACTACCTGAGGGGCCCACGGGCCCCGGCAAAGCTGTATGCAGTACACCGTATGCAAGTCTATGGAAATAGGTTATATAAGAAAGCAGCCGGGGATTCTGTAAACCAGGGCACAGGGCGGCGGTGCGGGTATGGGCCAAGGTACACCGTAAAAGCCTGGCTGATTGGGCCCGTGGGTAACAGCGAAGGGTATTGGCATTTACAAACTGCCCCCGGGGCTGCCGCTAGGATAGGGCGTCGCGCGGATTTTGTAGACAGTCTGTTTGTAGGGATGCTGGGAGAACCAACCTTGAGCCAACTGGACGTTAACACCGATGACTAAAGGGCTGGGGCGATTTTTACTAGGCTGTTTTGGGCTATGGTGTTTCGGGCTGCTGTGGCTGCTGCCGGTCTCCCCGGCCTGGGCCGATAAGGCGGTTGAGCCGCTGATGTTTAAGGCGGGTGAGGGTGCGATCGCAGTTATCTCCCTCTACGAAACCGACCCCGCCACCCAGGCCGATGCCGTCAAATCGTTCTACAAAACCACCAAGTCGTTTTACAAAACCATCCCCGGCTTCTACGGGCTAGCTCTGTTTTCCAGCGCCGACGGCGAGCGGGTGGTCGAGCTGGGCCAGTGGCAAGACCAGGCCAGCTACGACGCTTTTCAAACCACCCTGGCCAGCGGTGGTGCCGACGACTACACCAAATATTACGAGCAGTACGCCAGCGGCAAAGGCAAAGGGGGCGGCCCAGCCCCAGAGAGCGCCAGCCTGGGCGAGCCCTTTCTCACCGCCTCCTTCGCCATCGACCAGGTGGTGTCGCCGCCGGGCATGGTGGCCGCCATCCCCGGTCCGGCGGCCCTGGTGCAAATTAGCGAAATCGCCACCGACACCCCCGCGCACCAGGCCAGCCTCATGGCCGCCGCCCAAACCACCCTGGCCAGCCTGCCCCAGCTTTACCCGGCGCCCCGCACCGCCATTTTGCTGCGGGGCATCGACACCTCACACATCGCGCTGTTGGCCAACTGGGGCAGCAGCGCCGAGTTTAGCGATCTAGACCAGGTGCCGCAGCTGGCCCTGGCCATTCCCCCCGAAGGTGCCCCCGAGACTGTCACCGCGGGCCCCGACGAGACCGCCGACCCCCTTACATTTACCACCGACAGCCACCTCTACCAGACCATCAAAGTCATCACCCCCAAAGCCGAAAAATACGGCAAAAGCTAAGACCGTTAAGCCTGCTACCGACGGCGGTGGGCCCACCCCCCATGATCACCCCCGGCCCCATCCGGTACTGACAGCCATCCGGTGCCAACAGCCATCCGCCCCCAGCCTCCCCTGTCCCCACCCTCTGCCAACCCGGCCTTAACCCCATTTTTCTGTCGCATGTTTAGACATTAACTATGGTTGCAAGTTCTCCCACCAAGCCTGAATCGAGCCTCGGCAGCTACCTGCTAAGCGACGGCCCTGCGGGGTTTTTGCTGAGCTGGGTGGCGGGGTTTGTTGACACCTCGGCCTTTATTATTTTGTTTGGCATTTTCACCGCCCACGTCACCGGCAACATTGCCCTGGCGGGCTACGAATTTGTGCAGTCCGACGAAGAATCAACCATCACCCATTTGCTGATGTTTCCAGCCTTTATGGTGGCGGTGGCGGCTACGTCGCTGCTAGCCCGCTACGCCCGCAAAAAAGACTGGCCCGTCTTTGCGGTGCTGCTCACCGCCGAAGCCATTGCCCTCACCGTATTTTTAATTGTGGGCGTCAACCTATCTCCCTCCCTGATCTTCAATATTCAGGAGGAATATATTCTGCCCATTGGCATTGCCGGTGTGGTCGCCATGGCCATTCAAAATGCCCTGATGAAAGAGGCCAAGGGGGTGTTTAAAAGCTACATTCCCACCACGGTGATGACCGGCAATACCACCCAGCTCACCATCGATCTGGTGCAAATTGCGGTGTCAAAACTTGCCCCCGCCGGAGATGAAAAAGCCGCCCTGGCCGCCGCTGAATCGGTGGAGCGCCTGGGCCGAATTGTGCCTATTCTGCTGGGTTTTGCCCTGGGAGGGTTGGGTGCCACCTACTTTGTGTTAATTTCTGAAACCTGGTGGAGCCTGGTGCTGCCGGTGATTGTGATATCGTTCATGGCAGTCGTGGCCTTCTTGGAGCATGCCAAGGCCGTCAAAGAAGACGCCTAGCAGCCCCAGCCTGAGAGTTTCTTTGTGGTTGTGTTCGAGCCTGGTTTACGTTGTAAGGAGATTACCCAAATATGTTACGCAAGCTGTTAGCTGTTGTGCTGTGTACCGCGATGGCCTTGACTGTAGTGGCCACCCCCGCCAGTGCCAAGCCCTTTCCCTTGTCTCTGCCGTTTTTCAACGATCTTGATCTAGACGTTAACCAGGCGGCGCTCATAGAAGATCTCAAGTCCAAGTACGTTCCCGAAATTGAGAGTATTCTCTTCCCCGAGCAGCGGGAAAAATTTGAGCAGGCCATTCAGGAGGGCTCTAGCCTGCGCAAGGCCTTTAAGAGCATGGCCTTGAGCACCAAACAAAAGGCAGACCTGGCCGCCACCATGAAGACCGTGCCCAAGGGGCCGCTGTTTGCCGCCCTTACCCCCGAGCAAAAGAAAGAGGTCTTTATGAACAAGAAGGAAATGTTCATGCCGACCCCGGATGAAATTGCTGAAAAGATCAAGGCGGGCATGGAGAGCAAGGCCATGTTTGCCCCCGACGCCCCTGGTTCTGAGACTGCCCTCACCCCCGAGGAAGTGGCGGAAAAGGTCAAGCTAGGCTTCGAGAAAAAGAAAGAATTTATGCCCAGCCTGGAGGAAATCAAAGAGAAAATTTCCGCCAAAATGGAGGCCATGACCGAGTAATACCAAATCCTGCCTGTATACCCCCGATTTGTAGGGAGCATTGCACTGCAATGCTCCCTACGAGGTATAGGTTTTTAACCGGGGTTTTGGGTGGCGGATTGGGTACAACTGGCACGGTTTTGATACTTTCTTCTCGCCAGTGTTTTGCGCTCAGCAGAGGCCGATCGGCCTCTGCTTTTTTGTAGAACGAACCAGTCAGGTTGAGAGCTTGGCTATGGCTTGGGTGCGGTCTGGCGCGGTCGCGAAATGCCGCGACTCAGCAGCAGCCCCTCGATTTGCTCTAGCAGCTCAAAATCAGCCGCTGCCAGCGGGTCGTTAGGGGCGGCGGTCGGGTCGGCCTGCAAAAACTCAAACGCCTGCAAAAACTGGGCGGGGGTAGCGGCAATGGGGGCCTCTAGGTGGGCGGGCACAATGCGCTCAAAGGGCCAGGCCGCCACCGTCTGGGCCCAGGCTAGAACCGCCGCCGGGCCCCGGTTAAAAATCAGGGTTTTGAGAATGGGTGCGACCTGGAGCTGGCCCCCCCGATGCAGCGCCGCGAAGGAATCGGGCCAGTCGGGCCGCCAGCGAAAGGGGTAAAAGCCAAAGTAGTGCTGGCGCGATCGCACCGGGGCCTGCTTGGCCTCCTGCCACATTTCGCCAGTGGTCGCCACCTCCAGGGTGCTGGGGCGAAAGTAAAAGGCAAACAGGGCAATCCGCTGCCAGCCCTTGCGGCGGTGCGCGGGGGTATCGACGATGGCATCGGCGGCGCTGTCTCGGGCGTGGAACAGCAGCGGAAACGGGTCGATCTGCACGATAGCTGGGGGCTCCGCTGGAATTGCCACAATCGCGTCGGTCAGCAGCAGCGTACGGCTGGCCCGGTGGAAGCAGGCGGTTTCGCCAAAGGGGCCCAGCCCCAGGTCAATGGGCGGCAGCAGGGCGTAGTCTACCTGGTCGGCAAAGGGGGATTGGGCGCTATCGGTAGGCAGCAGGTGGGTGCGATCGCGCGGTAGCCCCAGCCAGGGCAGCGGCAAATTTAGCGGAAAACTCCACTGGTTGGGCGTCACATACACCTGGGCCTGGGCAAAGCGGCGGGCAAAGGGCCCCACAAACACCTTGTGCTCAATGCCCGTCACCGTGGACATGACGATGTACTTGACCGGGCCGTAGCGCTCCTCCAGCTCACGCACCAGGGCAATGCACTCGGGGGTGGGCGCCACCGGCGAGTAGACCAAAAGCCCGCTGGGCTCTAGCCGCACCACCGTCATGCGAATGGGCACCACCACGTAGAAAATGCCCTGGAACTGCTCAAAGGTCCAGACCTGGTCTTTGACCACCTCCACCCGCTGGGTGGGGCGCTGTCCGTAGGGGTAGAGGGGCACCACCGGCCAAAAGGGCCAGGTGCGATCGCGGCGAGTAGAAGAGGCAGAGGTGGCGGCTGACATCGGAGCGCGGCGGCAATCCCTAAAGGGCATTGAGAATCGTCAACGGTAGTCATTAGCGTACTAAAGAACGGCGATTCAGGGGAATGGCGGCCAATTCTCAGGGCGCTATCAGCCTGGCGATCGAGAGATACGTTAACGTAAATGACATAGGGACCTGGGCCACCGCCCAGCTCCAGACCTCAATTTTGTTGACCCGCCATGAAGCGACGCAAACTCCTAGAAGGCGGTACCGTCCTGGTCGGCACCGCCTGGCTCCTAAATACTTTAAAATCTGAGACTCCCCCCACCCAAGTAGACCCTATGGCCACCACCAACGAGCAATTTACCGTCACCAAAACCGAGGCCGAATGGCGCGAACAGCTCACCCCCGAGCAGTTTCGCGTGCTGCGGCAGCACGGCACCGAGCGGGCCGGTTCGAGCCCCCTCGACAAGGTGTATGAGCCCGGCACCTACCGCTGCGCCGCCTGCGAAACTCCCCTGTTTACCGCCGAGACCAAGTTCAACAGTGGCACCGGCTGGCCCAGTTTCTACGCCCCCATCGAAGGGGCGATTGGCACCACCACCGACCGCTCCTTCTTTATGACCCGCACCGAAGTGCACTGCGGCACCTGTGGCGGTCACCTGGGCCACGTATTCCCCGACGGCCCGGCCCCCACCGGCCAGCGCTACTGCATGAACGGGGTCTCCCTGGAGTTTGTGCCCGAGTCGGCCTAGGCCTGCCCTGGCTGCCATCGGCCCCCCGGCCTGAGCTGCATAGCTGGGGCCGGGGGGCTAGCTGTTGCAGATTTGGTTACCCCGAGCTGCGATCGCAGCCCACCCTCCTAAAATGGGGTCACCATTAACGGCACAGTCTATGCAGAAGCAACCCAGGTTTAGACGATGGGGCTGGCAAGCCGCTAGCTTCAGTCTGCTAACCATTAGTCTCTTAGGCCTGGGTGAAGTCCTGGGGCCAAGGCTGGCAGCAGGCGTCACCGCAGCCCACCTGGCCCAGTTGCCCCCCGAGTCGGCCCTGCCTGAACCCTGGCAACCCGCCAGCCCCGCAGACCAGGCGCAGATCTGGCGCTTTG
>DATIVG010000380.1:0-2994 GCA_035466075.1 Nodosilinea sp. | reverse complement strand
AGCACCCGCCGCAGCACCCGCCGCTGCAACGCCACCGAGGCCGCCGCCAGGGGCTTTCTCAACACCCGCCACACCCGCTCCCCCATCTCCCCACTCTCCCCCACCTCATCTCCACAAACCACCTCCCCATACAGCTCCGCCGCCATGCCCTCCAGCAGCTCGACCTCCGCCGTCAGCAGCTCGGCAGTCTGGGCCAGGGTGGTCTCTACCCCGGGGTTGAAGTGCGATCGCAGGTAGGGCAGCAGCTCCAGGCGAATGCGGTTGCGGGCGTAGCCCAGGTCTTGATTGGTGGCGTCTTCCCAGATGGGCAGCTCAAACTGGCGGCAAAAATCGCCGGTTTGCTGGCGGGTCAGCGCCAGCAGGGGCCGCACCACCGTCACCGGGCTGGTGGGACTCAGCGGGCGGTGCCAGGCCAGGGCTTGCAGGCCGTCGCTGCCGCTGCCGCGCAGCAGATTGTAGAGCAATGTTTCGCTGCGATCGCTGGCGGTGTGCCCGGTCGCCACCTGGGTGCAGCCCGCCGCCTGCGCCACGGTGGCAAAGACCTGGTAGCGCCACTGCCGGGCGGCGGCCTCGGTGGCGCAGGCGGCCGCGGCGGTGACCCCGTGGTACGGAAGCCCCCAATCTTCGCTGAGCTGTTGCACAAAGGCGGCATTGGCCCCCGAGTCGGGCCGCCAGCGGTGGTCGCAGTGCACCACCTGCAATTGCCAGCCCCACTTGGGCTGCAAATCGACCAGCAGCTTGAGCAGGCACACCGAGTCTTGCCCCCCCGACACCGCCACCAGTACCGGGGCACCGGGGGGCAGCAGGGGGTGCGATCGCAGTAGCCGATGCACCCCCGCGTGGATGCTACTCCAGGGAACCCCACCCATAGTTGCCAAGCCCGCCGCAAGAAACCGTTCTCCCCAGTATCTCACCGGCTCCAGCCCGTGAAGGCTCACGCTGGGAGTTCATGGCAGGAGGCACGGCATGGCTGAACCGAAAAAACGATCTGTGTCACACTTGGACAGCGCCCCGCTTTTGCTGTGAAAACCGTTGGCCACAGCCGCAACATTCAACCCTTGACCTATGGCCCAGCCCTACCAAGCCCTCATTGATGAGATCGTTGCCGCCACGCTGAAGGGCAAAATTCAGTCAAAACAGCAGGTTTACCGCCTGCTGCAAGCGGGCATCGAGCCCGGCTCCGGCGAACTGTTTGAGCGGGCCCTGGCCGCCACCCTGAGCGCCCTGGAGCCCGACCTGGCCCCCGGCGACGACGAATTTAAGCATGCCAAGGCCGTGCGCAAACACCGCGCCCTGCGCACCATTGAGGGCGAATGGCAGCGCTGGCAGGCCGACAACCAGGCCACCGCCGTGCTCACCGGCATAGAAGCTGACATTGTCGGCGCGCCGCCCGAGCAGCGGCTGTTTGAGCTGGTGGCCGCCCTCGACCCCAACCGCGACCAGCCCCTCTCTAGAGAGCAGCTAGTGCAATTGGCCAAAGCCCTCCAGCAGGCCCCCGTGGCCGCCGACGCCGCCCCCGACGCCGCCCCCGCCCTCGCCACCCTGGCCACCGGTCTAGAGCAGGGCCTCGCCGCCTGGCAACAGCTCGAAGGCGACGTGGTGGGCTGGATCTACGCCCAGGGCCAGCAGCTGGGGTTTAGCCAGCCCGGCGATCAGCCCGGACCCTGGCGGCACTGGAGCCAGGTGGTCAGCCATCCTGCCCTCAAGCGCCTGTTTGACGATCTGGCCCTGCACCAGACCGTCACCGCCGCCGGGGTGGCAGCGCCCCTGGGGGTTGCCGACTGGGTGGTCTGGAGCGTGGTTTTGCAGCGGCTCCAGCTCGCCCTGGTGAACTGGTTTGACCGCCAGCCCTACGACCCCCAGGCCGGTAAACGGCTCTCGATTGCCACCTTTCTCACCTTTGCGGTGGTGTGGGGGCAAATCTCCAACCGCCTGGGCGAGCAGGGCCAGCGCTCCCTGGCGACCGGCTCGTTTCAGCTGGCGCTGCAAGGGCTGCGGCAGTTTGCCAACCAGAGCTACTTCCCCCTCTACGGCGGCCTGTTTACGGCGCTGTCGGGCGAGCCCCTGCGCACCCTGCTCGACTACCTCGACCAGCCCCTCCAGGCCGTGGCCAATACGGCGGTGAAGGCCCGCATTCTCACCCTGCTGGGCTACTCCCAGCGGGCCCTGGGCAACTATCCCCAGGCCCAGCGCTTTCACCAGCAGGCCCTCGACATTGCCCGCGAGGCCGAGGATGTGCCCTGCGAAATCGCCAGCCTCAACCACCTCAGCCGCACCTGCGTCGCCCAGCAGGACTTTGACGCCGCCCAGGGCCACAGCCAGCGGGCGCTGATTTTGGCCCGCCAGAGCGGCGACCGCATTGGCCAGGCCAACGCCCTGGCCAACCTGGGCTACAGCCAGGTGGCCCAGGGCCAGTCCCAGCTGCTCGAAGCCGAGCAGTACGAAACCGTGCTCAGCTATCTGGAGCAGGGGCTGGCCCTGTCCGAACAGGTGGGCGACCGCCCCAGCCAGGCCCTCTGCGCCAACAGTCTGGGCATTGCCCAGCTCAAACTGGGGCAGTACAAAGCTGCGATCGCATCTCTCCAGCAGGGCCTCCAGGTGGCCCAGGCCATCGGCGACCGCTTCCTGATGGCCTCCAACTTTGCCAACCTTGCCGCCGCCTACCAGGGCGACGGCAACCTAGAGCAAGCCGTCCTCACCGGCTGCCTCGGCATGTACCTGCACCACCAGATCGACTCCCCCGAATGGCGACAGCCCGCCGCCTTGCTCAGCATTCTGTACGGGCAGCTGGGGCCAGAAACCTTCGAGAGCATCCTGGCCGACCACCGCCGCCAGTTCCTCGCCGTCATCGGCGTCGATGGGTACGACTTCCTGCAGCCGCTGCTGGCTCGGTATCGGGAGTCGTTGGAGTAGGGGAGTGGGGGTGTGAGGGCGTGAGGGAGTGTGGGAGTAGGGGAGTGGGGGAGAGTCGGGAGGTGGGGGAGAGTCGGGAGG
>DATIVG010000379.1:0-19689 GCA_035466075.1 Nodosilinea sp. | reverse complement strand
GTGGGTACACTGGGATCTAGCGAGTCTTCTACGGCTGTTGTTTGCGGCTATGTATCCTCCGCCCCCTGAACTCCCCGAGCCGATCTCCCGCCAAGATTGGATCAGCACGCCGGTCAACATACAGCGCCTCGTCACCCGGCTCCTGGCCGAGCCCACCGCACTCAGCCAGGGCATCGTCGCCCTAAAGGCCCAAATTCAGCAGGAAAAAGGGCTCAATCGAGTGGTTCAGGCGATTCGCAACTCCCTCGACTTAGACACCATTTTTGCCACCGCCACCGCCGAAGCGGCCCAGCTCATGGCACCCCTCGACTGCTACGTCGCCCAGCTGGAGCCCGGGGCAGGCGAGCCAAGGGCAGGTGAGCCAGAGCTAGGCGGGACAGGGCAGCCAGGGCCAGTCCAGAACGCTCAAGGCCAGAACAATAAAGACCTCTGGCGCATCGTGGCTGAGTTTCGCCACGACCCCACCGGGCCCTCCATTCTCAACCATGAAATTCCCGACGGCGGCAACCCCCTGGCGGCCCAGCTGCACCGCTTTGAAACCGTGTGCCTCGACGACACCGATCGCCTGGTCGATGGGGCCAATCAAGCCCTGGTGGCCCTGCGGCCCGGGGCCTGGCTGCTCACCCCCCTGGTGGTCGATGGCTGCCTCTGGGGCAGTTTTGCGGTGATGGCCTCCCAGCGCCCCTTTACCTGGAGCCCCGACCACCGGCAGCTGGCCCAGGCGGTGGCCCACCAGCTGGAGGTGGCGATTCAGCAGGCCCACCTCTACCGCCAGGTGCAGCTGGAGCTGAGCGAACGCCACCGGGTAGAGCTGGCCCTCGAAGAGAGCCAGGCCCGCCTCCAGGCGGTGGCCGCCAACCTGCCGGGGGCTATTTTTCGCTATCGCCTCTGCCCCGACGGCACCGACGGGGTGCTCTACATGAGCCCCGGCTGTAGCCGCCTGTGGGAGGTGGCGGCCAGCGCCGTGGTGCGCGACGCCAGCCTGCTGTGGGCCATGGTGCACCCCGACGACCGGGCCGCCATGCAGGCCTCGGTGCTGGCCTCGGCCCAAACCCTCACCCGCTGGAACCACGCCTGGCGGATCACCACGCCCTCCGGGGTCGAGAAGTGGCTGGAGGCCTGCGGTCAGCCCATTCGCGAGGCCAACGGCAACGTGATTTGGGACACGCTGATCTTAGATGTCACCGACCGACGGCGGGCCCAGGTGGCCCTCCAGGCCAGCGAAACCCGCTTTCAAACCCTGGCCGACAATGTGCCGGGGGTGCTCTACGGCTACTGCCGCCGCCCCGACGGCAGCGACCAGTTTACCTACATCAGCTCCGGCTTTCGGGAGATCTACGGCATTGAGCCCGACGGTGCCCTGGAGGACTCCAGCCGCCTGTGGAATACGGTTCACCCCGAGGATGCGCCCCGGCTGCGGCAGACCCTTGAGGAGTCCTACCGCAGCTTGGCAACCTGGCGGGTGCAGTACCGAGCCCTCACCCCCACGGGGCAGGTGCGCTGGCTCCAGAGCATTGCCCGCCCCATCCAGCGGCCCAACGGCGAGGTGATCTGGGACGGGCTGATGGTGGATATCAGCGATCGCAAGCAGGCGGAGGAGGCCCTGGCCGCCAGCGAACAACGGCTGCGCACCATTATCGAAGCCGAGCCCGAGTGCGTCAAAGTGCTCGCCGCCGACGGCACCATTCTGGAGATGAACCCCGCCGGGCTGGCCCTGCTCGGCGCTACCGACCCCAGCCAGGTGATAGGGCAGCCGGTGAACGCCTTTGTGCTGCCCGAGTTTCACCAGGCCTTTGAGGCCGTAGCCCAGCGGGTGATGGCCGGGGCCACCGAGCATCTGGTGTTTGGCATCAAGAGCCTCCAGGGCCTCCACCGCTGGGTCGATAGCCACTCGGTGCCCCTGCGCGATGAACACAACGAAATTGTCGGCATTTTGGCGATTACCCGCGATATCACCGAGAGCAAGCAGACCGAAGACGCCCTGGTGGAGAGCGAGGCCCGCTACCGGCTGCTGGCGGAAAACACCAACGACCTGGTCTGTCTCCACAACCTGAAGGGCGAATACCTCTACGTCAGCCCCAGCTGCACGGCGCTGCTGGGCTACGGCTACGACGACATGCGGGGCCAGCGGCTGGAGCAGTTTGTCCATCCCGACGACCGCGATCGCATCGGCCGCGAAATGCAGGGTGCGATCGCGGGTGTCAAGGCCAGCCCGGTGATCTACCGCATGCGCCATTGCCAGGGCCACTACCGGTGGTTTGAGACCCTCACCCGACCGATCGCCGACGCCGGACAGGGCATGCAGCTGCAAACCACCTCCCGCGATGTCACCGACCGGGTGCGGGCCCAGCGGCAGCTCCAGCACGACGCCCTGCACGATGCCCTCACCGGGCTGCCCAACCGCCACCAGCTGATCGCCCGCCTGGAGCAGGCCATGCACCGCGCCCAGCGGGAGGCCACCTACCGGTTTGGGGTGCTGTTTCTCGACCTCGATCGCTTTAAGGTGATCAACGACAGCCTGGGCCACCAGGCGGGCGATCAGCTGCTGGTGGCGATCGCCGCGCGGCTGCAGACGGCCCTGCGCGCCGCCGACCTGATTGCCCGGCTGGGGGGCGACGAATTTGTGGTGCTGATCGACGATATCGCCACCGTAGACGTAGCGGCGACCGTGGCCACCAAGATTTTTGCCGCCCTGGCCCTGCCGCTGACCGTGGCCGGGCGCGAGGTCTACACCAGCGCCAGCATTGGCATTGTGCTGGGGCACCGGGGCTACCGCCAGGCCGAGCACCTGCTGCGCGACGCCGACATCGCCATGTACCGGGCCAAGGGCCAGGGCAAGGCCCGGTACCAAATTTTTGACAGCCAAATGCACACCCAGGCGATGGCCCGACTACAGCTGGAAAACGACCTGCGGCGAGCCCTTGAAGCCGGACCAGAGGCCGGTGAACTGGTGCTGCACTACCAGCCGATAGTGGATCTCGCTAGCGGTGCCGTGGTCGGCTTTGAGGCCCTGGCCCGCTGGCAGCACCCCACCCAGGGGCTCAAGTACCCCGGCGATTTTATTCCGCTGGCCGAGGAGATCGGTCTGATCAGCGCCCTCGACTACTGGGCCCTGGGGGCCGCCTGCGCCCAGCTGGCCGCCTGGCAGCGCGCTTTCCCTGCCCTGAGACCGCTGACGGTCAGTGTCAATCTCTCGGCCCAGGATCTGCGCCGCGCCGATCTGCTGGCGACGATCGACCGCGTGCTGGCCACCACCGGCCTGCCCGGCCCCAGCCTCACCCTGGAGATTACCGAAAGCATGCTGATCGACGACATTGAGGCGACCATTGCGCTGCTGGGCCAGATCCAAAGCCGGGGCATACAGATCAGCATCGACGACTTTGGCACCGGCTACTCGTCGTTGAGCTACCTGCACCGGCTGCCGGTGGACTACCTCAAGGTTGACCGTTCCTTTGTGATTCAGGCCCAGGAGGGGCAGCCCAACCACCCGATCTTGGCGACGATTATGGCCCTGGGAACTCAGCTGGGCCTGGCCACCGTCGCCGAGGGGGTAGAAACCCCGCACCAGCTCAGCCAGCTGCGCCAGCTGGGCTATGCCCTGGGCCAGGGGCATCTGTTTTCCCGCGCCCTCGCCTCGGCCCAGGCCGAGGCGCTACTGGCCCGGCAGGCCCACCCCTAGGGGGCCAGCCGCACCTGGTCGCGCCCCTGGTGTTTGGCCAGGTAGAGGGCGTCGTCGGCCTGTTTGATCAGGCTGGTGGGGCTGCTGCCGGGGCCGGGCTGGGTGCTGGCCACCCCCAGGCTCATGGTGACGACCTTGGCAATTTCGGAACCCTCGTGGGCAATGCGGTGGCTGCGCACCAGCAGGCGAATGTCTTCGGCCACGCTTTCGGCCCCTTTGAGGTCGGTGTTGGGCAGCACAATCACAAATTCTTCCCCGCCGTAGCGGGCCACCAGGTCGCCGGGGCGCTTGGCGGCGCGGCTCAGGGTGCGGGCAATCAGCCGCAGGCAGTTGTCGCCCGCCTGGTGGCCGTAGCGGTCGTTGAAGCCCTTGAAGTAGTCGATGTCGGCCATGATCACCGCCAGGGGGCCGTGCTCGCGGCTCATGCGCCGCCATTCCTGGTCGAGGTATTGCTCAAAGCGGCGGCGGTTGGCCACCTGGGTGAGGCCGTCGAGGTAGGCCATGCGCTTCAGCCGCTGGTTGGCCAGGGTGAGCTCCTGGTGCATTTTGGCCTGGTGAATGGCGATCCCCACCTGGGTGGCGAGGCTCTGCAAGAGCCGCACGTCGGCGGTGCTCCAGACGCGGGGGGCGCGGCACTGGTGGGTAATCAGCAGGCCCCAGAGGGTGTTTTCCTGGAGCAGGGGCACGACAATTTCGGCCTGAATGTGAAAGTATTCGAGAAAGCCCAGCTGGCTGTCGGGCAGGTTTTGGGTGTAGATGTTTTCGACCGCCAGGCCCCGGCCCGCCCGGTAGTGGCTGAGAAATTTTTCGCCCACCGACCAGGGGTCCCGCAGGGCCCAGCCCAGCATGGCGGGGTAGGCGGGGGCGCAGGATTCTTGAATGACCTCGCCGCTCATGTCGGGGCCGCACTGGATCACGATCACCCGGTCGGCTTCGATGAACTCGCGCACCGAGGTGACGGTCTGCTCCAGAATGCCGTCGAGGTCGAGCACCCGGCGAATGCGCTGGGTGATTTCGGCGACCAGCCGCTCCCGCTGGGCCTGGATTTGGATTTCGGCTTCGGCCCGCTTGCGCTCGGAGATGTCGAGGCTGACCCCGGCCAGCCGGGGAGGGTGAATGCCGTCGTCAAACACCCGGCCTCGGGCGGAGAGCCAGCGGGTGCGGCCATCGCGGTGGCAGACCCGAAATTCGACTTCGTAGCGCTGCCCCAGCCGAATCGCCTGCTGGAGGGCCTGGTGTACGGTGGCCCGGTCGTCTTCGTGCAGGTGGACAAACAGGCTGTCGTAGCGGCCGTCAAACTCGTGGGGGGCGAGCCCCAGCAGGTGCTCTTGCTCATCAGAAATGACGATGGTGTTTTGGGCGAGATCCCAATCCCAGGTGCCCATCTGGGCCCCCTGGAGGGCCAGGGCCAGGCGCTCCTGCTGCTGGTGAAAGAGGGCGACGGAGTAGTGGCAGGCGGTGAGCTCGGCGCGGTGGGTGGCTGCGATCGCATCTTTGGCCAGCACCGCCGCCGTGGGGGGCAGGGTGTAAAACTCGTCGGCGGTGAGCAGGCCCAGCCAGTGGCGATTTTGATCGACCACAGGCAGGTAGGGCTGCTCTGGGTGCAGGGTGTGAAAGGCAATCGGCCAGGGCAGGGGGGTGGCGAGGGGCCGCAGCCCCCCCAGCGGCGTCATCCACAGATGGGTGAGGGCTTCCTTAAAGTTGGCCTGGTGGGTGGCGGCCTGGGCGGCGTTGTCGTAGCTAAACAGGCCCACCAGGGTGGCGTCGCGGTAGACCAGGGCGTAGGTGACGGCGGCGGTGGCCATGGCGACCAGGGCGGTCTGCACGCTGTCGTTGGCCTCCACCCGCAGGGGCGATGGATCGATGGTGGCCGCAGGGGCGGTGGGGTGAACCAGGTCTTTCTCAAGCACGGCGGTGGGTGCCAAAGCGGGTAAAGGCCAGCCGAGGAAGGGGGCAGCACGGCGGCGGGCCGAGGGCCAAGGCCGCACCGCCGCACCACGGCTGCGGGGGGCAGGGGCGGGGAGTCGCTAAAGCAGCATAGGGGCTTATTCTCCCTAGCATGCCCGCCCCGCCTGGGGGACAGGCATATATTGAGTAGGGCTTAACACGGATGACAGAAGCCTGGCGCTGTAGTAGGCGCAGGGAGGCCGCCCAGGGCGGCCAGGCATGGCGGCCAGCCCCGTGGGGGGAGTGGCGGTAGATCGGTAGCGGGCTAATCAAGGTTGAACCTGGGCACTAAATCCTAAGCCCTGCATCTAAGCATGAAATCTCAGCCTCGAACTGTACCGCAGGCGGCCAGGAAATGCTGCCTGGCGGGCCAGGAAAGTCAGATTTTGGCCGGGGGGGAGGAATCCGGGGGTGGGCCTGGGTTTTGGGCGGGGGAGTTTTCTATACTAGATAGGTTCTTGACGCGAGCTTAACCCCCCTGGCTGACCTGTCCCCGATTCAGCAAGAGACGCTGGCCCTCCTGGAGTGGCCGCGCCTGTGCCAGCATCTATCGACCTTTGCGGCCACCAAGATGGGCACCCTGGCCGCCCAGGCCCTCAGCGCCCCCGCCACCCAGGCGGCCAGCATGCACCTGCTGGCCCAAACCCAGGAGGCCAGCTGGCTGGAGCAAAACAACAACGGGCTCAACTTCGGCGGCATTCGCGATGTGGGGGCGGCGGTGGAGCGCGCCCACCGCCAGGGGCTGCTGAGCGGGGAAGATTTACTTGCGATCGCAACCACCCTCAACGGCGCTCGCCAGCTGCGCCGCATCATCGATGGCCAACCCCCCGACGATCTGCCGGTGCTGCAGGCCCTGGTGGCCGAGCTGCGCACCTACCCCGAGCTAGAGCAGCAGATCTACCACTGCATCGACGATCGCGGCGACGTCACCGACCGGGCCAGCCCCAAGCTCGGCGGCATTCGCGAACGGCTGAATAGCACCCGCCAAGACATTCAGCAGCGGCTCCAGCGCATTTTGCAGCGCCAGGCTGGGGCCATGCAGGAGCCCCTGATCACCCAGCGGGGCGACCGCTTTGTGCTGCCGGTCAAAGCGCCCCAAAAAGACGCCGTACCCGGCATCGTCCACGACGCCTCTGCCAGCGGTGCCACCCTCTACATCGAGCCCCAGGCGGTGGTCGAGCTGGGCAACCGCCTGCGCCAGCTGCTGCGCCAGGAAAAAACCGAAGAAGAGGTGATTCTCCGCCAGCTCAGCGCCGCCGTGGCCGAGGTCTACCCCGACCTGGTGGAGCTGCTCGATATCGTCACCGAGCTCGACCTGGCCCACGCCCGCGCCCGCTACTCGCTGTGGCTGGGGGCCAACCCGCCCCGCTTTATTGATCCCCACGAGCAAACCACCCTGCGCCAGCTGCGCCACCCCCTGCTGGTGTGGCAGCAGCGCCACGAGCAGGGCCCCGAGGTGGTGCCGATCAACCTGTTGATTCGCCCTGAGCTGCGGGTGGTGGCCATCACCGGCCCCAACACCGGCGGCAAAACCGTCACCCTCAAAACCCTGGGCCTGGCCGCCCTGATGGCCCGTGCCGGCCTCTACGTGCCCGCCCGCGAACCCGTGGAGCTGCCCTGGTTTGAGCAGGTGCTGGCCGATATCGGCGATGAGCAGTCGATCGAGCAGAGTCTGTCCACCTTTTCGGGCCATATTCGTCGGATTGGTCGGATTTTGGCGGCACTGGGAGTTGGGGAAGAAGGCGGGGATGGGGGAGTTGGGGGAGATGGAGGGGTTGAAGGAGATGGGGAAGCTGGGGGAGATGGAGAAGCCGAAGCCCGGCAACATTCAACGTTCAACATTCAAAACTCAACCCCTATTTCGTCTACCAATGCCCTCGTTCTCCTCGACGAAGTGGGCGCTGGCACTGACCCCACCGAAGGCACGGCTCTGGCCATTGCCCTGCTCAAGCACCTGGCCCACCGGACGCGGCTGACCATGGCCACCACCCACTACGGCGAGCTCAAGGCGCTGAAATACCAGGACGAGCGGTTTGAGAATGCCTCGGTGGAATTTGACGAGGCGACGTTGTCGCCCACCTACCGACTGCTGTGGGGCATTCCGGGGCGGTCCAACGCCCTGGCCATTGCCCGCCGCCTGGGGCTCAACCCGGCGGTGGTGGCGGCGGCCTCGACCCTGATGGCCACCGGCTCCCAGGATGATGTCAACCAGGTGATTGCCGGGCTGGAGGCCCAGCGCCGCCAGCAGGAGGAGCGCTCCCAGGAGGCCGCCGACCTGCTGGCCGCCACCGAAAAGCTCCACGCCGAGGTGCAGCACAAGGCCGATCAGCTGCGCGACCGCGAGCAGGAACTGCGGCAGCAGCAGCAGCAGGCGGTGCAGCAGGCGATTGCCGATGCCAAACGCGACATTGCCAAGGTGATTCGCCGGTTGCAGCAGGGCGATGCCACCGCCCAGTCGGCCCAGCGGGCGACCGAGGCAGTGGATGCCATTGCCCAAGCCCACCTGCCTGCGGCCCCGGCGACCCCGGCCCGGCCTGGCTACCGGCCAGGGGTGGGCGACCGGGTGCGTATTCCCAGCCTGGGGCAAACCGCCGAGGTGCTCACCGCCCCCGACGACGACCACCGCATTACCGTGCGCTTTGGGCTGATGAAAACCACCGTCAGCCTGGCGGATATCGAGTCGCTGCGGGGCGAAAAGGCCGAGGTGCTGGTGAAAACCAAACCCCCGGACACGGTGCCCGCCGCCCAGGCTGGGCCCCCGGCTCCGGCGGTGCGCACCAGCCGCAACACCACCGATCTGCGCGGCATGCGGGTGGCCGAGGCCGAGTCGGTGCTAGAAGAAGCCATCGCCCGGGGCAGCGGTGCCCTGTGGATTATCCACGGCCACGGCACCGGCAAACTCAAGGCCGGGGTGCACGACTACCTCAAGCGCCACCCCCAGGTTCAGCGGTTTGAGCCCGCCGCCCAGGCCGATGGCGGCACCGGGGTGACAGTGGCCTACCTGAACTGAGCACCCCATACCGAAGTTTTGAGCCTTGAGTTTTGAATTGAGGGGCTCTCGGCTAGCGTTGCCTCCCTAGGTCAAGGGGCCTGTGCCGACCTCGGCGGCCAGCCAGTCGATAAACTGCCGGGCGCTGCGGCCCGAGCGGCCGTTGTGGCGGGTGGCCCACTGGAGGGCGCGGGCGGTCAGGTCCTCTGCGGCGATCGGAATCTGGGCCTGGGCGGCCAGGTGTCTGACGATGGCCAGGTAGGTGGGCTGGTCGGCGGGCTCGAAGGTGAGGGTGAGGCCAAAGCGATCGCTAAAGGACAGCTTTTCTTGCAGGGTGTCCCAGGCCTGCACCTCGTCCTGATCGCTGGGGCGAGGGCGATCGCTGAAGTATTCGCGCACCAGGTGGCGACGGTTGGAGGTGGCGTAGACCACCACGTTGGCGGGGCGGGCGGTGGTGCCGCCCTCTAGCACCACCTTGAGGGCCTTAAAGGTGTCGTCGTCCTCCTCAAAGGAGAGGTCATCGACAAAAATGATGAAGCGCTGGGGGCGCGATCGCACCTCCCCCACAATCTCTGGCAGCGCCCGCAGATCGGCCTTCGCCACCTCAATCAGCCGCAGCCCCTGGGGCGCATACTCATTGGCCAGCGCCTTCACCAGCGACGACTTGCCCGCCCCCCGGCTGCCGTAGAGCAACACATTCAGGGCCGGATAGCCCCTCAGCAACGCCAGGGTATTTTGCACCAGCTGCTGGCGCGGGTGGTCGTAGGCCGTCAGCTGCTCCAGGCGAATCGGGTCGGGCTCAGCGATCCCCGCCAGTTTGCCCCCCTGCCAGGTAAACGCCTGGTACCGGGCAAACACCCCCACCCCGTGGCGGCGATAGTGCTCAGCCAGGTCGGCCACTGCCTCGCCCCAGGCAGTCCCAGGCGATCCGGCCAGGGCGGGCAGCGCCAGGGGCAGCGGCCCAGCGGGGCAGGCCCAAACCACCGGGGCGGCAGCGGAGAGACCATCGGGCAAATCAGCGCCCCGGGTCACCGCCTGCACCCACCCCGCCACTCGCTCACTATTTAGATCGTGCAGCGCCTGCAAGCGGGCCAGGTCGTGGCGGGCCGCCTCCACCAGCGCGGTGGGCAAAGCCGCCAGCTCCCGCCGCTCCGCCTGGAGCGTAAATGGATTTTCCGCGCTGGCAATCTGCCTCAGCAGGTGGTGCGGCCAGCTTTCGCCGCCTCTCGCCAGCGCCCCAAACCAGGCCCCGTAGGCCCGCAGGCAGAGCGATGGCTCCCCACTTTTAAGCGCCTCTAGCAGCGCCACAAAGCAGCGCCCGGGGGCGGTTTCAAACACAGCCTGGTAGAGCAACAGCCCATCGATGCAGCGACGATACTGCTGCACCTCACCCTGAACGGCGGCGAAATCTGGCATGCAATTCTGGTTCTGACAGCTTAAGAGTTAGATCGCAAAAGAGAGAAAAGGCACCGAGACTACGATTCGATCTCGGCCTTCATGCGCTCCAGGGTCTGCTGCATCTGCTGAAACATCATGTCAGGGGTCATGCCAAACTGGCTCAGCTGGGTCTTCAGCTGCTCCACCGTCATCTTCGCCATAAAGTCTTCGGAGAGCTCAAAGCGCTTCATAAAAATGTGGTAGCGATCCATCATCGCCTCCATCTGGGCGATGTACATGACCTTGCCCTCGCGGTCAAACTTGCCGTAGTTGCCCCCCAGCTGCACCAGCGATTGGTAGTCCTGAAACAGCTGCTGAGCCTCTTGCTGAACAATGTCTGAATCAAAAAATCCCATGGTTTATGCCAAACCTCTCCTATGCAACACCACCGCACCCGATCAGTTGCCCGATGCCAGACGGGGCTGGGCTTCTCTACTTATAAAGCGTAAGATTCAGGGGAGCCCCCGGCCAAGGAGAGATAACCCTACCCGCCCCAGATTGAGCTTTAGATTCTGCCGCTGGGCGCTAGAATCGTAGAGCTGATTGACGCCACCGCTGGTCGCCACCGGCAAGCTGTTTGTTCGAGAGTAACTCCATGTCACAAGGTCAAGGGTTTGGATTTGGGCTAGGCAAGATGAAGGAGCTGACCGAAGCCTTCAAAAAAGCTCAGCAGATTCAAGAGGGAGCCAAACAGCTTCAGGAAGAGCTGGAGCAAATGGAGATTCAAGGAGAAGCGGGCGGCGGCCTGGTCACGGTCACCATGAGCGGCAATCAAGAACCCCGCGGTGTCACCATTGCCCCTGAAGCCCTCAACGAAGGGGCCGAAGTGCTCTCCGACCTGGTGGCAGCGGCCATGAAAGACGCCTACGAAAAATCGACCGCCACCATGCGCGAGCGTATGGAGCTGCTCACCGGCGGTCTCAACCTGCCCGGTCTGTAGCGTCCGACTCCAGCTATGACCACCCGCGTTTTGTTCGTTTGCCTGGGCAACATCTGTCGCTCGCCCTCGGCGGAAAACATCATGAACCACCTGGTTCGGCAGCGTCAGCTGAGCGACCAGGTGGAGTGCGACTCGGCGGGCACCGCGGGCTACCACACCGGCAGCCCGCCCGACCGCCGCATGACCCAGGCCGCCAAACCCTACGGCATCGACCTGGTGGGGCGAGCCCGCCAGTTTGGCCCCGCTGACTTCGACCGCTTTAACTACATCCTGGCGATGGATCGCCAAAATTATCACGACATTCTGGCCCTCGACCCCACCGGGCAGTATCACCCCCGAGTTCGGCTGATGTGCGAGTTTTGCCGCCGCCATCCCGACCAGGAGGTGCCTGACCCCTACTACGGCGGCCCCGAGGGGTTTACCTACGTCATCGACCTACTGCTCGACGCCTGCGAGGGCCTGCTCGATCACCTGCTCGACCACCCCGTGGCGACGCCTCGCCAGTAGCCCCCCTATGCGCTTGTCTCTGTGACCCCCAACGGCCCTGCTCCGATTTTCTCCCCGATGCAGCCCGCCCGGCCATGGCTGCGGCGCGGCTGCACCTGGCTGCTGGGGCTGCTGGGGGCAGTAGCCACCGCTGCCCCAGGCCAGGCCGCCGAGGACCTGATCGTCTCCTTTGGGGTGTTGCAGCGGGCCATCCCGATTGCCGATCTCGAACGGTTTGCCACCACCGGCGAGCTTACCCCCCAGCTGCAAATTTACAGCCAGCAGCTCCAGCTTACCGATGACCAGCTGGCGCAAATTCAAACCGTGCTGACCACCCCGGCCACCCTGGGCCCGGTGCCGGTGGCCCAGTTTCTCTACACCGAGCAGGGGGTCCTGCTGCTGGAGCAGATTGGCCGGGTGGTGCAGACCCCGCAGCGCCAGGCCAACGTGCAGGCCCTGCGGGGGGCGCTGATCTTGGCCGCCGCCGACCTGGAAGGTGGCTTTACCCTGCTCAACGTGCTCAAAACCTACCCCACCGGGGCCATGCGCATTGACCTGGCGGAGGGGCTGGCCATTGCCCAGGAGATCAACCAGGCCATTTTGCAGTCGGAGGTCGCCTTTGGGGAGGTGCGGCGACAGGCTGAGGCCCAGGCCCAGGCCAGCCCGATCGATGTAGAAGCCATGCTGCGCCTGGTGCAGAGTGAGCGGCAGTACGGCGTGGCGCGGGCGCGGGTGGTGGTGCCCGGACTGCCCCGCCCGGTGGAGCTCTATCTACCCCAGGTGCGGGCCGGGCGGCGAGCCCCGGCGGCGGGGTTTCCGGTGGTGGTGGTGTCCCACGGGCTGGGGGGCACCACCGGCAGCTACACCTACCTGGCCGAATACCTGGCCAGCGGCGGTATTGCCGTCGCCGCTCTGGAGCATGCTGGCAGCAACGACCAACAGCTCTACGCGCTGCTGGCCGGGCGCTCAGACGCGGTGGTGCAGGATGAAGAATTTCTGCGGCGGCCGCGGGATGTGTCGCGGACCCTCGACATTTTGACCCAGCTGCAAACCCCCAATACACCGCTGCCCGCCCGCCTTGACCTGTCGCGGGTGGGCATTGTGGGTCAGTCCTTTGGGGGGTACACCGCCCTGGCCCTGGCCGGGGCCACCTTCGACAAACCCGGCCTGAGCGAGGCCTGCCCCCCCAGCACCCTTTCGTTTAACCCGTCGCTGCTGTTGCAGTGCCAGGCGGCCAGGTTGGGCGATCCGGGCAACAGCCTGAGCGATGGGCGAGTCGACTCCATTTTTTTGATGAATCCGATCGGGAGCGTGCTGTTTGGCGCCAGCGGCTACGGCCAGGTAGCCGTGCCGATGATGGTGGTGGCGGGCACCGCCGACACCATTGCCCCGGCGTTTCCGGAGCAAATTCAGCCGTTTGATTGGATGACCGTGCCGGAGCGCTACCTGCTGCTGATCAGCCAGGGCACTCACTTTTCCACCATTGGCGATGTGGCTTTGGGCGACCAGCCGTTGCCCATTCCGCCAGAAATTATTGGGCTGCGTCCGGAGCTGGTATGGTCTTACATGCAGGTGCTGGGGCTGGCCTACTTTAAGGTCACGCTGGCGGGCGACCAGCGGTTTCAGCCCGCGATGACAGCCGCCTTTGCGGCGGCCCTGGGCACCGACCCCTACCCCCTGAGTTTGATCTCGCCGCAGGTGGGCGATCTGCCCGCCGCTGGGCCAGACGTAACACCGGCATCGAGCCCGGCTGACGGCGGTGGAAGTAGCGGCGAATCTGCCCCGGTCGCAGGCCCGGAAGCGAGCCCTGTTGCCCCCCCTGGCCCCTAGGCTAAAACCGTCCCCTGTCCTGTTATGCTCTCAGAGGTGGTATGAGTTCTAGTGCCGCAATCGTTGGCTGGCGAGAATGGATCGCCCTACCGGCCCTGGGGGTGAGTACCATCAAGGCGAAGGTCGATACCGGTGCCCGCTCTTCTACCCTCCATGCCTTTGATGTCGAGCGATTTGAGCGCGAGGGGCAGCCGATGGTACGGTTTCAGGCTCACCCCATTCAGCGCAACGACGACTTCATCGTCACCGCCGAGGCGGCTCTCCTCGAAGAGCGCGTTGTCCGTAACTCCGGTGGCCAGGCAGAGCTGCGCCCGGTGATTGAAACTCTAGTGCAGGTGGGCAGTGCCCAGTGGGTAATCGAGCTGACCCTGACCAATCGCGATGAGATGGGCTTTCGGATGCTGCTGGGGCGGCAGGCGGTGCGCCGTCGCTACCTGGTGGACCCGGGGCGATCGTACTTACAACCCCTTGCTCCGCCCCGTTTGGCCGATGTTCACCCCTAAGGATTACCCCTAAGGCGTCATGAAAATTGCGATTTTATCCAGGGATGCTACCCTCTACTCGACTCGGCGGCTGAAGGAGGCGGGGGAGGCGCGCGGCCACGAGATGCAGGTGATTGACCACCTGCGCTGCTACATGAATATTACGTCCCACCAGCCGAAGGTGATGTACCAGAGCCAGCCCCTGGTGGATATTGATGCGGTGATTCCCCGGATTGGGGCGTCGAACACGTTTTATGGCACGGCGGTGGTGCGCCAGTTTGAAATTATGGGGGTGTTTACGGCCAATACCTCGATGGCGATTTCCCGGTCGCGCGACAAGCTCAGGTCGCTGCAAATCATGGCTCGGCGGGGCATTGGGCTGCCGGTGACGGGGTTTGCCCACTCCACCAAAGATATTGACGGTCTGGTGGATATTGTGGGCGGCGCACCCCTGGTGATCAAGCTGCTGGAGGGCACCCAGGGCATTGGCGTGGTGCTGGCTGAGACCCAGCAGGCGGCTAAGTCGGTGATTGAAGCCTTTCGCGGCCTGGACGCCAATATTTTGGTGCAGGAGTTTATCAAAGAGGCGGGGGGGATGGACATTCGCTGCTTTGTGGTGGGCGACAAGGTGGTGGCGGCCATGAAGCGCCAGGGGGCCCCCGGCGAGTTTCGCTCGAACCTGCACCGGGGGGGGTCGGCCACCAAGGTGCGCCTCACCCCGGAGGAGCGCAGCACCGCCATTCGCGCGGCGAAGGCGATGGGCCTGCGGGTGGCGGGGGTGGACCTGCTGCGCTCTAACCACGGGCCGGTGGTGATGGAGGTGAACTCGTCACCGGGCCTGGAGGGGATTGAAAAGGCGACGGATATGGATGTGGCGGGCAAGATCATTGACTTTGTGGCTAAGCATGCGGCCCCCCATAAAGACCGCGATCGCATCAAGTACTGACTGTTACATTCCTGCCGGTGTCACAGCTCCGCCATGGCCTCGCCACTGCCCTGCCATACCATGGGCTTACAGTGATAACCATGATGCGAGAGGCAAGAGCCAAAAAAGGAAATGACAATGGAGAAAGATGAGTCTGGACGCACCCACCGAGCGGTGGTGAAGTCGCTGGCCCTGGTGGCCCTGGGTGCGGGTATGGCCACCGCTGGAGGACAGGCGCTGAGCGCCTGGGTGCAGCCCACCGCCAGCGCCCCCACCGCCATCGATGTCTTTTGGGACAATGGATTTTGGAATAACGCCGAAAATGAAGGGCAGGACGACCCCAGCCTGCCAGATAGCGCCCAGGGCGATGACGGCCAGGGGGCCGGTGCCCAGGGCAGCCAGCTGGCGGTTGCCCCCTCGGTGTCTAGCCCCAACCTGATTGCCGACATTGTGCGGCAGGTGGGCCCGTCGGTGGTGCGCATTGATGCCGCCCGCACGGTGCAGACCAGCCTGCCGCCGATGTTTCAAGATCCCTTCTTCCGCCAGTTCTTTGGCAACAACCTGCCCCAGTCCCAGGGAGAGCAGGTGCAGCGCGGCGTGGGGTCGGGCTTTATTACGTCTGCCGACGGGCGCATTGTGACCAATGCCCACGTGGTGGCTGGGGCTGACGAGGTGCAGGTCACGCTCAAGGACGGGCGTACGTTTACCGGCCAGGTGATGGGAGCCGACTCGGTGACGGACATTGCCGTGATTAAGATTGATGCCCAGGATTTGCCCTCGGTGGCGATTAGCGACTCTGACCAGATTCAGCCGGGTGAATGGGCGATTGCGATTGGCAACCCCCTCGGCCTCGATAGCACCGTGACGGCGGGCATTATCAGCGCTACCGGTCGCTCTAGCCGTGAGGTGGGTGTGCCCGACAAGCGGGTTGATTTCATTCAAACCGATGCCGCGATTAACCCCGGCAACTCCGGGGGGCCGCTGCTCAACCTCAATGGCGAGGTGATTGGCGTCAACACCGCCATCATTCAGGGGGCCCAGGGGCTGGGCTTTGCCATTCCCATCAACACCGTGCAGCGGATCAGCAACCAGCTGGTTGAGACCGGTCGGGTTGAGCATGCCTATCTGGGCATTCAAATGGTTGACCTGTCGCCGCAGATGAAGGAGACCATCAACAGCGACCCCAATAGCCCCTTCAATGTGGAGGAGGAGGAAGGGGTGCTGATTGCCCGAGTGCTGCAAAATTCGCCGGCGGCCCAGGGTGGTCTGCGGGCTGGCGACGTGATTGTGGCGGTGGAGGGGCAGGCGGTGACGGAAAGCCGCGCTGTGCAGCAGGCGGTGGAGCAGTCGTCGGTGGGTGAAAACCTGTCGCTTACCCTGCGCCGCGATGGTCGCGAACAGACGATTACGGTGCGCCCTGGTAACGTGCCGACCCGGTAATGCATCTACCCGGCTCCCATCTCTACGGTGGAGCTGATGCAGTGGGGCGGAGCTGTGGCTCCGCCTTTTTTTTGCGGAAAACTACTCGGGCCAGAGGGTGCCGGTGGGGCGGCAGGGGGCAAAGATGTCGTGCCAGCTGACCACGTGGCCAATAACTGCGATCGCAGGTGCCTCAAACCCGGCGGCGGCCACCTGATCCACAATCGTCGCCAGGGTGCCGATCAGCGTTTCTTGCTGGGGGTAGGTGCCCCAGCGAATCAGCGCCACGGGGGTATCGGGGCTGAGGTCGGCGGCCAGCAGCTCAGCGGTGATGGTGCCGAGGTTGTGAATGCCCATGTACACCACAATGGTTTCTGAGCCCGCCGCCAGGGCCCGCCAGTTGACCCGAGGGCGGTACTTGCCCGCCGACTCGTGGCCGGTGACAAAGGTGACCGACGAACTCTGGCTGCGGTGGGTGATCGGAATGCCGGCGTAGGCCGGTACCGCCACCCCGGCGGTAATGCCCGGCACCACCTCCACCGCAATGCCCGCCGCCACCAGGGCGGCCATCTCTTCGCCGCCGCGGCCAAACACAAAGGGGTCGCCCCCCTTGAGCCGCACCACCACGGCGTGGTTTTGGGCCTGGTCGATGATCAGCTGGTTGATCTCGGCCTGGGCCAGGGAGTGGCGGCCCCGGCGCTTGCCCGCGTCGATCACGGTGGCCTGGGGGTTGATCATCGCCAAAATGGGGGCGCTCACCAGGGCATCGTGGATCACCACATCGGCGCAGTCGAGTAGCCCCTTGCCCCGCAGGGTAAACAACCCCGGGTCGCCGGGGCCAGCCCCCACCAGGTAGACCTTGCCCAAGGGTGTGGAATGTGCCCCAGAAGCCGCTGATGTCATACGCAGTGTCGCCCTAACCGTTTACCAAACCAAGCTCCCAGCAGAAAGTCTCGGGGGGCCCACACCCGGGCTGCCGAACCCTCGATTTAAACCTGGGCCTGCTAGATTACCCCAAAGCCGGGGCCCGTGGGGGGCCGCCAGCATGGCTAAGACACCAGCGATGAGGACTGAATGGCGTGGCGAAAGGCCACCCGCGCCATGGGAATAGGGGGCTGCTGGGCCTTGGCGGGCACCCGGTCGAGGGCCAGATCGACGACCAGCCGGGCCAGATCGGCGGAGGGGCCCAGGGGCGGCAGCAGGTGAAAGCCCATGCTGGGAAAGCGCTCGGCTAAATCTTCGGTGCGGTGGGTGATGGCGTCGGTAATAGAACCTGCAAACAGAAAGTAGGGCAGAATGGTGAGCCGCTGCACCCCCGCCTGCATCAGCTCGATCACCTGGGTTTCTAGGTTGGGGGGCACGGCCCAAAAGGCGGCGGTGCCCCCCAGGGCCCGCGCCAGGGCCCGCACGGGCTCGTTGCCGCTGGAGCGGCGGCTGCCGTGGGCCAGCAGGATCAGGGTTTCGGGGGCCATTTTGGGCTTTTTGGCCCGCAGCAGGCTTTTGAGGCCGGGGTGGCTGCCCAGGTGGGGGCTAAGCTCCAGGGCCAGATCGGGCAGGGCCTGGCGGGCCAGCTCGACCTCGGCGGGCAAGTCAGCGGTGACATGCACCCCGGCCAGTAAAAACAGCGGCACAATGCGAATGGTTTGGGCTCCCGCTGCGCTGGCGCGACGGCTAAACTCGACAATCTGCCGGTGCAGGGGCAGGGCCTCGGTCTCCAGGCAGGCGGTGCCCACCAGCGGCCCGTGGATGGCCCCTGGCCGCACCACCCGGCTGCGGTAGATGCCGGGGTAGGTGCGTTCGGGGCGCTCGGGAGGGCTGGCGGGGGTGGCTCGACGCTGCGATCGCACCCCCGCCGAACGCTGGTCGGCAATCAGCCGCCAGTCAGCCAGCCCGTGCCCTGGCTCGCTGGCAGCGTTCCAGAGACCGGCCTCCTGCGATCGCACAAAGTGAGCCAGGCGCTCCATGCCCTGGCCCGACCGCGGATCGCGGCTCCCGTGGGATACCAATAGATAAGCCGTTGATGCAGATGCAGACACAGGCGACTCCCAATTTGTCAAAGAACAGCGGCTCACTGCCGCCCAGCACAGGTCTCAACACCACAACTCGGCACCGCCCAGACCCATTCGATCCCCTGGCCCAAGTCCAGCGTCTAAGCACTCTATTATAAAGATTTAAGTCTGAGCGTCCGGTATCAAATCCATCAAAAGGCCAACACCGCCGCCTGCCCCGATCGCCCGCTACCGCCACCGCCCAGGCGCTGTGATAAAATAGCGGTCAAACTGCGGGTGTAGTTTAGTGGTAAAACCCTAGCCTTCCAAGCTAATGATGGGGGTTCGATTCCCCCCACCCGCTTAACCTACTGTACAGCGACATTCCATCTGCTCCCTCGCCGGGCAGTTCTTTCTGGCCCTCGATGATGATGCTTCCCTGGGACAATGCTCCCTTAGAGCTGCGACCACTGTGGTTAGCTGAGCGCCCTCAGAGCCGGTCTTCCCTGGGTGCCATACCTACCAGTCGCCGCCCTCGGGTAGATCGAGGTGGGGTATTGCGGTCGGGGTAGCTGAACGTCGGTATAAAGCCTTTAATGCCTTTGGTCAGGGCAAACAATCGTTTGCCCTGACCAAAGGCATGTCTTAATTGAGCAATACCGGTATGGCCGCTGATACCCAGAAATAGGGCTTAATGGCGCAAATAAATCACCGGGTACTTGAAAAGCGAATTGCGGTAGCTGTGCCTTTGCTACAGGAAAAAAGACGTTTCAAACATGCTCTCAATCGTTTGCTCGGGCTGGTTCTCAGGAAAAATTAAGCATGACCTTCAAGCAAATGCCGATTTTTCCAGGCAGACAAACACTATGGCCGGGTTTAGGGTGTAGTGGCAAGTCAAGCAATAAGGGTTTTCCCATGATTGAAAATACTGCCAAAGCGGTGATGACTGACGACGAAGCTCTGTCGGATGACGAACTCAAAGATGTCTCCGGCGGCGTAGATTTTGATCAGCTTCGCCGCGAAAACCTGGACAAAGATGCCTCTCGCCTAGACGATATCCGTCGCGAAAACCTCGAAAAAGACTAGGCTATCCAGCGGTGCCAGGCTGATTTTCTATCGGTTTTGGCACGACTGTATGCCTTGGTTTGTCCGTGGCCCTGCCCCAGGTAGCTGAGGGCGGTGGTTAGGGTCGTCTTCGACACCAAATTAGATCGCTCAAGCCTTTGCTGAACCCAGCAAAGGCTTTTTGTTGACCCCGGCAAACCTGACCCAATTGGCCTCAGACGGGCGGCCGCTGAGAGGGGGCATGGAGAGCGCATTTGAAAAGTGGCTTGCTGTAGCTTTAGTTCCCTGCTGATCCCCCCTGCCCTCCTTTTTAAGGGGGATTTAGGGGGATCTCCACGTTGGCTACAAGCAATAGGACTTTTCAAATGTCCTCCGAAATTGGGCTAGCGCGATCGCACCAGCAGCCCATGCAGCCCAACCAGGGCGATCGCCAGCGGCAGCATCAGCCCGGGCACCACCGCCAAACCCGCCCCGCTGGCCACCCAGCCCACCCCCGCCGGAA